>NZ_CANUAR010000031.1:0-33821 GCF_947855755.1 uncultured Coprobacter sp.
CGCAAACAGTCGTTGGCGAAGTAATATCGTAATAAATACCCCCGCTCTCAAAATCATACGCATGGGCTGACATGCAGAACAATAGCCCTAATAATAAGCAGAAATTTTTTCTCATGATTTATTCAATTTAGATTATTTGTTATTTTGTGATAAGTATCGATTTCATAAAACTCATACGTAACGACGTTGTTCTCCGTCTCTTTTTCGTGCATCTCCATAGTCAGTGTCGAAGCGGAAAGATCTTTTACAGTCCAGAAAGATTCCGCATCCGAATCCCATACACAGATTTTACCTGATTTATAGTCCCATGTACCGAAAGCGTCTTCCACAAATACCCCATCTTCGTACATGTAAAACTTGCAAGTTCCGTCTTCATTGAAAACTATACGACTTCCCTCTTCTCCAGAAGAATTATTCCATTCATCTACATACCCACCTTGTTTGACCCATCCCGAATTTGACACACGCTGCCATGTCCCGATGAGAAAGGAAGTTACCTTTACATAAGTAGTTTTTTCATATTCTTCGCCATACCCATCTTTATGGAAGAATTCCAATACCAATTTTGATTCGTTAAGTTCCACAATAGTTGCCACATGACTACGTCCCATATATCCAGGATCGTATTCAGAATCGTTACTCCATGTAGTAGTGATGATTAGCTGATTACCATTTAAGACCCAATTCCCTCCTGCTACTGTTCCATACATTGTATCCATGAACGTCCCATCCTCTTTGAAACAGAAAATTCCATCCGCAGAAATATCTTTGTCCCATTCTTCATTATTTTCGGGATTGGAAAAACTGTGATAATATCCTTGTGAATGGACTTCGATCCAACGCCCGACTAAGCCGCTACTTTCTTCATTTTTTAAAGTAAACGTATGCCTCGGCTCACCGGGATAAAAGGAATCTCCCCACATCACATAGGGACAAAGTGTATATTCGACATCATCCTGCAAGTTATCGAACGAACATGTCAACGGATTTGAGAAGTTCTCATTCAAAAAATAATTTACAGGTTTAGAATAGGAATCGACCTGATTCCCTTTATATAAAGCCACCCCTACGGCAGCTCCGAATAACAGGTCACGTCCCACAGAATAGTCGGCTGAGACCGATTTACGATCTTTATCGATCTTAATATTTTTATTCTCAAAAGCAGGGAAAAGATATGATTCTCTTTCAAAAAATGATTTATCCCAAATAGGAAATTCCGCTCCTTCTCCAAAAATTTGAGCATCTACCTTTGCTCCAATTTTTATCCCTAACCCGGCCTTAATTTTTGAATCTTTGTTTTTTCTAAACAAATCCGTATCAACCAAATCGATGACAAAATTCCCTGTTTCGTTCAGCCCGAATTTAGGTTCGATGGCAATTTTCATATTTTCATTATTAAACAACCTCAATTCGATAGCCGTTGCTATTCCCGCAAAGAAACCGCCATTCAACGATATACCGGCCGTAGTTTTACAACCGAAATTATCATCACCGCTGTTCCAATCCCGCGCATTTCCACTCCATATTCCGTCTTTATATTCAATAGCACCGATCGTCTTCTTCGCATAAGTCATACCTGCATCGACGGATATTTCACCTTCTCCCTCCACAATTCCATATAGCTGCAATACCGGAGAGATAACAATATTACTTAAAGAAGCGGATAACGGAATCTCATTGCCTATCGGATGCCTTAATTCTAATCTCTTTTCCGTCGACAAACTGAAATTCAAATCACCTGAGACCTTAGATTGCAGAATTATATACCCATAAGGAGGTTTATGAGCACGGTTATTAATATCGATATGAATATCCAGCTTA
This sequence comes from uncultured Coprobacter sp., assembly GCF_947855755.1. Lineage (NCBI taxonomy): Bacteria > Pseudomonadati > Bacteroidota > Bacteroidia > Bacteroidales > Barnesiellaceae > Coprobacter > uncultured Coprobacter sp. The sequence goes on from NZ_CANUAR010000031.1 coordinate 1,822, forward strand.
AAACCCAGACTGGCTGTCCCGGTAACCGATGCGGAGTTTTGTTCGAATGTTATAGGTTGTTCCATACAAAAAAATCCATCTTCATCTTTCCTGACCGAAACACGGGTAGCAGGCACTAAATCGACACTTTCTTTTATAACAAGCCTGTCAAACACGGCATCTAAAGGAGCCGGCTCTGTCTCGACCTTATACCGACCCGCTTCCTCCGTTATTTGAGTAACCCTACCTAAAAAACCATAGGGCAGGTGTTTTGATTTTTCAGACGTAAAAAGGATTTGACCGATCGACGGGAGATCTTTACCCTCTATCGTATTCTCAAAAGAGAGGACACCTCCGTCGACAGTAACTATGGCATTGATTTGTCGCTCGTTTAACACCACTGTATTCTCATTGAATACCGTCTCGACAGAATCAGATTCTTCTATATCCCCGGTCTCTTCTTTTGAACAAGAACAGATGAAAAGGACAAAAAAGAAAATAAATAATTTTCTTTCCATTGCTTTCAAGCACAACTTTATGCCCTAAATTCCCGAACCGGCGATTAAACATAAAGACACAAAAAAAGCGTGGGAACTTGTCAGTTTATCTAATAAGAGGTATCGCCAAACACCTACGCAGAAATAAACAGCCAACCCACGCCCGACCGTATATACTCACTCACGTGACTATATGGCTAAGCATGAACGTTTGCACTGTTATATCCTTCTGCTTATTCGAAAATTGGCGATTTTCTTATTAAGGATAAAACTAAACGCTTTTACTAAACATGTATTGTCGAAACAAAGCCGACGCTTTCAACGACACGACAAAGATAGTGATTATTTGCGTTTTTAACAAACGTTCATGAGAGTTGGCCACAACAAAATGATAAAAAAACATGTAAAATTTCACACAAATATTTTTACAAACAAACTCAGCAAACAACAAGGAGTGTTATTTTACAGCAAAACCGGCAACAGCAGATAAGTAAAAAGCCTCTGATCAAAATAAGTCTGAATAATACCTGACTAAATGCTCTTTCTCAAAATTTAAACAGACCTATTAAGAGCCTGTTTAAATTTTACTCGGGTCAGATTTGAGAATTTCTTTCGAGTATGTTTTTCTGTTTTCAGGAAGAGGATAGCGGGCTATCTGACGAGTGAAAACGGGAAAAAAGACCGGAAGAAAACGCAAAGATGACCTGATAATATTTTCTAATTGGAAAATTGAGACCGGCTCTTAAATAAAGTTTGTAAATTATCTTTCTGAAATTATGAGTTTTTTTATGAATGCATTATCTTCGGGAAATTAAAGATTAATTTATGGAAATTATCATTATTCTTATTCTTATTATTTTAAACGGAACTTTATCCATGTCGGAAATCGCCCTCGTATCGGCAAGAAAATCACGACTTGAGGCAGATGCCAAACGGGGTAGTAAAACTGCCCGTACTGCATTAAAATTGGCTAACGAACCTGACAGATTCCTTTCTACCATTCAAATCGGGATCACTCTCATCGGAATTCTTACAGGTCTTTATTCCGGAGAATCTTTTGCCGGAAACTTTGCCGTAATAATCGCCCAAATAGAGCCGTTAGCTCCATACTCATTAGCCATAGCCAAAATTATAATCGTTACGATCGTCACCTATCTGACTTTAATCATCGGGGAACTTGTCCCCAAACGAATCGGTATGGCAGCAGCCGAACGTGTTGCCCGCATCGTATCCAAGCCGATGTATTTTATATCGAAAATTGCAGCTCCGTTCGTAATATTATTAACAAAAAGTACAGCCTTAGTTTTAAAATTATTAGGCATAAATCCCAATGAAGAAGGGAAAGTCACCGAAGATGAGATTAAAGCGATTATCAGAGAAGGGACTGAAGACGGTGAGGTACAAGAAGTAGAACAAGATATCGTCGAACGGGTCTTTAATTTGGGAGACAGAAATGTCGGCTCTATCATGACTCACCGAAATGAACTCACATGGATAGACATTTCTACCGATAAAGAAACTTTGAAAAAAGAGATAAGCCAAAATTTTTATCATGTATATCCTGTATCCGACGGAAAGCTTGATCATGTCGTAGGTATACTTCAATCAAAGGACTTGTTTGGAAAAATAGACTCTCCCGATTTTTCAATTTGGCAGCATATCATCCCGCCGCATTATATTCCCGAAACGATGAGCGTATATAATGCACTGGAAAAAATGAAAAAAGAAAGGATAAAGTACGGTCTGGTAACAGATGAGTTCGGAAGCATTCAAGGAATCGTCACTTCGGGAGATATTATGGAGGCCTTGCTCGGCGCACTTCCCGAATTGGGAGAAGAACCGGATATCGTTGTCAGAGAAGACGGGTCATGTCTTGTAGACGGACAATGTTCTTTCTATGACTTTTTGGCACACTTCGATCTGGAGGGTCTATATAATGAATATAATTATAATACGTTAAGCGGGCTTATCTTAGGGGTATTGGAACATATTCCCACTACAGGAGAAAAATTCCAATGGCAAGGATTCGAATTCGAAATTGTCGATATGGACTCAGCCCGTATCGATAAAGTTCTGGCTACCCGGATAAACGATCAGGAAGAAGACGAATAAAAAATACGTTTAAGACGATCAATTTTTTAATTCATATCGTTTTCCGTTCCAATAATATTGTAACGCCTCTTTTTTCAAAAAAGGGGCGATTTGTTTATAAATCTCATCCGGAAGATAATCTTTTATCGTACAATCAACCGTCAATACATCATTATCCGGAGAAAAACGATATTCGGCAAGCATCATATCTACCATTCCCAAAGCCTCATCTCTTCCGGGAACTTCTTGAGCGACAAAAAAATCGGCATTGACAGGAAACTGTAGAAAATCTTTCGTGTCGAGAAGCTGCCACTGTTCATCATAAAAGCTTATCCGACTATCGCATGCGGGAGCACACACCGTACGAACTACCGCAATAATATCCGCCGTATCTTTAGACAAAACACATATCTCCATTTTAGAGACATCAGAAAGAGATACAGACATATATTTATCCGACATCGCCGTGATCTCGGAATTTCCGCCCAAAGCATTCGTAATGCCGCCTTTCTGTCCGTGTTGAAAAAAATCTATCATATCCTTACGTCGATTCGGCTCTATCTGAAGCAACAATTCTTCCGGCATAGAGACAAAATAAGCGGCGACTTGTTGGGCTTTCAGCCCCGATATACATAATAGAAAACAAAAAGCAAGAATAACTCTGTTCATAACATCTTTCTTTGAGAAACAAAGATAAACAATAAAAACGAGAAGACGGTAAAACGAAAAAAGAATAAAGACATAACTCTTGTTTAAATCTTGTCCGACAGCCATCTGCCGTGATCGAAAACGAGTAACAAGATATCTACCGGCTTCCCAAATAGAGAAAATACATACCGATCAATACCAATATCAAATCGATAGCTTTATCCTTGATATTCTTCTCACGGAAAAAGAATACGCCGAAGACAAAACTAACCACGACTCCGCTTCGTCTCGCCATAGAGACTATAGAAATCATAGAATCGGGAAAACTCAATGCATAAAAATAGACAAAATCTGCGACAACAAGGAATAGGGAAATAAGAAAAATACTGTTCCGCCACCGAAACGGCGTAGTTCTTTTTCGATGAGGATACCATAAGAACAGTAATATAAAAAACATGATCACCATTTGATAATAAGTGTACCATACTTGAACAGTCATACGGTCAAAACCGTTTGACATCAGATATTTATCATACAACCCGCTCATCGATCCCGTTATAGTTGCCAAAACAATAAACCATATCCAGCGATTATGAACGAAACTGATCCCTTCCTTTTTTCCGGCAGACGACAGCATAAAGAAAGAGACAATGGCGATAGTAACCCCGATCCACTGATACAGATTCAACCGTTCTCCAAAAACCAATAAAGCGCCCAACAGTGTAAGAACCGGCTGAGAAGCTTTGATCGTTGCCGCAATCGTAATAGGCAAATGCTTCATCGCATAATATGCAAAAATCCATGAAGCCAGTACGATTACAGCTTTCAATATTATAAAAAGATGTGTTTCAAAAGAAACTTTGGGAACATACACAAGAGTATCCTGCATCATTTCCGGACAGAAACGGGACAATAAAATAACAGGAAGAAACAACAAACTACAAAATACTGTATTCAGAAAAAGTACGGGAATCACGGCGTTCCCTTCCAACGCCATCTTTTTAAAAACTTCATACATCCCCAAAAGGGTTGCCGAAATAAAAGCAAATGTAAGCCACATATCGATTAATCATTCAAAAGCATTACCGTCTCTGCCATCACAAAATTTCTCAAAAAAACATTCTCGAAAGAAAATTCCAAACCTCTGTCTGACCCGAGCAAAACTTAAACAGGCTCTAAAATTGCACATCGAATATTTCTTCCGGATATTCTATATTCACAAGAAAGAGCGCATTCCCGGGAGCTGAAATACCGGCTTTGCAACGATTCTTATCTTCTATAATCCGACAAAAGTCTCCGACCGAAAGCCGCCCTCTTCCCACATCATAAAGAGTTCCGACAATCGCTCTCACCATATTTCGGAGAAAACGATCTGCCTTAATTTCAAACACCCACAAATCGTTTTCTTTTTCCCAATGAGCTTTCATAATACGGCAATTATTGGTCTTTACATCGGTATGCAGCTTACTGAAACTTGTAAAATCGGTATAACGAAACAGACAAGAGGCTGCCTCATTCATCTTTTCGAAATCGAGATTTCCATGATAACGCCAAGCATACATCCCGGAAAACGGATCTTTGCGGTCGATCATATAATAACGGTAAGTGCGGGACAAGGCATCGAACCGACTATGAGCATCCGCCCGTACCGGAACGATTTTATAGACAGAAATATCAGAAGGCAATACCCGGTTCAACTTCTCTACTAACCCTTGAAGATCCTGAAGCACATCTTCCGTATCAAAATGTGCGACCATCAAACGGGCATGTACTCCGGCATCCGTTCTTCCCGCCCCGACAATCGGAGTCTCTCTCCGTAATAATAAAGTCAAAGCTTCCTCTATACGCTCCTGTACTGTCACACCATTAGGTTGTACCTGCCAACCGTGATATCGAGTACCGCTATAAGCCAAATACAAAAAATAACGTTGCACTGTAACCTCTCCTTTGATCTGTACCGCTTTTTATCAATCTTTCTCAAGATAGGTATAGCCGTATAATCCCGATCTGTAATTCGATAAAAACTCACGTCCCTCCTCCGGTGTTATAATACCGGATTTCATAGAAGTCGTTACCCAAGTCTCTACACTCCGAACCATCTTTTTCGGATTAAACTGTACATAATCCAATACTTCTGCAACCGTCTCTCCGTCAATTACCTGGTCGATTTCATAATGATCTTTATACACGCTTACATGCACGGCATTCGTATCTCCGAACAGATTGTGCAGGTCTCCCAGAATTTCTTGATAAGCCCCGACAAGAAACACTCCTATATAATAGGGATCTTTAGTAAGGCTATGTACCGGAAGGTGATAATTAAAATTCCGGGTAGAAATAAAGTTATCGATTTTACCATCCGAGTCGCAAGTTATATCCTGTATGGTTGCGGTACGTTCAGGTTTCTCATCCAACCGGCTTATCGGCATTATCGGGAATATCTGGTCTATCGCCCAAGAATCAGGTAAAGACTGGAATAATGAGAAGTTACAGAAATACTTATCCGGCAACATTTTGGCAATCTTCTTCAATTCTTCAGGAGAATGCTTTATCTCATTAGCCATTTCATATACTTCGCGCGCTATCGACCAAAAAAGACGCTCCACTTGGGCACGGGTACGTAAATCGAGCATTCCGAGTCCGAACAAGTCGAGAGCTTCCTCCCGTATTTGCAGGGCATCATGCCAAGTTTCGATAAGGCGGGGTTGATTCATTGTATCCCACAATTTATACAACTCCTGAACCAATTCATGATCTTTTTCCGAAACAGACTCATCTTCTGACCACGAAGGTAAAGTCGTCGTTTCAAGAACTTCAAATATAAGGACAGAATGATGGGCGGTCAGGGAACGTCCCGACTCCGTAATAATATTAGGCTGAGGAATATCGTTCTTCACACAAGCATCCACTAATGCAGAAATAGAGTCATTCACATATTCCTGTATCGAATAGTTCATACTGCTCTCGCTCGAAGAAGAGCGAGTCCCGTCATAATCGACTCCCAATCCGCCTCCGATATCGACAAAATCGATATTGAAGCCCATATTATGAAGCTGTACATAGAATTGAGAAGCCTCGCGTAGAGCATTTTTTATACGACGGATTTTGGTAACCTGACTACCTATATGAAAATGTATCAGATGCAAGCAATCTTGCATTTTATTCTTTTCCAGAATATCCAATGCTTCAAGTAATTCGCTGGAATTAAGTCCGAATTTACTGACATCACCTCCCGACTCTTCCCATTTGCCGCTGCCCGAACTCGCAAGTTTTATACGAATACCGATATTCGGATGTATCTTCAACCGTTTAGAAATAGAAGCGATTAATTTCAGCTCATTCAATTTTTCCACCACCAGAAAAATACGACGACCCATTTTTTGCGCCAACAAAGCCAACTCGATATAATTCTCATCCTTATAACCGTTACAGATTATCAGGGAATTTTCATCGATATTAATAGCCAAAACAGCATGCAATTCAGGCTTAGACCCCGCCTCAAGTCCGATATTGAATTTTTTACCGTGGCTAACGATCTCCTCCACTACCGGACGCATCTGATTTACTTTTATCGGATAAATGATAAAATTCTGTGCCGTGTAGCCATACTCCTCCGCAGCCTGCTCAAAACATTTTGAGATTTTCTCGATCCGGTTATCCAAAATATCCGGGAAACGTACCAGAACAGGTGATGTAACATCTCTTACCTGCAACTCATCCATTAACTCCTTCAGATCGACCGAAGCATTCCCCTCACGAGGTGTTACCGCTACATGACCTTTGTCATTAATAGAAAAATATTTCAGCCCCCATCCGTTAATATTATACAGCTCGGCCGAATCCTCAATACGCCATCTTCTCATTCTCTTTTAATCTGAAATGTTTTATAAATTAATAACGAACTTAATTACAGAAAATTAAACCATTAGACACTCTAAACGGTTTTTATAATTATCAAGTGGACAAAAATACTTATAAAAAATGAAAGGGAAAAGAAGAAACCTAAATTTATCGGGTTCTATCATAATATTGCAGACCAGAGTGTTTTCACATATTTTTTTTAAGTTTCGGATGTTTCGGTTTGTAAGAATTTTAGTACCTTTGTGTAGTTTTTATTTATTAACGCAAATACATTAAAAAAATGGTTAGTTACAAAGATTTAGGCCTCGTAAACACCAGAGAGATGTTTGCTAAGGCTATTAAAGGTGGCTATGCGATTCCGGCTTTCAACTTCAATAATATGGAACAGTTGCAAGCTATTATCCAAGCTGCAGTAGAAACCAACTCTCCGGTTATTCTTCAAGTTTCAAAAGGTGCACGTCAATATGCCAATCAGACGCTGCTTCGCTATATGGCTGAAGGCGCAGTTGAATACGCCAAAGAATTAGGTTGCAAAAATCCTCAGATCGTTCTTCATCTTGATCATGGAGATTCTTTTGAATTATGCAAATCCTGTATCGACATGGGATTCTCGTCTGTAATGATCGACGGATCTCACCTTCCTTATGACGAAAATGTAGCGCTTACTAAGAAAGTAGTAGAATATGCTCATCAGTTCGATGTAACCGTAGAAGGAGAACTCGGTGTATTGGCCGGTGTCGAAGATGAAGTTTCTGCAGAACATCATACCTATACCAAACCCGAAGAAGTAGTAGATTTCGTTACCAAAACCGGATGCGACAGTTTGGCTATTTCTATCGGAACATCTCATGGTGCTAACAAATTCAAACCGGAACAATGTACCCGTAATGCTGACGGAATCCTCGTTCCTCCCCCCTTGCGCTTCGACGTACTGGAAGGTGTAGAAAAAGAACTTCCGGGATTCCCTATCGTTCTTCACGGTGCATCATCTGTACCTCAAGAAGAAGTCGCTACAATCAACAAATATGGAGGTGCTTTGAAAGATGCAATCGGAATTCCCGAAGAACAATTGCGTAAAGCAGCTAAATCGGCAGTTTGCAAAATCAACATCGACTCAGACAGCCGTTTGGCTATGACTGCTGCTGTCCGTGAAGTATTTGCCACAAAACCGGCAGAATTTGACCCTCGTAAATATTTAGGTCCGGCTCGTGACAATATGAAAAAACTGTACAAACACAAAATCGAAGATGTTTTGGGTAGCGCAGGAAAAGGTGGTTGCTGCTGTTAATCAAAAATAGTAAATAAAGAAAATAGCGGTGATAAAATCCTATCATCGCTATTTTTTTACAACTTCGAAAAACTTAACGAATCAAACAATCTCATTAAAAAATCAATTCTTAGTTCGCTCTTGTTCATCAACATAAGACATCGGAGAAACACCGATCTCTCTTTTAAAAACCTTACTGAAATATTTTGCATCATTAAAACCGGTCATATCAGCTATTTCCGAAATAGTATATATATTTAACTTCAACAATTGTACCGCTCGTTTAATTCTCATCTCTTTTATGAAATTCGCGGGAGTCTTATCAAGCAAATCTTTCATACGGTTATACAAAATCGTACGACTCATCCCCATATAAGCTGCAAAATCATCAACAGACAATTCCGGCTTATCCATATTCGACTCTACAAACAATTTTGCCGCTTCCAAAAATTGCTCGTCAGGAGAAAAGTCCACTTTGGGTAATGAAGGAGATATATCTGGCAATGAACTCCTCGGAACAAAAGGCAGACGGTTATAAAACAAAAAAATCGAAACAACGACCAATAAGCCTATCACAATAAACCATACTCCTCCTTTATAAAATGAAGAGCGTACATCAATTATAAACGTACGATCATTATTCATCCATATACCGTAACTATCAGTAGAACGAACCGTCAACACATGCCTGCCTTTCGACAAATCATCTAATTCTATAACTTTACCATAATCAAGATCTCGCCAAACGGTATCAGTATCCAAACGATAACTATAACGTATAGTTCCCGGCCGATAATCCAGAGCCACAGGACTTATCCGGACATGCTCTCCCAAACGAACGGTCAACAAACTATCTGTCGGGACAAACAAAGAATCCTCGACTTGAATATATCTCCAATATAAAGGAGGAAGAAATTTTTCTGAAGATTCTAAACTCATTTCTACAAAACCGTCCGCCGTACCTAAGAAAAGCTTATTATCCTTCAGCATGGGAATACCTTCTGAGAAAGTGATATTTTTACCGAAAAAATCTTGACTGAAAGTTTGTATGTTTCCATCTGTAAACAATCGCACTAAACTATTATCAGACACAAACCAAATATTTCCCGAAAGTTCTTCTGCAATGGATAATACGACATCATAAGAAACATTTCCTAATCTGACAGGAATAAGCTGCCAATGTCCGGATTCTGAACACAATCTGAAAATACCCGCCCCAATCGTAGAAACATATATATCCCCTCTATTGGCCTTATGAACAAATGTAAAATCGGAACTCCCTATTTTTCGCAACACTTTTCCTGTGCTGTCAACAAGGTACAAACCATTAGTCGAGGCACAAATAAGACCCGCATCAAAAGACCCTATACACCTGATACGCTGTCCGGGAAGTCCGTTCTTTAATAAATTCACACTATCCCCCCTCACGGAAACAATAGAAAATCCATTACCAAACGTTCCGATCCACAATCTGTCCGAATCATCAAAAAACAAGGAATATATCCGATCATCAGCCAACCCATGAGACTTTTGCGTATAATGACTGACTGTATATTTCTTATCACCCTCAGGGACAAGGCTATAAAGGCCGTCTCCTTTTGTCCCGATCCATATTCTTCCCGATCTATCCTCTTTTACCACATACGCATTAGCACCGAAATGGACGGGAACTTGCGTTACAGACCCATTTTTCGAAAGATACCCCTCAAAATCTCCCTCCTTATTATAAACATAAATATCTCCGCTTTTAGCACCGATCCACAAACGTCCGGATTTTGCACTACATGCAATCGCTCTGATCTCATCTCCAAAAAGTAAAGAATTCTCTGTTTTTACATGTGTCCGGTAAATATAAGATTCCGGTGAAAACGATAATTTATATAAAACATCATCAAAATTGACCCAAAAATTACCCTGTCTATCAGAAAATGAGGCATGCAAAGTGTTCTTCAACCGTTTATTACTCTTCACAGGAAGAAAATATCGCTCTCCAGAATCACGGTGGATAATAAGCAATCCGCCTTGCTCGACTTGCAATAAATAAGGATTAGGCGGATAAGAAATTAATTTCTCAGCTCCCGTACATTGCATAAATCTACAAGTAGCCGGATCAAAAATATAAACGCTATCATTATAATTATGACAATAAATACGCCCGTCCTCCGTTTCTGCTATTCGAAGCAATCTTCCTATCGTCGAACCGTTCGGTAACATATTCCATGTTTCAAAACGAGAAGCGTCATAACGACACAACCCATTCCATGTCGCCATCCAGATATATCCTTTAGAGTCTTGTATTATATTAGATATCACCCGATGAGATAATCCGTCGTCAACAGTATAAGAACTGATCTGCAATACCTTTTTCCCCTGAGATAAGCAAACCGGAATATTTATAACCAATGACAAAATAAAGATTAAGAGTTTCATGGGGAATAGTAGTTTGAGACAAATATATTAATTATTCTCAAGAATCAACACAAATCATACCTCTAAGAACCTGTCTAAATTTTGTATGGACATATTTTCTGAGAACTGTCTCGAGAATATTTTTTCCGATAAGAAACGTAGCGACATGACTGCGAAGCGGGAAAATAGACCGGAAAAAACACAAAGATGATCTGATAGTATTTTTCATTGAAAAATTTAGACTGGCTTTAAAATTCAAATATATTTTTCATAAAAATCAGAGTATAGCCCTTATTTTTGCAAAACAAATCTACCAACTTATGCACTTATTCTCACAAACCGATATTATTAAAGAGTTAAATAATCTCGGAAAATACGGAAAAGAATTTATATTTATCATCAATTACCAAGGAGACGAAGCCTATATTCTCGAACTATCCGATATTGATCCCGACTTAATTCTATATGACTTTAACGGAGTAACGAACTGTCCGAAAGGTCACAAAAATAACTCTTTACCGATAACATGGAAACCTCAATTTATCCCTTTCAGTGAATATCGGCACTCGTTTTCTATAATAGAAAAAAATATATTACGAGGTAATTCGTATTTAACGAACCTGACTTGTGCAACTTCGGTAGAAACGAATCTTTCATTAAAAGAAATTTTCGAATATAGCCAAGCTCCTTATCGCCTTTGGATAAAAAATCAGCTAACCGTATTTTCTCCTGAAATCTTTATTCAAATTTGCAATGATGAAATATCTTCTTTTCCAATGAAAGGAACGATAGATTCCAGAGTTCCGGATGCCGAAATGCAAATATTAAATGACCCTAAAGAAAGTGCAGAACATGCAACGATCGTAGATCTCATACGAAATGATTTGAGCAAAATAGCCAATAATGTACACGTACCCCGATATCGGTATATAGACAAAATTATAACCAATAAAGGAGAACTTTTACAAGTCAGTTCCGAAATACGAGGAAAGCTCAAGCTCGTCTTCCCTGAAAAAGTCGGAGACATTCTTTACAATCTTCTCCCCGCCGGCTCAATTACAGGTGCACCTAAAAAGGCCACCATGAAAATTATCCGGTCTGCCGAAACTTATAATCGAGGATTTTACACCGGGATCATGGGATATTGCAATAAATCGACATTAGAAAGTGCCGTTATGATAAGATTTATAGAACAACAAGGAAATAAAAAGATTTTTAAAAGCGGAGGAGGCATAACCGCACAAAGCGATGTGATTAAAGAATATAATGAAATGAAACAAAAAGTATATGTCCCTATTCACTGAAACCATACGAATTATTGACGGTAAAGCGTTCAATATCGATCTACACAATCAAAGATTAAATTCTACTCGACTACACTTTTTCGGGAAAACATCCGAAATAAATATCGACAATATGATTGACCCTTCTCCCTATAAAGAATTGACCAAATGCCGTATTGTCTATAATAAAGAAATAGTATCCATAGAATATATTCCTTATCAAGTACGTCCTGTATCGTCTTTGAAACTGGTAAAAAATAATACTATCGAATATTCATGGAAAACAACGAATAGGGAAACAATAAACCGATTATTTGCATCCAGACAAAAATACGATGACATTCTAATCGTCAAAAACGATCTGATTACCGATACTTCTATTTGCAACGTGGCTTTTTCGGACGGGAACAGATGGGAAACTCCGGAAAATCCTTTACTAAAAGGAACTCAAAGAGAGTATCTACTAAGGCAAGGCACAATACAAGAAGCTCGTATTTCGATCGATGATATTAGTAAATACAAACACATTTCTCTATTTAATGCAATGATCGGTTTCGGAGAAATCATTTTGCCCGTAACGGGTATAAATATTTAAAAACTCCCGACAGACAAATATCTGTCGGGAGTTTTTAAATATTTAATTATCGGAACTACTCCGAAAGAAAATGATTCTTTATTGAGGTAGCTGATCCAAAAGAGCTTTGATCTCATTATTAGGATCGACAGTCAACATCTTACTCCACCATTTGCGGGTTTCAGGATAAACATTCTTTCCTGCAGCATACTCTTTTTGATAATTATAGAAACCGATATATTTATAAGCCTCCAGTAACGCAGCCTTATTCGGATTCTGAGCCTTTTCAAGAACAGTCAATAGAGCTTCGTAATATGGCTTTGCCAATCCTTCTGTCGTTTCGGGATCAAGACCGGAATTTGTACGGGCTCTCCATAAATATCCACGATAATCTTCAGGAGCTCTCTCTATTACAATAGCAAACAAGCTATCGGCCTTTTGATATATCGGTTTTTGAATAGCAAGTTTTGCAGCCTTTTCCTCTGGAGTTGCTTCGGCAGCCGGTGCTTCGGCAGAAGCGGCACGATAATAAATCGTACCTAAGAAGAAATAATCTGTCAGGCTCACATCCTGATTACGTTTCATATATTCATTATATGCATCAGCACTTTTTAGCATATCTCCGGCAGCACGATAAGCTTCGCTCAATTCCTTATAAAGTTCGACCTTTTCTTGATCAAGAGAAATCGCTTTTTCCAATACCGGTACGGCTTTATCCGCCAATTTGTTTTCAATCAATATATTCGCATAAATAATATAATCTTGTGTATTGAATTGAGGATTTCCCGGAGTATTCATAAATGTCTCCGCTGCAGTAAGAGCCTTATCATAATTCTTCAACTCATAATTATCATACATCGCCAAACGTTTCAAGATAAAATCATTCGGATTTTTTACAATCATTTTATCTACAAGATCCAGAGATTCTTGATATTTCTTATCAAAGAAAAGCAGTGCTGCATAACGCGACTGATCGCTTTCAAAATGATTGGGATTAGCCATATAACGTGCATAAGCTTCTACTGCTTGATTATATTTGCTATCCTTAAAATATGCTTCGGCCAATTCGCGTTGTGCAATAGCAGAATTAGGTTTCAGTTTTAACAGATCCTCCAATTTGGCAATAGCAAGACTCGCATTAATAGGGAAATAAATATTCGAATATTTCACATAAGCTTCCAGACAGTTTTCATCGAAGTTTTGTGCCATTTCATAAAAACCGCACGCTTCACCATATTTCCCATCTTTGACTAAAATATCTCCTTCGAATACATAAATAGGAGCATACTCTTTATCAGCATCCAAAGCCTTATCTAAATATTTCTGATATTCAGGCATTACATTTTCATAATATGCTTTTGAAACGGCAAGATAAATCTCCGGATTTTTTTTGTCCGATTTAATTGCCGCCTTGAAAAGAGCTTCAGCCTCTTTTTTATTGTTTTTCAACATCAATTTCCCTTTACCGATCGAATTATAAGGATAAAGAGGATCTGCCTGCAAACCCATTTCATAATACATACCGGCAGAATCTGGTTTATTCATTCCCGAATAAATCTCCCCTAAATAAAAATATGCCTCGGCCTTTTTAGTAGATGGGTCATTCAATGTTTTATCCAAGATTATCTTCGCCCGATCGGGTTGTCCTGATTTAAAATATTCGATACCATCCGTGTACGATTCTGCAAAAGCAGAACTCACCACCCCTCCAACAAAAAGGAAAGAAGCAAGTAACATTGACTTAGTTCGCATAATTTCTATAGTTTTCTATTATATTATTATTATAAATTTTCTCTCACATTTACGATACGGATTGCTTGTGTCGCCGGAACAATCCCGGTCTTCAAAATAATCCGCTGACCTTTATCCGATCCGACAAATGTAGTAAACCCACTTGGCAAACCGCTTTTGGGATCGGTAGTTATTATATAAACATCTCTGGTCAATGGATATAATCCCATTGCCAAATAAGCTTGATAAGGCTGATAACTGTTCGACGGATAAGCCACATCATCTCGGCTGATACCCATCACTGTAATTTTATCTGAGAAAGAAAGACGCGTCGAATCATTTTTATTTCCGATCCAACTAGCTCCGATTACACCGATAGCATTAGGAACTTCCGAAACATAATCAATCACATTTTCATTACTATCCTGAGCATTCAGATTCTTCGACAAAGGCTTTCCTGCACAAATAGAATCTATTGCAAAACGCACCGTACTCGAATTCGGATTATCGAATACAAGCTGTAATTTACCTAATTTAGATTCAGGATAAACCTGACTCCATTCCGTAACCTCTCCCGTAAGAATCCGTCGAAGCTGGTCCATAGTAATCAACGTATCCGGATTTGCTTTATTTACGATAAGGGCGACTCCGTCCGTAGCGATTTTTACTTCTTTCGGATAAAGTTTCCGAGCATTCAAAGTTTCTACTTCTTTCGGAGAAAGCCTCCGCGTCGTAACTGCCAATCTCACGCTATCTTGCAAGAGAGAGGTTATAACATCCACCTCATCGGCATAAACCGGTATTATATTAGCTTTAGGATATAGTCCTTCAAAAACATCTATCTCCTGCTCCATAATCGGCTCAAAGGTTTGGTCTGCACTTATTTTAATAAGTCCTGACGTAGGGGTTTCGGCAATCCCTTTTTTCTTAGGGGAGTTACATGCTGCAAAAATCCCAGCAAGGATAAATACCGCACAAACTGAAAAACAAAACGATCTTTTTATTTTCATTATAAAATCTCCTAACTATACCTCTGGTTTCTAATTTGTCTATAGGCCCTAAAGATACCATATATTGCGAAAACAATTCCTATACTATACCGAAATATTTCTGAAAAAGTGTTTTCAAAAAGAGGTGTGAAGATTAAAAGATAAGCCATTCCGAAGTAAATCAAGATCATAAATATCCCGAAAATATAACCCATATTAATTTTTTTTGTGGGTTTCTGTGGCTTTTGAAGATCATTTTCTGTTTCCATAACTATAGGTATTTAATCTAAAATACCCGCAGCCCTACATCTGGAGACATAGAGGTGCGGAGTATTTTAGGTGATATTGTTAATATAATAACAACAATCTTACTGCATAAGTTTAAATACTACAGGAACTGTAAAATAAACAGCAACATTATTACCGTTCTGTTTCCCCGGAATCCATTTAGGCATCATTTGGATAACTCGCACTGCTTCTTTATCCAAAGAGGATTCGACGCTTCTCAAAACCGTCACATCCTTGATTTCACCGGTTTTTGAAACTACGAAACGTACTACTACACGTCCCTGAATACCCGCTTCCTGTGCAGGAATAGGATATTTGATCTTTTCATTGATAAACTTCAGCAATGCTGCTTCACCACCAGGGAACTGAGGCATCTGTTCTACAGCCTGATACGGCTTTTCTTCCTCTACCGGAGCTTCAGGCTGAACGAATTCCTTGAAATCCGCAATGTCCTGTCCGTTGATCTCATCATTACCTTTTACATCGGCGATAGAAATAGCGATCTTATTATTAGCAGCCAATTCATCCTGCGATTTGATATCTTCTTCATCGGAAACCTCACTATCATCTTTTATGACCGGAGCCGTAAATTTGATAGAGCTCTTCAAAGGAGGAGGAGGAGTCGTCGGAGCCATCGGCTTCAATTCTTCGTTTTTCTTGACTTCTGCCTTAGGAAGATCCGACAACTGTGTTACTTCTGTAACCGTAAAATCTTCTACTTTTTCAGGAGTCATAATACGAATCAAAGAAGGGAGCGAAAAACCCACAACTGCTACAATCAATATAATAAGCATTGCAACATTATGTCGTTTCGAAGAAGTCATACGCAAGTCGTATGCTCCATAGCTCTTATTACGTCCTTCAAAAACCAAATCGCACCATTCTTTCGAAGTTAAATCTATTTTTGCCATTTTTCTTCTTTTTTAAATGAGTACTAATTAGTTTTCTTAATTTGATCCCGATCGATATTTTCCGTCAGTTTTCCTTTCTGTTCAAGGTTATCCAACAAAAACTCATCACCTTCGGTTATATCAACAATCGCATACTTACTGATGCTACAAATCTGCATCTCATCAAGAGCATCTACAAGATTCTCATAAGTCGCATCATCTGTTGCCTTTATCATTACTACGGGAGCAGTATTTACATCCTTGATCTTCATCGCCCGTTCATTATACTCTTCATCTGAAAATTTCTTTTCCAACTTTTCAGCTTTCAGAGCTTTTATTTTGGCAACGATATCTGCATTACGTCCCATCAACATAGCTCTCAAACCATCGGCTTCATACGTAGTTTCTTTTAACGAGGTGTAATCCTCATAATTAGGCTCACCGGTATAATAAAATACTCGGTCATCTCCTCCCAAAATCAACGTAATAGCACGAGATGCTTTAACTTTCGTCTGATCTTCTTCCGTAATAGACTTATCATTGGAAGGCATACTGATTTCCATCGTCTGCGGCTTACTCAATGATGTACAAAGCATGAAAAATGTGATCAAAAGCATGTTCATATCCACCATAGGAGTGAAGTCCACGCGGATCGTCATCTTCTTCTGCTTACCTTTGCCTCCCCCGTTATCTTTTTGTTGTACTTCTGCCATAATATTTTTCCTTTATGACTGTTATTAATTATCTGCGGGAATACTCTTAAGCGTAGTAATCAGATTATAACGATTCTCCCTAATATCCTGTAAAGAAGACATAATTTCTTTTATTCTGGAATAAGGAGTCGTTCTGTCCGCCTTAATTGCAATTCTCAAATCTCCGTTTACATTCCTGGCTGTTTTAACCCAAGCTTTAAACTCGTTAGAAGGATTGGCCGTCGTGTCGATGGGAATCCCGTAATCTTTCAAGATAGCGTCCTGCCTGTCCGTCGGAAGTGCTAAAAAAGACTTCATCTGGGCAAGAGGAACTCCGAAAGAATTCATCAGTTTAAATTTATTGATCTCTTCAGGAGTAAACTCAATACCATATTCTCTGCCTACATTTTGCAATACATCAACCCGATTATCCTGATTATCCAGACTCATAAAGATTTTACCTTTCGGATCTACCAGAATCTGCAATATATTTGTTTCGGGTATCTTAATTTCCGAAACAGATGCCGGAGTCGCTACTTGTACGGGTTCTTTCTGTACGAAAGTAGAAGTCAACATGAAAAACGTAAGCAAAAGTACAGTCACGTCACTCATCGCCGTCATGTCGATGAACGTGCTTTTCCTTTTTACTTTTATTTTTGGCATAATCTCAACAGGTCTTTAATTATTTGTGAGTTGCTGCATAAGTTTGTACGATAGAAAAACCTACTTCATCAATAGCATAGGTAATCTTATCGATTTTGCTGGTAAAGAAATTATATGAAATAACGGCTAACGCACCAGTACCGATACCGAAAGCAGTATTTACAAGTGCTTCGGAAATACCGGTTGACAGAGCGATTGAGTCGGGAGCACCAGCATTTGCCAAAGCGGCGAACGCCTTGATCATACCTAACACAGTTCCGAGAAGTCCGGTCAACGTACCCAGTGTTGTCATTGTAGCCACAACCGAAAGATTTTGTTCCAATGTCGGCAATTCAAGAGCGGTAGCTTCTTCAACTTCTTTTTGGATATAAGTAAGTTTTTGTTCTTTAGTCAAAGTATCATTAGCTTCCATTTCAGCATATTTTTTCAATACTGAAGTAACAACACTTGCTACAGAACCTTGTTGTTTATCGCAAATAGCTTGAGCTTTTTGAATATCACCGTCTGCCAAAGCAGCTTTAATGTTTTCAACAAATTTAGTCGTGCTTCCTTTACCTTTAGCTTTCATAAGAGCAAATGCACGTTCAACACTTAATACCAATACGGTAAGTAACAAAGTTTGAAGAACAGGTACAATTACACCTCCTTTATAGATAGTACCCAACATATTTCCAGGCAGAGGGTGTCCCGTAGGATCATTATCCATAAAGTTTGCAGGATTTCCCAAAATGAAATGGAAAATACACAAAGCAATAATAAAGCATGCTACAATCACAAGAAATGCAGACTCAATGCCACGAAATGTTTTCTTTTTAGCTTTAGCTTTAGTTTCAGTTTTTTTAGTTTCCATAATAAAAAAATTCTAAGTGGTTGACTGTTAAATTAAAATAGTTTGATAATTTATTTTCTTTATTATTTTGAGTTCCTATAACGCTATTTAAAGAGCTTTTAATTTTCCGTGTTCTTCAAATTCCGCAATAAAAAACCGTTTTTTCATATTTGCAATATCGGCAGCCTCGAAACAACACCTATTTATAAAACAACGGAACCTCAGGCAGGATATTGTTTTACATGGCATTTTTCCAAATTTTCCAAAGAATACCGCTATTAAAGCAACTTTTGTGGGTCAAATGTAGTACATTATTTTCAAAGAAAAAAATTATGCGGTTTTTTTGTCAGCAAGCTTATATAGGATTATTTTCAAATATAAACTTTAAATTAGTGTTTTTCTTACCATAAAAAATTTTCAGATAACGAATTTCTGCATCTCGTAACAAAATAAACATTTAATTATAAGCTACTTTAATCACAAGAAATATAGATACGAATACGAGCGAACTTTTTTGACCTTAGTGAATTAAACAATCCTGTTAAAAATAAAAAAACACGAATATCCGTTTTCCTAATCCGAGCTTTTGTTACTACCTTTGTACACGAAGAGCAATTGCACAGGAACTATTTTAATGAAAAAAAAAGTACTTCTACCTTTTCTTTGGTTAGCGGCATGCTGCATGTTGCTCGTTACAATTGTGCCTCATCACCACCATATCGACGGTAGAATATGTTTGCAATTATCCGAAATTCCCGAAGACGGGCAAAACAGGGATATTACACACCGACCCGATTGTGAAACAGACTGTCTTGCACGTTTTACTGCCTACCGGACTTCTGTCGGAAATCCCGACCTCCTGTCAAATATTTTTATTGCACTTCCTGCAGCACTCATCACGTTCGATCTCAGACCGAACGAAACCGGACATACGACACTTCTTATCCCTTATAAAGACTCTTGCATTTCCGAATACAAAGGACTTTCTTCGGGATTACGAGCTCCGCCTCATTTAATCTGATATAGACAAAGTGGCAATTTTCAATATTTGCCGAATTCTTATTACCGCACGTTGACGACAAACAATTCGTCACGAAATATTATCAGATTAAAAACGAATTTTCAATGAAACAGATTATAATATGTATTATTATCTCGGCTTATTTTTTTGCCGGGTGCAATAACAATACCCACAAAGACACAGATCACGAACATCAGCAAAAAGAAACCGACGTTACAGATCGAGAACACGAAGACGAAATAATTTTTACTGAAGAAAAAGCTCAAGCAGCAGGTATAATCATATCGGAAATACAACCTAAAACATTTCGGGATGTCATTAAAACATCTGGACAAATTCTTGCTGCACAAGGAGATGACATGACAGTCGCAGCGACCACTTCAGGGATAGTTTCCTTCGGAAAAGCATCCCTTACCGAAGGATCTGCCATAGATAAAGGAACAATATTGCTTTCTATTTCAGCTAAAAACATACAGGATGGAGATCCGACGGAAAAAGCTGAAATAACTTATCGCACCGCTCAAAAAGAATATGAACGCGCAGCAATCCTTTATCGAGACAAAATCATTTCCGAAAAAGAATACAATCAAGCATTAAGCAGTTATGAAACTGCTCGTGTAGCTTGGAAAGCCACAGCCGGACATCAGGAGAACAACGGCATTGCAATTGCATCTCCGATGAAGGGATTCATCAAAAGTAGGCTGGTTAATGACGGTGATTATGTTGAAATCGGACAACCTCTGTTAAACATTTCACAAAACCGCCGGTTAATGTTAAAGGCCGAAGTTTCAGAACGATACTATCAATATCTTCCGACATTGACCTCCGCCCACTTTAAAACTCCGTATAATAACAAAGTCTATACATTAGAAAACCTCAATGGGAAATTAAAATCATACGGACGTTCTTCCGACAACGGCTCTTTCTATCTTCCGGTCATATTCGAATTCGACAACAAAGGCGATATTATCCCCGGATCTTATGTCGATGTGTTCCTTTTATCCGGAAATATAAATAACGTAATAGCTGTTCCCGTAACAGCCCTCACCGAAGAACAAGGAAGTTATTTCGTATACCTCCAGCTCGACAAAGAAGGTTACAAAAAACAAGAAGTTACTCTCGGAGTCAACAATGGAGAAGAAGTGCAAATCCTCTCAGGAATAAAACCCGGAGACCGCGTCGTAACCAAAGGTGCTTATCAAGTAAAACTTGCGGCAAACAGCGGCATTATTCCCGAAGGTCATTCTCACAGCCATTAACAGGAGGAACAGATTATGCTAAATAAAATTATCAGTTACTCACTGCATAACAGGTTATTAATACTTTTTGCAGCTATACTTTTATTTTTTATCGGTAGTTATACTGCCATGAAAATGGAAGTGGATGTATTTCCCGACCTGAATGCCCCTACGGTCGTAATTATGACCGAAGCTCCGGGCATGGCTCCTGAAGAAGTAGAACGCCTCGTTACATTTCCGGTAGAAACGGCTGTTAACGGGGCTACAGACGTACGCCGCGTGCGCTCCTCCTCCACGACAGGGTTCTCTGTCGTATGGGTAGAATTCAACTGGGGTACGGACATATATCGAGCTCGCCAGATTACTTCCGAAAAATTGGCAGTAATGAGTGAAAGTTTACCGGCGAACGTAGGAACTCCCACTCTCGGACCTCAATCCTCTATATTGGGAGAAGTCATGATACTCGGCATCACATCCGACTCTACATCTTTACAAGATCTGCGGACTCTGGCCGACTGGGTAATCAGACCGAGACTTCTCTCCACTGGTGGTGTCGCCCAAGTAACGGTTATCGGAGGTGAAATCAAAGAATACCAGATATTGCTCGACCCGGCCCGCATGAAGCATTACGGCATAGGACTGAACGAGGTCATGAACACGACCCGGAACATGAATCAAAATGCAAACGGTGGTATATTATACGAATTCAGTAACGAATATATCGTCAGAGGCGTAGTTTCGACAAATCAGATAGATGAGCTGTCTAAAGCAGTAGTAAAGACGGTAAATGGAATTCCGGTTCTACTTGAAGACATTGCAGACATCCGAATCGGAAACAAAGCGCCCAAACTCGGTACAGCTTCGGAGAAAGGTAAACCTGCCGTATTGGTCACGGTTACCAAACAACCGAATACCAGTACGCTCGAGCTAACTGAAAAACTGGATCAGTCCGTTGCGGAATTGCAAAAAAATCTGCCTTCAGACATTCACATCTCTACCGATGTATTCCGGCAATCCCGTTTCATCGACAATTCGATCGATAATATACAGAAATCGCTTTTCGAAGGCTCTATTTTCGTTATAATCGTCCTGTTCTTCTTCTTGATGAATTTAAGAACTACCGTTATATCGTTAGTCGCTTTACCCCTTTCTCTATTAGTATCGATATTGACCCTTCATTTTATGGGGCTCACCATCAATACGATGAGTCTGGGTGGTATGGCAATCGCAATCGGCTCTCTGGTCGATGATGCGATAGTCGATGTAGAAAATGTATATAAACGATTACGAGAAAACCGCCTGCTACCGGAAAGCGAACGCAAGCGTCCGATAGATGTGATTTTCGAAGCATCTAAAGAAGTACGCATGCCGATACTCAACTCAACACTCATCATTATCGTCAGCTTTGTTCCCTTGTTCTTTTTAAGCGGAATGGAGGGGCGTATGTTAATGCCTCTCGGCATTTCATTTATTATTGCCCTGTTCGCCTCTACGGTAGTAGCCCTCACCTTGACTCCGGTACTCTGCAGCTACCTGCTGACCAACAAGAAAAATGATAAAAAACTCTCCCGAGAACCGTGGGTCGCTCGAAATCTGAAACGGGTATATGAACGTGCATTAGTGTGGACTTTACACCACAAAAAAGCGGTTTTAGGATCGACTATCGGATTATTCATCGTTTCTCTGGCACTATTTTTCACTTTAGGACGAAGCTTTCTGCCTCCGTTCAATGAAGGCTCGTTTACCATAAATATCAGTACGTTACCGGGAATTTCTTTGGAAGAATCGGATCGAATCGGACAAAGAGCAGAACAATTGCTGCTTTCTGTCCCCGAAATCAAAACTGTAGCCCGAAAAACCGGACGTGCAGAGCTGGACGAACATGCCTTAGGGGTAAATGTCTCTGAAATAGAAGCTCCTTATGAACACGGAGAACGTTCTCATGAAGAAATGATTGCCGACATCCGAGAGAAATTGGGTAGTTTACCCGGAGTAAATATAGAAATAGGGCAACCGATATCTCACCGTATCGATGCCATGTTATCCGGAACACAAGCAAAAATTGCAATCAAACTATTCGGTGATGATCTGAACAAAATGTTTTCTTTGGGAAACCAAATAAAAGCTGCGATAAAGGATGTCGAAGGAATCGTTGACCTGAACGTAGAACAACAAATCGAACGTCCACAGCTCAAAATCAATCCAAAACGCAACATGCTTGCCAAATACGGCATCACATTGCCCGAATTTGCCGAATTTATCGATATCGCATTAGCAGGGGAAGTTGTATCTCAAGTATATGAAAACGGCCGTTCATTCGACCTTACGGTAAAAGTCCGGGATGATGAACGAGATAAAACCGAAAAAATAGCAAACCTGATGATCGATGCAAATGGGACAAAAATTCCGTTGTCTTATGTAGCGGACATCACTTCATCATCCGGTCCGAATACGATAAATCGGGAAAATGTCAAACGAAAGATCGTAATTTCAGCAAATGTAGCCGACCGGGATTTGCACGGGGTCGTAAAAGATATACAAGAAAAAATAAACTCAACAATAAAACTACCCGAAGACTATCATATAGAGTACGGTGGTCAGTTCGAAAGCGAACAGGCTGCATCCCGAACGTTATTACTAACCTCAATGATTTCGATACTGGTAATATTTCTATTACTCTATCACGAATTCAGAAATGCAAAACAATCGGGTATTATTTTACTAAATCTCCCTTTAGCACTAATTGGCGGAGTAATCATGCTGAAACTCACATCCGGAGAAATAAGCATTCCTGCAATTATCGGATTCATCTCGCTATTCGGTATTGCTACTCGCAACGGAATGCTGCTGGTATCGCACTATAACCATCTCCAAAGCGAAGGTTATAATCTGAGAGATACCATTATACACGGATCATTAGACCGTCTCAATCCGATCTTAATGACAGCCTTATCTTCTGCTCTTGCTCTCATTCCGTTAGCAATAGGTGGAGATCTACCGGGAAATGAAATACAAAGCCCGATGGCAAAGGTAATTTTAGGCGGATTATTAAGTTCCACCTTATTGAACGCATTTATCGTTCCCATTGTTTATCAGATTATGAACCATAAAAAAAGCGACTTATGAAATTCCATATAATTGCCTTTATGTTGTTCTGTGCCGGAAATTTAACGGCACAGAACAGTATCGAATCGATACTCAGGGCTATCGAAAAAAACAATAAAGAATTACAAGCCAGTGAACAATTAACCCTTTCTAAAAAACTGGAAGCAGCAACAGAAAATACCCTGCCCGACCCGAATGTATCGTACGAACGGAAATGGGGAAAACCGGCATCGATCGGAAAAACCGGCGAATTATCCGTATCTCAAAGCTTTGATTTTCCATCGGTATACGTTTATAAAAACCAACTGTATGATCTAAAATCAAATTTATATGATCAACAAAAACAAATCATCCGTCAACAAGTACTGCTTAATGCAAAAACAATTTGTCTGGATCTAATCTCTCTTTTCCAACAACAAAAATTGCTGGACCTGCGGCTTAAAAATGTACAAAAACTCTCTTCTCTATATCAGAAACGGTTATCGAACGGAGATGCGAACATACTTGAAACCAACAAAATAGAATTAGAGCTTTATAATATAAAAACACAAATGCGGTTGATCGAAACCGATAAAAATAACAAACTTAAAGAATTACAAGCTTTAAATGGGAATTTACCGATCGAAGAAAATCTGACCGATTATTCTCCTGTGGATTTCCCGGAAAGTTTTGAAATCTACAGTCAAGAAGCCATAGCCTCCGACCCGGAACTACGTTCACTCGAAAACGAACTGAAAGTAGCTCGAAAAAATATTTCACTAAGCAAATCCCTATGGTTCCCCAAATTCGAGATCGGTTATATCCGGGAAATGGAACCTACAGATAAGTATAACGGCATATCATTCGGTATTTCTATTCCGCTATTTGAGAACCGGAACAAAATAAAACAGGCTAAAGCCTTAAGCGGATATACTCAAATGCAAATAGAAAATACCCGCTTACAAAGTCTTTCAACTTTACGACAGCTCTATGATCAGGCGGTCAACTTAAAAATTTCTATGCAAGAATACAACAAACTGTTACAATCACAAAAAACACTCTCTTTACTTAACAAAGCCCTTGAAAACGGTCAACTCTCGATGATAGAATATTTCATCGAAGCAAATCAAGTGTATGAGAGTATGCAGAATTATTTACAATTAGAAAACCAATACCAGCAAATCGTCTCTCAAATGTATCGATACAAGTTGTAAAAATTAACAAAAAGTTGCACCAGAACATCAAAATACAGAAAGTTGTTGTTATTCTTGCATCTTTTTTCATATCTTTATAACTTGATCGTTATATCCGTCGGAATAACATGATTTTGTGAACAAAAGAGACTCGTATCATCTCGTTTTTGCTTGATAGTAATTAACTTTCATAATCAGGCTACTAAACTTTCGCTTCAAAAACACTGTAACCGATATATGAACTTTATCGGCTAACAGCAAAACAGAAAAATGATCTGGCTCTTTTTGCAATGACAAGTAAAGACTGTTCCGGAATTCCGGACAGTCTTTTTATTTTGCAGAATAACAAAAAGATTCCATACGATACAAACTTCTCCGGTTCTTTTCTCAGATAAAAAAATACGTAAAAATTTGTTTTTACAATTTTTTTATTCAACTTTGCAAAACAAAGTACTTTATTATCAAAAATAAAAATGGAAAATAAAGAAGTAATAAGCACATTAAGCGAAATAAAAGAACTGATGGAGAAGTCTTCCAAATTTCTCTCATTAAGCGGTTCTTCTGCGATATTTGTCGGTATATATGCCTTTATCGGAGCTTATATCGCCTACTATATACTCGACTCGACGAGTAAAATCATGACCCTAAACATCAATACGCCATATCGATTACAAATCATTGTTATTCTGGCATTGATACTATTGTCGATATCATTGATAACTGCATTTTATTTCTCTTGGATAAAAGCCAAAAAGAATGGCCACAAGCTACGGTTAGACCAAATATCCATTCGTTTGTTAATCAACTTTTTCGTCCCGTTATTAGCAGGAGGAATTCTTTGTACTTCTTTACTGTTACAGCAACATTACGGTCTCACTTCTTCCATCATGTTAATATTTTATGGTATAGCTTTAATCAATGGTTCGAAATATACCTATTCAAATACCCGTTATCTGGGATACGCAGAATTAACATTAGGTTTGATCGACAGCTTTGTTCCCGGATACGGATTGCTTTTCTGGACCGTTGGATTCGGACTATTTCATATCATCTATGGAATCTTTTTCTACCTGAAATATGACCGAAAAAATAATGAAGCCTAATCTCGAACATATCAATAAAGCCTTTGAAAGCAAAGTCCGATTAGGGATTATGTCTATTTTAATGGTAAATGACTCTACCGATTTTACCACCATCAAAAATTTACTTGATCTAACTGATGGTAATTTGGCTAGTCATACCCGAAATTTAGAAGAACTCGGCTACATAAAAAGCAATAAACAATTCATAGGGCGCAAACCCAATACCCGATTTTCCATTACTACCGAAGGACGGGAAGCTTTTATCTCCCACATTCGGGCTCTAGAAAATTTTCTAAAAAGTCAAAACCTATAATTTTTTTATTCATATACTTTGAAATTCAAAGTACTTTTAATTATCAACTAAAATATTCGATTATGGAACAGACCGAATTAACTCCGATTCAAGAAGAAGCAAAAAAAGGAAACAACAAAAACAATGCGCTGACAATCAAGATTATTCTAATCGCCCTATTGATTATTGTCTTGATCATACCGATTACAATGGTACAAAATATGATCATGGAAAGAAATAAAACTGCAAATGAAGCATCCGCAGAAGTACAGCAAAAATGGAGTAAACCCCAAAATATCACCGGTCCGATATTGGTAATACCCTACAAAGAATACATCGAACAGGAAAATAAAATGCGACAAACAGACATCCGGTATTTATATATCCTTCCTGAAAAACTGCAAATTTCAGGAAATATAGAGACAGAAAATCTCAAACGGGGATTATATGACATCGTTGTTTATCGCTCGTCTATCAAACTCTCAGGCTCATTCGATTTTACGGATTTACAACAAAAAAACATCACCGGTCAGCAACTTCTTTTAAATGAAGCCAAACTGACGATAGGAATCTCAGACTTGCACGGAATTACCGAACAAGTAGAAGGAAAGTGGAAAGACGAAATTTTATCTTTCAATCCCGGAGTAAATAATCCTCTTATCCTTTCAGGAGTATCTTGTCCCATATCATTATCAAACATGGAAGAAGAAATACCGTTCGGCATAAACCTACGGATAAAAGGTTCTGAATCGGCAATGTTCACCCCATTAGGAAAAACAACGCTCGTCTCCCTGAAATCAAACTGCTCGACACCCAGTTTTACCGGAGCATTTCTTCCTGAAAACAGAGAAGTTGCCGAAAACGGTTTTTCAGCAACTTGGAAGATACTGAATCTGAACCGTAACTATCCGCAAGTTTTCACCGGAGAAAATTGGAGTATAGACTTAAATGATTCGACTTTCGGAGTAAATCTTCTCTTGCCCGTCGATCAATATCAAAAATCGATCCGTTCTATAAAATATGCATTTCTAATCATTATCCTTACTTTCGTAATCTGCTTTTTTGTTGAAGTTTTACACAAAAAGAATATCAATCCCTTCCAATACCTGTTAATCGGACTGGCATTATGCCTGTTTTACACTCTTTTGGTATCTATCTCCGAACATCTTAATTTTACTCTTTCCTATGTAATAGCGACAACAATGACAATCGGGTTGCTCACATTCTACCTAAGCGGGATATTAAAAATCAAAAAAACAGCAATAACAATAGGAGGAATGTTGCTATTATTATATACTTATATATTCATCCTCATCCAAATGGAAATATATGCATTATTGGTCGGAAGCATCGGACTATTCATTATACTGGCAATCATCATGTATTGTTCTCTGAAAATAAACTGGAATACTCCTATAAATAAAAGATAAAATATAAAAAATACGGGTGACCAATCTTTTGAATGATCATCCGTATTTCTATATCAAACGTATATCCTATTTCTTAGTCGAATGCTTTAAAACTTTAGCATCCAGATAAAAAATTATCTCTTCCGCCATGTTATTACAATGATCGCCTATACGCTCCATTTTCCGAATAATTCCGATCAGATGAAGACATTCATCTGCCCGATCAGGCCGATCTTGTATATAGCGAGCAACAATATGAGTAGCTTGGCGATTAATTTCATCGACCCTGTTATCCATATCGAAAATACCTACAGCGATAGAAGAAGACTCCTCCGTAAGAGCTTCTTTCCCTTTTTCCATCATTTTCTTAATCGTATCCAGCATCTCACGCAAATTAGTCTTATCCAATAATTCTGCATCTACGCTGATCTGCGGATAATCGATAACAAACCGGGACATTCCTTCACAAAAATCCGCAATACGTTCCAGATTAGTATTGATTTTAAGCATCGCCAACACAAACCGTAAATCCACAGCAACAGGAGTATACAAACCGATAATATCCTCGCAATCGCTATCTATTTTCAACTCAAAAGCATTCACTCTTTTTTCCCGATAAATCACCTCTCGTGCAAGGTCTTTATCTAAAGATAACAATGCCTCTCCTGCCCGATTCAACTGCGAATAAACCAAAGTCCACATTTCAAGGACTTCATCTTTCAAATTTTCCAGCTCTTTTTCTATGTATCTCATATTTTCGGTCTTTTATTACATCATACTAAAATAATGCAAAAAGACAAAATAGATATTACAATACAATGACAAAGTCAAAAAATTATTACCAAAAAAACTTAAACATCTTTATAACAGGATAGAAATAACTACCTATAAACCAATTTAAAAGAGAAATTACAGAAATGTTTTTTACTTCTAATTTTCCAAAATTCGGAATAACGAATTATCATAAATTAAAGAATAACTTTTACCTGCTTTTGTATCGAAATTCACCGTAGAATCTTTATAACGAATGCTACATATTCCCCCTGATCCTGACCGAATAACAGCCTTAACAAGCTCTCCTCTTTCCCAATTAATATCAACTTCAAAATTTCCTCTTGCACATAACCCTCTGACACCCCCAAAAGCCCATTTATCCGGAAGTGCCGGCAACAAATGAATAAATCCCATGTGACTCTGTATCAACATCTCTATTATTCCGGCAGTACCTCCGAAATTGCCATCGATCTGAAAAGGCGGATGCATATCCCACAAATTATCGGCCGTACCGTTTTTCAAAAGATTCTGAAATAAAAGATATGCATGGTTACCGTCATGCAGACGAGCCCATTGATTTAACTTCCATCCCATACTCCAGCCAGTAGCACCGTCACCTCGTTTTTCCAATACGATTCTCGATGCTGCAGAAAGCTCCGGAGTCGTAATCGGAGAAATAGTGTGTCCCGGATGCAGCCCGAACAGATGATTTACATGACGGTGCTTATCCTTAGGGTCATCTATATCTGCAGACCACTCCATCAGTTGTCCGTAACGACCGATCTTATAAGGCATCAGTTTGTCAAGAACCTCTTGCCACTCTTTTCTCTCCGAAGCATCGACATCAAGAATCTTACTCGCCTCGATAGCATCCAAAAGAATCTCTCTCACAACAGCATGAGCAAAAGTAGCACCCTGATCGACAGGTCCATGTTCAGGAGACGTTGATGGCGCTGCAACATAACTCCCGTCAGGTTTATGCCATAAATGGTCCACTGCAAATTCTGCACTGCCTTTAATCAGCTCATACCCCGTAATTCGCAAAAAATTCTCATCCCGAGTATAATCATAATACTCCCATACATGAGTCGCCAGCCAAGGCCCAGCTACAAAGCTGAAATTCCATGACATGTCCCGACTGCTCAATGGAGAAGTGAACCCGAATATATTCGATGAAACAGATGTAGTCCAGCCTCGAGTATCCGGGCCATAATAAGCTTTTGCCGTACGTTCTCCCGGTTTTACCAATGTACGAATATACTCGATCAACGGCTCTTGACATTCGCTCAAATTAGCCGGACAAGCCGGCCAATAGTTCATCTGCAAATTAATATTATTATGATAATCTACCCGCCAAGGACCTTCTATATTATTATGCCAAAGTCCTTGTAGATTTGCCGGGAGATTACCCACACGAGAAGATGCGATAAGCAAATAACGACCAAATTGAAAATAAAGTTCTTCCAAATAATGATCCAAAACACCATTCCGATAATTCGACAGCCGCATGTCGGTAGGAATATCTGAAACATGTTTACCCTCATTCAAGTCTATCTTCACTCGATCAAAAAGAGCGGAGTAATCTGCCCGATGGGCATTATAAACCGCATCATACCCTTTTGCCAATGCAAAATCAAGATTATTCTGTGTCGTCATAACGGGATCGACTCCTACATAAGCTCGGTCATCGTTGAAATCCGGGTTATAATTCATTTTATAATCGGTATCTCCCGCCACATAGAATGTTACATTATCAGCCCCGATTACCTTAATCGCACCATTTTCCACTGTCACCATACCACTTTCCGCTACCGCTCTTACCCGTATGACAAACTGCATACCGTTACCGTCAAGACGACCTTTATAAATAATACCGGTAGTTCCGTCTGCTTCAACCGATCCGGTAGCCTGAGGATTCGCCACATACCGGAAAGTCAGATTTTGTCGCCCCGGTCTTGTACATTCAAATCGATATATCATTACACTGTCAGGATATGAGCTGAAAAACTTACGGTAAAAACAAGCTCCTCCTGCATTGAACTGTACGACCACCAAGGCTGAATCAAGAGAGAGTATCCGACGATAATCGGATATTTCAGACTCCGCTATTCCCGTATCGATATGAAACTCACCCATAGTAGTAAAACTCCCGAAACGAAAAGACTCCTCACTATCCGGTTCATAGCCGCATTTTCCATTAAAATTATTCCGAGTCAACTCCGTAGCGACGGAATTAATTTCTGAAAACTGAATAAAAGAATGCCGTATCTGATCCAGAACTTTATACCCCTCCTTATTGGCATCCCAATAATATTGTGCACCTCCAGGAACATTAGGTCCTCCTTTCCATAAAGATTTCTCATTCAGTGTTATACGTTCTGTCTCAACCGATCCCAAAATATTTCCTCCGAAACTGCCATTCCCTATCGGAAAAGATCGCTGTTCCCACGCAGAATCAGGATTAGAGCTAGAGTTCCCGTTACTCACAGTCCAAATTTCTTTCCCCGAAAGATCATTCGGAGTATCGAACCAGACAGATAAACCTTTAGCATAATCGACCGTATCGCAAGCGATTGCAACAGGAGATTGTTCTGCATAACATTCTTCGGCTTTGATATACACACACGATGACAAGAAAATACACCCAATCGCCATTACAACTCTTCTCATGTATAATTCAGATTTAGTTCAAAGAATAATCATTAACAATATTTAGAGTCTGTCTAAATTTTCCGACAAAAAAATATTATCAGGTCATTTTTGTGCTTTCTCCCGGTCTCTTTCCCCATTTTCACTCGTCAGATAACCCGTTATCATCCTCATAAAAACAGAAAAACATACCCGGAAGAAATTCTCAAAACCTGACCCGAGTAAAATTAAAACAGGCTCTTATTGTATAGACAATCCATAATTAGAAAAACCGACTTTTTATGAATAATCTCCTAACATCCGAAAGCTTAACCGATCTTTTTGATTTCCGGACAAACACAAAAAAAGCGAAAGCATGCCGAATCTGACATGCTTTCGCTTTAGAAAGTGGGCGTTGACGGATTCGAACCGCCGACCCTCTGCTTGTAAGGCAGATGCTCTGAACCAGCTGAGCTAAACGCCCTCGAAAGAGTTCTCTGAAACGAGAATCGTATTGTGATTGATTTTGTGAAAGAGTGGGCGTTGACGGATTCGAACCGCCGACCCTCTGCTTGTAAGGCAGATGCT
>NZ_CANUAR010000032.1:0-31736 GCF_947855755.1 uncultured Coprobacter sp.
ACTTCAACCACACCAATATCATCAGGTTCTGCAACAGGCCTTTCAAGGATGTATCACACATGAATGAAACGATTATTTCCAACTGGAACCGCGTGGTCGGTCCGGAGGATATCGTGTTTCGCTTGGGCGATTTCTGTCTGAGCGGTTCTGCCGAATGGGTAAACGTACGGAACAGGCTGAACGGGAAAATATACCTTATTTCCGGCAACCACGACATCAAGAACCTGAGGCAGAATTACACGAAATACTTCGAGCAGATAACGATGCAGATGTATATCGAGGTGGATAAACAGAAGATTTATCTGAATCACTGTCCGTTCCTCTGCTATGGCGGCTCATACGATGACACCTGGCAGCTTTTCGGACACGTGCATACCCGAAGGAACAATACCGGAAAGGAT
Source organism: uncultured Coprobacter sp. (assembly GCF_947855755.1). Lineage (NCBI taxonomy): Bacteria > Pseudomonadati > Bacteroidota > Bacteroidia > Bacteroidales > Barnesiellaceae > Coprobacter > uncultured Coprobacter sp. Next base: position 402 of record NZ_CANUAR010000032.1, read on the forward strand.
GCTTCTCGACTGAGTATGCTTCTTCCGACACAATATGATGTCGGAGTGGACAACAACGATTTCACACCGGTCTCTTTTGCACAGGTAAAGGCAATCATAGGGAAACAGATTGAACAATCAAGGAAAGGAGAACAGTAAGATGAAGATACAATACATGAGTGATCTGCACATGGAGTTCCAAGAGAACAGCAGATACTTGAAAAATAATGAATTGCCTGTAACCATATGGGATATGTTTTTGAAGATGAACACCTGATGAACGGATTTGATCCGGCCAGGTTTATTGAAATTTAATGGACATACAGAAATGAACGAAAGAAAGATTATAGATAGAAAGTTCTTTACCGATTTGGCGAAGGAGGTCGGCCTGAATGCTTCGCATTTGGAGGCGTTGGGCGAAAGCCGTCAATGGGAGATTGTTGGTGGTGGCGATATGCTTGAACGGCTTGTTGAGATTCAACATCGGTTCGAGCAGCTGGCCGTAATGGGCGACGATGAGTGCCGGGGATTCCATATCGAAGTGCCACGGCCTGTGCCGGAAGAGTGGGGGGATGCCGAGGAATTGATCGCTTCGAGGGAATATGACAGTCGGGAGGCGTTCCTTGCAGATTGGCTTGCATTCAACCCTATGGAGACCAGGTGGTTCCATGTTGCTTCGAGCCGATACGGGGATTCCCGGTCAATCCGTGTTACGGACCGGAAGCACACCCATTTTATCATTACGAATCGTTCCAAGTGTACGGATGCAGAACCAAATGATACGTGGTGTAGGGAGAATCTAACCCGCCTCTTCGATTATCTGGAACGGATGATTGATGTCATTGTCGCAAATCCCGACGGGTTCAACGATTACGTGGCGCATAACCTGCCGTACCAGCAGCGCATAGGACGGATCTCACAAAAGGAATTTAACCGCATTGTGCCGAATTTCAAAATTGAGGTGGAAGATCGGGATATGGCCATCAAGGCATTGGAGGACTCGGTGCACGGGTATTCTGCCCCTCTTTTTGAAACCATGACCATCCGAAGGTATTGCACATATTACCGCATTGCCAACGAGGTGTACGAAGCTTATCACCGGAAGCGTGGATTCAGGGGACGCATCTATACAGATCCGCAGGATGTTCCTGAAGAACTGCGTGATGTGGTCTATTACAAGCGGAAGAAGTTCGTTTATGTGACGGAAATGTATGACATTGACAGTCCGGAGGATTTCATGCGGTTCGCAACTGACCACTATGGTGAACTGGGGCTTTCACGCCTGAATATCTTTGCCTCACACGATCGGCAACAGGGATGGGAAATAGTCGTTTCCAACAGTTATTCTGCCAATGCCGGATTGGCAATTGAAGTGGCGACAGCTTTGTATAAGGCCGGGGCACCGCTACTGATATATGACGCAGAGAAACTCCTGAGAATCCTGCTCGAAGAGGATTATGTACGTCTAGTCCCCGACTCATATCACAATTATATGGGTTATCAGGAAGAAGGCTCTGTCTACGAACTGCCATGGGAATACGAATGCTCTGACGATGGCGATTCGTCTCTGACTTGGGAACAATATCAAGAGATTGTCTCACTTACAGAATGGCAGCCGGAGGAGCAGGTTAAACCTATCGCTTAGCGGATTCGTGGTAATTGTTAGCTTGGCTTATCTCTATGCGGGGGCGTATAGGAGAAAGCCAAGTTCTTTATTTGTTTTGATAGGGTTGATAGAATGATGTAGAGATGGTATTCCTATGATCTCGAATATTGTATCACTAAATTATGATATGGCAATTTTTCAAAAGATGAAAATTGGCGACTGAAAATATTCCGTTATCTTTGTAGATAAGGCAATTAAATATTTTATATGCAAATACCTCAATCCTACATATTGACGACCAAATACCTAAACCGAGTGTTTGACAAGACTGTGGCGACCTATAAATATTATTGGTTTCTCGGTATCCTTGACTTGTGCGTAAAGCATGGGAAAACGAGGATGAATGTATGGGATATTATGATTACAATGGTGGCTAACGCCTGGTATCCGGTAATCTATTTCCGTCTTTCTTTTGGAAAGTCGGAATCCCTTTATGAGGCGATATGGGCTTTGCAAAAAGAGTATAACATTCCCATCAATATCAGTATCCGAGATTTGACGGATTTGTTGCATGAGCTTGTCCAGAGGGCGGATGTCCGAAAACGGTTGAATTTCCTGCAAATGAACGTCCCTTTCCGCTTCTTGCGTCCTTGGATTGATACATCCGATGATCGTCAGACGGTGGTCCGCTCCCAGTCGTTCGAGAACGGTTGCCTTTATAAATTGGAGAAACAAGACGGAACGTTATGGATTGATATGAACCCTGCATGGCTGGATTATTTGAGAGAGAATTATGATATTTTGAGCGCTTTTGCCTATTGGGGATTGTCGGGCTTCTTGCAGACGAGAAATCCCAACGTGCCAGCTATACCCACTAAGTTAGTGAAACGTGAGGAACGGAACTCCTTATCCGCGCAACATAAATTTTGGAATACGGCCATAAAGCGTGGTATGGAAGTTAGATGTCCGTATACTGGAAACCTATTAGAGGAACGTATGTATGACTTGGATCATTTTATTCCGTGGAGTTTCGTCTCCCATGACCTGCTTTGGAATCTGATGCCAGCCGATCCGAGTATCAATAGTTTCAAGAGCAACAATCTGCCCGACCTGAATCTATATCTCCCGAAGTTGGCGATAGCCCATCAGGCTGCTTTGCGTATCAATCTGAATGTGGGAAAGCAAGAAAAGTTGTTGGAAGACTATCTTTCTTTGGGGCATACGCCGCAGGAAATAGTTTCGATGGATAAAGAACATCTATTTGACTGTTTTTTCCAGACATTCACGCCGATGCATCAGATAGCCTTGAATATGGGATTTGAAACTTGGAAATACTAAACGATTATGGCACTAGAGAAAATCAACCATCCTTACTTGACGGCTATTAGACGCACGGACTTGTCTATCCCTGTTCGTTATCTTCTGAAACACGATTTGCTGAAGGGGCGTATCCTTGATTTCGGTTGTGGTTTCGGATATGATACAGATGAGTTGAAACAGCGTGGATATGACATTACTGGGTATGATTATTATTATCGCACGGAATACCCTGAAGGCAAATTTGACACCATATTTTGTGTCTATGTGCTGAATGTGTTGGAGCCGTATGCCCAAGCTGAGGTGATGATGAATGTTTCTAATCTTCTTTCACCAAAAGGGACTGCCTATTTTGCCGTTCGGCGTGATTTAAAAGAGGAGGGATTCAGGCTTCATGCCATTTATCGGGAATATACCTACCAATGTAATGTCCGTTTACCTTTTTTGAGCTTGGATCGCAATTCGAGTTATGAGCTTTATCAATACAATCATTTCAATAAACTTCCACGGCAAGAAGGAGAAAAGTGTCCCTTCTGTCGTTTGTCGCGCAGGGTGGAGGTGATTTGCGAGACGGCCACGTGCGTGGCTTTCTATGACGGTTACCCTGTTTCACCCGGGCATGCTCTGATAATTCCCAAACGTCATGTCGCCTCCTATTTCGATTTGACCAATCATGAGCGAGAAGCGATTAATGTAATGCTCCAGTATGTGAAGCAAAAGGTGGACGAGCGTTATCACCCTGACGGGTATAATGTCGGAATCAACGTCAATGAAGCTGCCGGCCAGTCGGTGTTTCATGTCCATATGCATCTGATCCCTCGTTATAAGGGGGACGTGGAGAACCCAAAAGGTGGCATACGTGGGGTGATTCCAGAGAAACAAAGGTATTAATATATTTTATATCAGAGAATAACTTTAAATTCAGTTATAATGAAGAATAATAAAAGCATAAACGACATCACATTATTTCGATATTTGTTCAATCTCGATAACAGGAACTTACCTCAAAGTATTCTTAATTGGTATAATAACATAGGGAGTGTTGTTGATTCTAATAGAGAAAGTGCAATTAGAGAATTATCTAGGATAAAAGGTAACTGTCGTAATTTAGTGATTTTTTCAAAAACATTCATTGATACAATGGATAAATCTTATATGAAATTTACTCAATTTCATATGGATATTCTTAATGAATTAGATAATGAGAATGGAATTGTTCGTAGTCCATACTTTCTTGAAGGTTGCTATGTTGTGTACAGCATAAAAAATGGATGTCTAACATTATGGATATTTCAAGATAAAATTGACAAATATCTATCGATTCCAACATATTATATTTGTGTTTCGCCAAAGGATAAGATTAAAGGCGAAGGTCATCAGTTAGACTGTATGATTTTGCCTTTATTAGATAATTGCATGGAAGCTAATCTTAGAGACTATATTGATATGGTTTTGGATTATTTGTGTTTAAGACAATGGGCGGAAGTCCAATTGGGTAAAGTTTCAAGTACAGTGAAAAAAGAAATTAAGAAGAATAAGAAAACACAGGTAATAACAGAACCGGGGCTTGATTATTATCTATTTGATAGTAAATGGTACACTGAAATATGTAATGACGAATGTTTTCAGGTTAGTGGCCATTTTAGATTACAACCGTATGGTGATGGTACGAGAAGGCTAATATGGATAAACGAATACACAAAGAATGGCTATCATAGAAAAGCCACGATAGATAAAGTTAAAGATGGGGATATATCATTAAATTAATTGTCAAATAATAATGGAAGCTTAAAAGAAAACTACACAAATCCAGGTCTTATTATATATAGACACTTAAATAATTGATTTTAAGTAATCTATTAGCAATAATCTTCTGGCACATCCCCTCCAATCCATTCTTTTCCTAAGGATAGTGTGTAGTATTTTTTAGCACCATCTTCAGTGAAGAATGTACGAATACTTTCGTGTATGTAGAAACCATCTTCATATCTGATTTCTGTGAGAGTAAAATTCGTAACTCCGCTAGTTGTTGTAAGTACAGCTATATGTTTTTCGTCTAAAGAAAGTTCTGCTTTAATGACTTCTGAATGATAGTATTGGTTTTGGCAAAATACTGCTGTCGGAATTAAATTTGCTATGTAGTCTTGTAATGGCGTTTTTGTATGAGTGTTGGGACACAAAGGAAACTCTGTTGGGATTTTCCAATGTGCTTGTTTTGCTCCTGGCGTTAGAGATTCTTTGAGTGAGAGTTGTTCTTCGTAGTGTCTGGCAGTTTCAGCTTCGATTTCAGCCCGTTGCTGAGCATATGATTTATGTGTCTCTTTTGAATCCCAAGCTAGATTCCAAGATGATCCGAATCCGCTGTCTGGGCTGTCTTTGTAGATCCATTCCCCGATTCCTTTGCTTTCATTTGATGATTTTGGGGTAGTGTTATCTTCCGTTGCCCATCTTTCAAGATTTTTAAGGCATTTTGCTGCCTCTTCTTTTGATACAGTACGCATCCAGCCGGTATTGGGATCTGATGCAGATTCACGCAGAATGGAGGGATTCTCTAAAAAAGCCTCGATTGAACCACATAAATATTTGATTTTATTTCTGGTTATGGGGTTGTTGAGAGCATTCTCCAACCGAGTAACCCATGCAAGATTTTCGGGACGATTGTTACATCTGTTCGTATCTTTGTGATCGATGACCATATGTGGATCATCAGGCGTTCCATGAAACGCTGTTGTGACGATTTGATGAACGCGAACTCCACCATAGAGCATATAACCTGTTTTATTGTCTTTGGACCCAAAGGTCCATATACAGTCCAGTCTGGAGGGGCGGCAATCTTTTTTGGGATGCCGGTATATTGCACCGTTATCTCGAACGGAATAATGGCGTTCTTTGAAATCGCATTCTCGAATCTCGCTGTATTGAGATAATAATTCTTGAGGTGAGGCTTCCATAAATGGTCTTTTGTGAGTGCCCTATCTAATAAAGACACATGATTAATTATTCGATTATATCTCCTCCAACCCTATTGATTTGAGGTATTCGTAAGTACCGTTATAAAACTCAGGTAGTCTGGTCGCATCTTCCGGGAAACCGCCGATGGTTTTGTTGGGATTGCCTTCTGGGATGCAGATGACCATGCCGATGCGGGCTCGTGTCAGGAGGACGCGGTAAGCATTCAACATATATCTCCTTCGCTCAATGCTGCTTTCGGTATGGCCTGTCTCTTCGCGCCAGGCCGTCCGGCCGTTGAAGTTATAATATCGCCACTGTCCGTTTTCGCATCTCAGGTCAGCATCCCACAGGACGCAGGTGTAATCCAGTTCGAGACCTTGAACCTGAATTTCAGTTGCGGCATCCTCGAGATAGTTGGACGAACGAATATCGTTTTTGTCCTCCAGAAACCAGTGTACGGCATTTTCGTCGCCTTGATTCAAAATATCGATGGCCAATGGTTTGAACCGTGCGGCCGCCTTGCTAACCAGCACACCTGATCGTTGCGAACCTCGAGTGTTCTTGCGCAGCCAGGCCCTTGCCTTGGCCATATCTCTTGTCAGTACAATCGGATAGCGTTCTTTTATCGTGTTGTACCATGTAGAAGCATCCGGATTGAAAGAGAGTAAAGAGTGTACGAAGGCGGAGAGATTCTCGGCTCTGAACGAACGCAGACTAACTCCCAGATGAAGTTCCCGAGAAAACGTGACCTTGTCATTGTTGGCTAAAAGTTCATTGACTCGACCTTCGGCATATTCCGCTTCGGTCAGTTTGTCAGAGATATAGATTCGCCAGTGTGTGAATTTCTCGTTAAGTGCCTTGAGCCATTCTGAGATGCCTGCTTCTCCGGTATTGATCTCCTGACCGCCGCCTACCAGACATACGATCGTTGCCCAGTCTTCCCGCTGATCCAAAGACCAAATTAGGAATGCGGCTTCAGAGTAGGGGAAGTTCGGCACCTTGAGTTTGTTCCCATAGGTACCGCCTCGTTTAAGGTAGTCTGCGAGTCTTTTATGTGTCCATGAACGCTGGGCTTCGTCAAAGATGGCCACATGCTCCACTTCTCCGTAGCCGGACTTTGCTAGCTTCATTGCTTTCTGCGGGTCAATCTCGAGGACTCCGTTCTCAACGGGATTCTTGATCTTGTCCAGCATGTTGTCGCGGTAGCGGTGAATCATCTGTATGAACTTGCCGACCTCCCTCCGAGAGTCCGACATATTCTTTTTCTCGCCTAGAGCTTTGCATTTTTTCTGATTGTCAATGGCTAAAGCCTCGGTAAGCACAGCGACCAGTGGTCCGTTGCCGGATAGGTAGACTGCACCCTCGTCTTCGATCAATTTATCGCCATTCTGATAGGACTGTTTGACGGCAATGTCCAATCCGACCAGCGTCTTTCCCGCTCCGGGTACGCCGGTTACAAAGCAGATGCTCTTCTCTCCTTTCTCACGACTTGTCTTGATTACATCGAGGATATATGCAATGGTGCGGTCGGTCGATACCTTGTCAGCTTCGTGGCGGGTAATGTCCTCTACCGAGTGGTTTTCATAGAGCTTCTTTGCCGCCTCGATGATGGTCGGGGTGGGGGAATAAGGACTAATAATCCAGTCGGCTCCTAAGCTGGGATCCGGGGCCATCGCTTTAGCATGAGCCAGAACATCCGCAATAAGTTTTTGCAATCCGTTGGCTCCAGTCACCAATGGGTTGTATATGGAATCATCGTATACTGAGGGAATGAACTCGCTTGAACTTGTTCGGAATCGAGTAGGTACGAGAATCGGGATAATGATTCTGTTTTGGCTCATCAAATGAAAGTTTTTCAGGTCAAGGGCATAATCCAGGACCTGTTCTATGTTGGATTGAAGCATGTCCCGCTCTCCGACCTTGAACTCGAGGCAGAAGATCAATCCACGGAGCAGCAGAACGACATCGATCCGTTTTCCGAGGCGTGGAATGTCGTACTCGAATATCACTTGTTCATCTTCATCCTTCCACGGTTGCAGAACCTCCTGCATGATGTGAATCTCGTTGACCCACGTTTCATTGGTTGTGGTAAGTGCAGCCCCGTGGTAATTGTTCACGAAACGTCCTAACAGCGCCTCGGGGGACAACTGCAGGAACTCGCGGATTGTGGAATTATATAGACAACGTGCCATATCTGTGTATTAATAATCAAAGCGCTGATGATGTCGCAACGCAATATAATGGGCTGCATTCAGCATATTGATTTGAAATATACAAAGTTAAGACAATTACAACAAATATGTCTTATATTTGCTGTGGAATATACGATCGATATGTAAAAAAGATGCAAAATAGGAAGTGACACTTTATAAATTTTCCAGATTTATATAGTAAACGTGTAAAACGAAAACAAAGCCCAATAAAATGATAATAAAACAGCTATATATCAGGTATTTATATTTGAATTTATGTTTTCAGTTGCTTTCTCTATTTTCTGTAATTTGGCTCTTATTTGGTACATTTTTGTTTCTTGTTTGTTTCTCAATATAGATTATTCTTTCTACATTTGTGGCAGAAACAATAAGTAAAAGAAGGAGGAATTATGCCACGAGTAAAGAAGCCTGCTAAAGTCAAAGAACCAATCCGTCTTCGGATGAAAGAATTAGCCGATGGGAGCAAAAGTCTCTATTTGGATATATACCGTGACGGTAAGCGAACCTATGAGTACCTCAAGATGTATATCATTCCGGAAACAGATAACAACGCTCGTAAACAGAACCAGGTAACAATGAATGCCGCTAATGCCATCAAGTCGAAGCGTATCATCGAACTGACCAATGGTGAGGCTGGTATTGAAAACCGGGAAAAGGTTTTTCTTTTGGACTGGATGGAGACCTACAAAGAGAATCAGGCGAAACGAGGCAAAAAGGATGGCGACCAAATCAAGGTAACTATCCGCATATTGAAAGATTTTGCCGGAGAGCGAATGACGATGGATCAGATTGACAAAGCCTTTTGTCAGGAGTATATCGACTATCTACTGACGGAATATCGTCCAAAGGGTAAGCGGGTAACTAACTTTACGCTCCACACTTATTACCGTATCTTGAATGGAGCTTTGAATGCTGCTGTCCGTGCAGAAATTATCAAGGTGAATCCTTTTACCAAAATAAACAACTCGGATAAGATTCGGTTGCCGGAAAGTAAACGATCGTATATGACCATTGAGGAAGTAAAGGCATTAATCGCTACTCCCATGAAAAATGAAGCCGTAAAACACGCTTATTTGTTCTCCTGTTTCTGCGGATTACGTGTGAGCGATATTATCGGCTTGAAGTGGAAAGATGTATTTATTGATAGAGGGCAATACCGTCTGGCTGTGTCCATGCAAAAGACCAAAGAACCAATTTATTTGCCTCTTTCTCCCGAAGCATTGAAATGGATGCCGGAACGTGGGGATAAGATGGCAGAAGACCATGTATTTGATCTGCCAAACCCGTCGATGATGAACCTGCTTATCAAGCCTTGGGCAAAAGCGGCAGGAATTGACAAACGATTTACATTTCACACCGCGCGACATACATTTGCCACAATGATGCTGACACTCGGTGCAGACCTCTACACTACCTCTAAGTTGCTTGGTCATGCCGATGTTAAAATGACGCAAGTGTACGCCAAGATTATCAATCAGAAGAAAGATGATGCGGTAAATTTGGTAAATGGATTGTTCGACTAATACTGGAGTCTATATAGCAATAAAGAAACATGATAATGGAAACGTTCCCGTTTTACTTATTAACTTCTATGAATACAAAAAGAATTTGGTTTACTTTGGTCCGGGTATATATAAGAGAAAGACCAAAGTAAACCTTTCAATATAAATTTCCTTCCAAATCCATATATTATTTCCTCTGTTCGAATAATATTCTGCTTTTACACCATAGTAGAAGCCTCTTGTATTCCCATGCAAACAATATGCTTAGCAATATATATCCCAAAATAGACAGACAAGGGAAATCTTGGTTTATTCCAAGCATACATGACCTGACTATCGGATGAGTGACGAATAAAAAGGCAGAAATACCTCCGAGCCATTTAAGGGAGACATAAAGTTTATTATTTGAATGCAAAACCCTTACCAACGGTAAAACTGCGATCGTCACGAGACCGAACGTCAGTAGCCATAAATACTGATTAAAGCAGCATACAATAAAAAGGATAAAGACAACTGCCGCCATACTTCCCGTCGGGAAAAAGTTTCTTCGTGCAGCTATGATTCCTAATGCGAAAGGAAGTACGGAACCAATAAAATTGAATCTGAAGTATTCCAACAAATCTGTACTCCTGATAATGCCGATTGCCGTAGCCTGAACCATTATGCACACTACCGTTAGAAGAACGAGAGGTCTTATATTTCGATGATAGACAAAAACATAGTAAATAACATATAACTGGACTATCAGTGAAAAGAACCACCATGGTCCATGAAAAATATATGGTTCCGGATGTAGATTGCCTGCAAAGCCTGTCATCAATGCCAGGTCAAACCAATGTTCCTGAAAATAAGAAGGGTCTTTTATGCCAAGGAAAAGAAAATGAGGGATTAATAACGGTAGCAGAAGCAGCCAAAGTTTGCCGGCATGCCTCCTCATAAACTCCCGAAATTTTAAGGAGACCTCCTTTTTCTCATATTTCATGACCAGACCATATCCACTTAGAAAAACGAATACCGGTACTCCATAATGCCCGTAGTGGGAAATCAAATCCAGGAATAAACCGGAATCAAATTCAAGGAAACTATTTATAAGTTCCTTATTTCTTTCAGGATAATATACATGCTGATTTTCAAGTACGACATTTGAAAATCGGTGAATATAATTATGCAAAATAATAATCAAGATGGATATACCTCTTAGCATGAGGGTATCATTCAAGGTCATTTGGTATTTCTCATTAATCATAAATTCCCTTTTTTCATATTTGAGATAAATAAACATCACGCTACGTCAGGGCTGTAACATAATAATGGCAGTATTGTAACCAGGGATATACCGGGTAGTAAGGAGTCGATGGCTGGTGAAAAGACCGCAATCGAGAGTCCGACTTTCCGGTCACGACCACACGCTATAATCAGTGTAAAGAGATGAAATGGCAGCCAGGTCTTCCATTTTCAAGTGAGATGAAAACACTGGGGTAAAAGTAAATTGCCTGAAACGGATAACGAGACTGCCATATACATTCGTCCGGTATAACCTTATCGATACTGCGCACCATCCTTAAACGCCTTGCCAACCACATCTCCGAGTACACGGTAAGAACGTAATACGGAATCGAACGAAATAGGCTGCAACTTTCCTAAATCCACTTTACCTTGTGTATTCAATATGGATTCATCAGCTTGCACATTTACAACCTCTCCCACGACGTGCATTTCTCCCAACGCCTCCTGCATTTCTACAACTTTACATTCGAGAGTCAGAGGATATTCGTCGATAACGGGTGCATCGACAAATTCGCTATGGGTAACGTGTACACCCGTTTTTTCAATCTTGTTTTTTTTGCGTCCGGAAACAAGACCGAAATAATCGGAAAGCACCAATGTTTCTACATTGGCAATACTTAATGTGAAGGCCTTTTTGTATTTCAGATTCTCGGTAGTCTTATGCCCAAGTGCGAGATTCAATGCAACATGATGATAACCGCATTGCCCTCCCCATGCCGCGTTCATAGCGTTGGGTGTACCTTGTTCATCGTAGGTTGCCACAATCAATACGGGCAACGGAGCGACTACGGGAGTATTACCTAAATTCTTTTTCATATATTACCTCCAGTCCATAAACATTCGTGCGGTCTCCGCATCGTGATGATCGAAGAAAAGACTTTTTCCCGTGTCGAGCGTGGCGATAGAAGCCATATCTTCGGCGGTCAGCTCGAAATCGAAGATGTCGATATTCTGCCGCATACGTTCGATATGCGTGGATTTTGGGATGATGATGACACCTCGCTGGATCAACCAGCGAAGAGCGACCTGTGCTACACTTTTGCCGTATTTCACACCGATTTCTGCAAGTAAGGGATTTGTGAAGAAGTTGTTGCGACCTTCGGCAAACGGGCCCCACGACATGATGCGCGTACCGAACTCCTCCATGATTTTTTGCGGTTCTATCTGTTGGTTGAACACGTGGGTTTCCACCTGATTGACGGCAGGAACAACATCCATGTTGCTGGCGATGTCGATGAAATGGTCGGAATAGAAATTACTTACACCGATAGCCCGCAATTTACCTTCCTTATATGCCTCTTCCAATGCCCGGTATGCACCGTAACGGTCGCAGAATGGCTGATGAAGCAACATCAGGTCGATATAGTCTGTCTGCAACTTGCACAGACTTTCGTCAATGGAGGCTTTAGCTTTTTCGTAACCATAGTTGGAAATCCATATCTTCGATACGAGAAAAATCTCCTTACGGTCGATTCCGCTTTTCTTTACGGCATTGCCGACACCCTCTTCATTGTGATAGGCTTGAGCCGTGTCAATCATCCGATAACCCACTTTCAAGGCATCGCTAACACATCGTTCACATTCGGATTCTGATACCTGATAGACGCCGTAACCCATTTGCGGCATTTCGACACCATTGTTCAATTTTACTGTTTTCATATTCCCTTTTATTAATAAGTTTATTCAATAACCCCGATTTCCCGTAGCCACGTTCCTACATTTTCTGCATTGATTCGTCCGCTCGTCAGCCCTTCACCGGTCAGGTGGGCAGCATCGGGCGTAAGTTCTGCAATGCGGGCGAGCGTTTCGTCTCGGTAAGTTGCCGAATAAGTGCAGAATGGCACGACGGTCTTACCGGAGAAGTCGTAGCTTTCGGCAAAGGTGGCGATGATCATCGGAGCTGTATGCCACCAAACGGGGCTACCGATGAAGATAACATCGTACTGTTCCCAATTTTCCACATTGTCGGCAATAGCCGGACGTGCATCGTTGTCCCGTTCTTCAAGGGCGACTTCCGTACATTCGGTATAGTCAGTAGGATAAGGAACTGTCGGCTCTATCCGAAAAAGATCGGCTCCGGTCTGGCTGGCAATCTCCTGCGCCATACGTTGTGTCGTCCCTCCCCAACTGAAATAGGCTACCAGAATTTTGCTGTCGCTTTCGGGAGTATCGGGATTCTCCCCCGGATTGTCGGGATTGTCCGGGTTATCAGGTCCTTCCTGATCGCCCGGTTCCTCCTCGTCCGGTGTTTCGAGTGTTTCAATACCCGGCATTTCAGGTTCATTTTCATCTTCGGGCGAGCAAGCTCCGAACATTGTGATGGTCATAGCCATCATCAGTAAAATCAAATACTTTTTCATACTTAACTATTATTTATGGTTTCAAGTTTTTATCCGACTGCAAAATTACGGACGTTCCTTCATTTGGTAGGAACAAAAAATACGGGTGTAATTACCATTTTTTCGGAAAATGAAATCAGGCCAATCGGGGTATCTGCACGAGAACATCAAAAAACCGAAATAATAGCATTTTCAACCGCAATTCTTGTAAAGCCTCGCTGAAAGGTTCTCTCTAACTTTGCAACATCAAAAATAAGGAAACAGATATCGTCCGATTTGATGGTTCTGTTTCGGTGAATAAAAATGAGAAAAGCAATGAGAAAGAAAAATTCACTAAAGCGATGGATGGCTTCAGCCATTTTGTTCAGTTTGTTTATATCATGCGGGCAAGACAGACGGGAACGGGTTGATAGTGAAGTGCTGGTGGTAAAGGAACAGGGAAGTTTCCTTGCCGGAGGAGCCGCCGTGACAACCCCAGGAATCTACAATGAAAATGACCCGACCAATCCTGCCGGACAGACACTCCACGGAGACCATGCGTATGTATTTTACCAGAAACCGCTTCATGCCCGTAAATACCCGCTGGTATTTCTGCATGGTAACGGAGAATCTTCAAAAACGTGGGAAACCACACCCGACGGGCGTGAAGGATTTCAAAATATCTTTCTACGGTTGGGATTCAGTGTTTATTTGGTTGATCAGCCTCGTAGGGGAAAAGCCGGGAGAAGTATAGTGTCCGATTCTATTTCTGCTTTACCGGAAGAAGCTTTCCAGTTTGAAATATTCCGTTTGGGTATATGGCCGGAGTTTTTCCCCGATGTTCAGTTTCCAAAAGATCCGCAGTCATTGGAACAATTCATGCGACAAATCACCCCGAATACGGGAGCTTTTGACAAGCATGTCGTAGCGGATGCAATGGCTGCCGTGTTCGACCGTACAGGAGAAGGAGTCTTGGTAACTCATTCTATGGGTGGAGGTCCCGGATGGCTGACCGTCATCAGAAACCCCAAAGTACGGGCGGTAGTCGCTTACGAACCGGGTAGTAGTTTTATTTTTCCTAAAGGAGAGGTTCCGGCTCCTATGCCGACCTCTTGTCCTTACGGAGCATTGACTGCTGATTCCGTATCACTGGAGCAATTCACTTCTCTCACGCGCATTCCTATCATTATTTATTACGGTGACAATATTCCTAAAGAGCCAACTGAACACTGGGGGCAGGACACATGGCGTGTACGCTTGGCAATGGCACGGCTTTTCGCAGAATGTATAAATCGCCATGGAGGAGATGCAAAAGTTGTCCACCTGCCAGAAATCGGCATAAAAGGTAATACGCATTTCCTGTTTTCCGATTTAAATAATTTGGAGATAAGCGACCTCATGTTCGATTTCCTGCATGAAAAAGGTTTGGATTGACCGGAAGATTCCATTATGACAGTGTAAAACCAGCTCAATTTACTTTTTTGCAATAAACAGATTATATAGGTAAATCTCTTTCTAACTGAAAGATTAACAAAAAAACAAATCAAGAAAATTATGAAGAATAGAGAATTAGGAAAAAGCGGATTATATGTATCCGCCATCGGATTGGGGTGCATGGGCATGAGCCATGCTTATGGTGCGCCTGCCGATAAACGGGAAATGTCGGAACTGTTGGCTAAAGCCGTAGAAATTGGTTATACATTCTTTGATACCGCCGAAACTTATGGTACGACAGAGAATCCTCACGATAACGAGGAACTATTGGGAAATGCCTTAAAACCGTATCGCAACCGTATCGTGATTGCGACAAAATTCGGACTTCGTTTCGATACGGAGAGCGGAAAGATTCCTTACCCGTTGATTACCGATTCACGCCCTGACACTATCCGTCGCAGCGTGGAAGGTTCCTTGAAGAGATTGCAGACCGACCATATCGACCTTTACTACCAGCACCGTGTGGATGCGGGTGTACCGCCCGAAGAGGTTGCGGGCGTAATGGCCGATTTGATAAAGGAGGGAAAAATCCTCCACTGGGGAATCTCGGAAGCCACGGAAGAGGTAATCCGCAGGGCACATAGTGTCTGCCCGATTACCGCCGTGGAAAACCGTTACTCCATGATGGCACGGCACTACGAATCGCTTTTTCCCGTGCTCGAAGAATTGGGTATCGGGTTCGTCCCGTTCTCTCCGCTTGCCAACGGCCTGCTCTCCGACCAATACACGGCTTCATCCCGTTTCGAGGCCGGAACGGATTACCGTGCTTCCATGCCGCAGTTCCGTCCCGAAAGTTTTGCGGAGAACCGGGAGTTGCTCGGACTGGTACGCCGTTTGGCCGAAGAAAAGAACGCCACCCCGGCACAAATATCCCTTGCATGGATGCTCTGCAAGAAAGCGTGGATCGTACCTATTCCGGGGACACGCAAGTTCAGCCGATTGCAGGAAAACGCCGGAGCCTCGGATATAGATCTGACAGCGGATGAGGTGAGACAGATAGACAAAGCATTGGACACGATGCGGATGTCGGCGGTATTCGGTGGAACAGCCATAAAATCTTGAAGCCATGAAGAAAGATACGACAAAAAGTTTATTCCTGTTCTGGCTTTGTGCCGTGTTGCTTTACTTTATTGCCAACCTGCAAAAAGTGGTAATGCCGGGTGCTATATTCAACGAGTTGCAGGAACATTTTTCGGCAACCGCAGGAAGTGTTACCGGCATCGGAGCGATATTCATGTACACGTATGCCATCAGCCAGTTGGTAGTCGGGTTGCTGGTGGATCGTTTCAGCGGTGCGCGTGTTATGGCTTGGGGAGGTCTGGTACTGTGCGGAGGCAGTCTCTTGTCCGCTGTCACGCCATCTCTTTGGCTGCTTTATGTCGCCCGCTTCATGGTGGGGTTCGGTGCTGCAAGTATCTATTTGAGTATTACAAAGGAAACGAGCCGCATCTATCCGAACAGCTTTGCCATGATGTTGGGCTTTGTCATGGTAGGCGGTTATTTGGGCGGAGTGATGGGCAATGCCCCTTTCATTGCCGGGGTACAGATGATGGGCTGGCAGCAGGCTTTGTTGCTGGTCGGGGGCATAGCAACCTTAATCTATCTCGCCTATGCCGGATTGAAATGCACGCTTCCCATGCCGGAAGTGGTACAGACCGCCAAATTCGACTACCATCGTTTTTTTGAAGTGTTGAAAGTACGCCAGAATATCCATATTCTCGTTTGCGGCGGTTTCCCGTTCGGGCTTTATTTCGCGATACAAAGCATCTTCGGTAAAAAATTCTTGGAAGATTATTCGGGTATGAATCCCGAAAGTGCCGGATGGGTTCTTACCGCATTGATGGTCATAGGTGCTGTCAATAGTCTGCTGGCTCCCGCTTTGAGCAAGATGTTGAAGAACCGTCGCCGTCCGTTGATGCTTTTCTCCGGTGTTGGAACCGCAGCCGCGTTTCTGTTGATTGTCGGTTGCCTGTTGTCGGGAGTTCATTTTCCGTGGTTGATAAGCGGTGCCTTTATTCTGCTTGCCTTTGCCGGAAATATCTCGCCGGTCATTGTCGCATTGGTACGCGAGTCGAATCGTAACGATATTTGGGGTGTGATGTTAAGCGTCTATGCCTTTCTGGCCTATATCGTGACAGCCGTTATCGGTCATTCCACGGGATGGATAATGGAGCTTTTCCCGCCGCAGGTGGTGGATGGAGTGCATATTTACGGCAATGATTCCTATTTAGCGGCATTTGCCGTATTGCTGGTCATCGCCTTGTTTGCCGCTTATAGCGGTTTCCGGTTAAAAGAATCGAACGGTAAGGATATTTCTAATGAAATCAAATAGCACAATGGAATACAGAGTATTAGGATTGAGCGGATTGAGAGTGTCCGCCATCGGATTGGGCTGCATGGGTATGAGCCATGCCTACGGGGAGCCTGCCGATACACATGAGATGAAAGAGTTGCTGGCGTATGCCGTGGATATGGGGTACACTTTTTTCGATACGGCTGAAGTGTACGGGACTCCCGACCGTCCGCATCATAACGAGGAGTTGCTGGGCGAAGCGTTAAGGCCGCTACGCAACCGGGTTGTCATCGCCTCGAAATTCGGTTTGAGATTCGATGCTCCCCAATCATCCGGGCCGCACGCATTGATACCGGATTCGCGTCCCGACATGATCCGTTATTCGGTCGAGGAATCGCTCCGTCGTTTACAGACCGACCGCATCGACCTCTATTACCAGCATCGTATCGATCCGAAGATTTCCCCGGAGGAGGTGGCCGGTGTCATGGCAGACCTGATACGGGAGGGTAAAATCCTCCATTGGGGCATATCGGAAGCAACGGAGGAGTATCTGCGTCGTGCCCATAAAGTCTGTCCCGTTACAGCCATTCAGAACCGTTACTCGATGATGGCGCGGTGGCACGAGAATCTGTTTCCCGTGCTCGAAGAGTTGGGTGTCGGATTCGTGGCATTTTCCCCGTTGGCGAATGGGTTATTGACGGATTGTTACACGGCCGACACACGATTCGACACCAAGACAGATTACCGTGCATCCATGCCGCAGTTCCGTCCCGAAAGTTTTGAACAGAACCAAAGGCTGTTCAGCCTTGTAGAGCGTCTGGCAGATGAATACCATGCCACACCCTCGCAAATCGCATTGGCGTGGATGATAAACAAGCATCCGTGGATCGTGCCCATTCCCGGCACGCGCCATCTTTCGCGATTGAAGGAGAATATCGGGGCTGTGGATATACACCTGACAACAGAGGAAATCCGGCGCATTGATGCGGAACTCGATACAATAGGCATGAGCGATGTGTTCGGAGGTTCCCCTATAAAAAGTAAATAGACAGAAGAAATATGAAACCAAAAGTAATATGTCATATCATGAGTTCCGTCGATGGGCGGTTACTCGACAATCGCTGGACGCAACCCTTCGGCGAAACGGATAAAACAGAGTTGTTGAAGGTTTACGCGGCTATCGGCCGTGAACTGAATACCGATGCGTGGATGTTCGGGAAAAACACGGTTTGCGCTGTATTTCCTGAAAAATCGAGCAAAGGGAATACCCCCTTCTCCGGAACCGCTTCTGTTTTCATGGGAGAGCGGCACTCCGAGAGAATGTTTATCGTGTCTGATCCCGACGGCGACATACTCTTCACCTCCTCCACCTTGCGTGGCGATAATATCCTCGTGGTTTTAGGCCGGAACGTCACGGAAGAATATCTCGCGTTCCTGCGCGGGATGCGTATCTCTTATGTTGTCGTGGAAGACGCAACCGATTTGCACGCGGGTCTTGAAGCGGCCAATCGTGAGTTCGGTATCCGTTCGGTATCGGTGCAGGGCGGAGGAATCTTGAATGGAGCTTTGCTGAAAGAGGGAGTTATTGACGAGTTAAGTTTAGTCGTTTATCCCGGAATCGACGGGCTTGCAGGTATTCCCTCTGTTTTCGAGTATATCGGGAATAAAACCGATTACCCGGCAAAAGGTCAAAACCTGCAACTTCTTTCGGTAGAACAACGGGAACACGGGGTTGTCTGGCTCCGATATAAATTTCACTTCAATAATAAATAGACTATGAAAAAGATGGTAGGAATAATGCTATTGCTTTGCTCGATAATGCCATTTATGGCTTGCACATCTACTGAAGACGAGCCTTATAAACCGGAGACAGAGCAACCGTCGGATGATCCGAACAATACTGAAGAAGAGGATAATGATACGACACCCGTTTACGGGCATCTGACCACGGCCAATACCGTGAGCGATGTTGTCAATCATGAGGCTTTTAACGGGTTCGGACGATTCATACTCCCGGCAGAGCGGAGCTATAACGATAATATGACATTGCAGAATGTGGCGAGTATGCTCCCGTATCATAATTACATAACGGGCGAAAGAGCGGTTGAAACCATCAACACGATGGTCGATTACGTGCATGACGGGAACACGCTCTTTTATGACATTTATTCGGATGCGGATAAGCAGGCGGATTCCCGGAAAAACAATACGGGACTGTTCTTTTTTCGGGGAGAACCCGGCAAACCGTTCGCAATCGTGTGTCCCGGTGGAGGTTTCTCGTATGTGGGAGCTATCCACGAGGGATTTCCGCTTGCCATCGCGTTGAGCAAGATGGGTTACAACGCCTTTTCCATCCAATACCGCACGGGCGGGGCGCAGGCCGCTTGCGAAGACCTTGCCGGGGCCATCGACTTTATTATGCGCCATGCCGAAGAGTTGCAGGTATCGACCGACGACTATTCGCTCTGGGGCGGTTCTGCGGGGGCACGTATGGCGGCTTATCTCGGCTCTTACGGGACGCAGGGGTTCATCAGTGCGGTACATCCGCGTCCGGCAACGGTCGTGATGGGTTATACCGGGCACTCCGATTATACGCGCAACGATCCCCCGACATACGTGGTTATCGGTGATAACGACGCCATCGCGAGCGCATCGGTCATGCGTCAGCGGGTGGAGAATCTTCAGGCCATAGGCATTGATGCCGAATTTCATCTGTTCCCGAATCTGCGACATGGGTTCGGATTGGGTATAGGAACGAGTGCAGAGGGCTGGGAAAAAGATGCAGTCGCATTCTGGGAAAAATACATTTCCCGTAAAAATGGAAAATCCAACCGTAAATAACGTAAGGGGAAATTGCCGGCCCCTTTCTACCTTTGCAATGTCCGTAAAACATATAAATAAATAATAATGAAAAAGATAATCACAACCGTATTGTGTGCGACAATGGCTGTATGCAATACATTAAATGCACAAGAGAATATGGAAAAGAAAGAGAAAATGCCGTCCACATACATGGATGTCAAAACAATTAAAAGTCACAACAGTAATCCGTGGGGATTGGTCTATAACGGTGCTATCACGGAAAACAAGGAGGGAGCGGTGAATATCCACTCCATCACTTACGAATTGAACGGCCTGAAAATCGCCGCCAATGTCTATACCCCCGCGGGATATGACCGGGCGAAAAGCTATCCCGCCCTTGTCATCGCCCATCCGAACGGTGGCGTCAAAGAGCAGGTCGCGGGATTATACAGTCAGCGTATGGCAGAGGCTGGTTATATCTGTCTTGCGTTTGATGCCGCTTATCAGGGAGCCAGTGAAGGGCAACCGCGCAGTACGGACAAGCCTGCCAACCGTATCGAAGACATCCATCGTGCTGCCGATATTCTGGCGCAATATCCGGGTGTCGATCCTGCCCGTGTCGGTATTCTCGGCATCTGTGGCGGTGGCGGCTATACGTTAAAAGCCGCGCAGACAGACAAGCGTTTCAAGGCAGTAGCCACGTTGAGTATGTTCAACACGGGACTGGTGCGCCGTAATGGTTTTCTCGATTCGCAGATAAACGAAGTTCAGCAGCGTCTTGCCGATGCCTGTGCCGCACGTCAGAAAGAAGCAGAAACCGGGGAACCCGAATATATTGGCGACATGAGCGGAATGACACCGGAACAGGCCGCAAAACTCCCCTTCGACCTTTACCGTGACGGATACGAGTATTATCTTCAAAGCCACGCGCACCCCAATTCTACATTCAAGTACACCAAAAGCAGTCTGGTAGATCTTATGGCATTCGACGCGAGCGAAGGAATGTATCTCATCAACCAACCGTT
The DNA here is from genome assembly GCF_947855755.1 of uncultured Coprobacter sp. Taxonomy (NCBI): domain Bacteria; kingdom Pseudomonadati; phylum Bacteroidota; class Bacteroidia; order Bacteroidales; family Barnesiellaceae; genus Coprobacter; species uncultured Coprobacter sp. Next base: position 21,190 of record NZ_CANUAR010000032.1, read on the forward strand.
GTTGATGATTGCGGGAAGTATCGCGGACACGTTCTACATGACCGAACTGTGTTACAGCAAGGCCACGGGAACATCAGACAAGGAGTTGTTCCTTATTCCCGGCGCTACGCACATCAAAACTTATTTTGTGCCGGAATACGTGGAACAAGCCGTAGTTAAGCTGACGGATTTTTTCAACAAGAATCTGTAAGTTATGAGCCTGAAAATTAGTGAAATAGTATCATTTGTAGCCATAAGCCTCCTTGTCGGGGCTTTGGCTTCTTGTGGAAACAGCAAGCCTGAACGTGTACCGGAAGGATACCATATCAATTTTTCGGAAACATCGCCCAATCCGAAAGAACATAAGAGAGTGCTGGTCATTTCCGGAAGCCCCCGTAAAGGAGGTAATACCGATTTATTGTGCGACACTTTCGCACGCGGAGCGAAAGAGGCCGGTGGATATGTGGAGAAGGTGTTTCTTGCCGATTATAATATCGGCTATTTCTCGGAAGATGACGTGCAACGGGTAGGAAAGCGAGCAAATGAGGCCGGGGATGATGTCCCGATGCTCGTGGATAAGCTGGTAAACGCGGATGTGATTGTATTGGCAAGCCCTGTCTATTATATGAACATTACCGGACAGTTGAAAACTTTTATCGACCGCACATACGGACGTTATCGCGAAATGAAAGATAAGGAGTTTTTCTATCTTACCGCTTGCGCTGATGCTGAAGAGAGTACGGCGGATTGGGCGATAAACGGTTTTCGCGGCTTTGTAATGTGCCTTCCCAATCCCACGGAGCGTGGTATGGTTAAAGCAACCGGCATGGGGCGTAAGGGAGCTGTAAAAGGCAGCCAATACGAAACGGAGGCATATAATCTCGGAAAAAATATTTAACGAATAAAATGTTTGATTTATGAAATTAAGACTCACAGTTCTATTATTTGCTGTCTTGTTCTGTGTCGGGGCTTACGCGCAAGTGATACAGGATAAGCAATCTACCGGAAAAATATTGGTAGCCTATTTCAGTTGGGGCGGCAATACCCAGAAAGTAGCCGGACACATCGCATCACTCACAGGAGGAACGCTATTCCGTATTGAGCCTGAAAAACCATATCCCACTGAATACACCTCATGTACAGAAGTGGCAAAAGCGGAGAAAGAAGCCGATGCACGTCCCGGCATTAAAAATAAAGTCGAGGATTGGGATCAGTACGATATTGTATTTATCGGTTGTCCTGTTTGGTGGCATACTGCCCCTATGATTATCAATACGTTCTCGGAGAGTTATGATTTCAAAGGGAAAATAGTTATTCCTTTCTGTACCTATGCCTCGACTTATCGGGATGAAACACTGGCTAAAATCGCGGAACTGACATCTGCCGCCAAGCATCGGAAAGGATTCGGAGCCGTGGATAAAAACACGAAAGGCATTGAAGCATGGCTGAAAGAAATCAAGCTGTTAAAATGATTAAAAACAAAGGATTATGAAAAAGATACTTTATGCACTCGCACTATTGGCAGGCACTATATGCCTTGTTGTTGCCTGCTCGAATGACGAACCGGATACCGGCAACGGGAATCAGGATATGGAAGAGGTCGTTCCCGGAACGAACCATAAATTCTGATCGCCTATTTTTCCCAGCCTCTTCCTAACAATGTGGATGCGGTAACTTCTGCCAGCCGAGTGACCGTGAACGGGGAGCTTTACGGCAGTGTCCAATACGTGGCTACCATCATCAATGAAGCTACGGGAGGAGATATGGTTCGGATTCAGACCTTACAGCCTTATCCTGAAAGTTACGATGATCTGGCAAGTCAGGCAAATCAGGAACGTCAGAATAACATTCATCCCGAACTCGCCACGAACATAGAGAGTTTTGACAATTATGATGTTATTTTCATCGGTTATCCTATCTGGTGGTATCAGATGCCGATGGCCATGTATTCTTTCTTCGACAAGTATGATTTCGCCGACAGAACCATTATCCCGTTTTCCACGCACGGAGGCAGCGGTTGGTCTGGGACATTGGAAGATATTGCAGAGTTAGAGCCGGATGCAACGATGGTAAACGGGTATAGTATTTCCCGTAATAATACGGCGACTTCCCGCGACGGTATTTTGAATTGGTTGCAGGGAATTGGCATGATGGAATAGATTCAATAACATATAAAGTACAGAAAAATGAAACGAAATATTATATTCTGGAGCGGGATTCTTTCTATGTTGATTGCGTTGGTCGCCTGTTCCAAAGAGGAAGGTTCGGACACTCCTTTGTATCAGAACGATTACATAGAATACGATGCAAACCGTAAAATACTCGTCGCCTATTTCAGTTGGGGAGGCACTACTCAATATTTGGCGGAAAATATTGCGGAACAAACCGGTGGTACACTGTTTCGGATTGAAACAGCTACTCCCTATCCGACTGACTACAACGAATGTACAGAAGTCGCACGTGAAGAGTTGGATAATGGCACTCGGCCGGAATTAGGCACATCGGTAGAGAATTTCGATGAATACGACGTCGTATTTGTAGGTTGCCCGGTCTGGTGGCATACGGCTCCGATGGCGATATGGTCGTTCCTTGAGAGTTCGGAATATGATTTTACAGATAAAATCATCGTGCCATTTTGTACTTACTCTGCTACCTATCGAGAGGAAACTCTCGCTAAAATCGTTGAACTTACCCCCGGTTCGATTCACTTGCAAGGTTTCGGTACTGTCGGACGAAATACGGAGGGAGTAGAGAATTGGCTGCGGACAATCAATGTTATTCAATAAATAGAGCGTGGATTATTTTGTTAAAAACATAAAAAGTGTTACTGAACGGATAATATCCCTATTTAATTTCGTATTTATTCGCTATTTTTGCTTTCAGTGTAAAAAATAGAATATGGAAGAACAGAAAGACGTAATTGTTGCCAATAGGCTCGGCATGGTGAGAACGGATTCCGAAGAGGAGTATCTGGCGCACTTGCTTTGTCTGGGAGGCACGTGCCGTTATCTGTTCAACGGGAAAGAGTTCGAGTTGCACGCCGGAGATCTTTCCATCATCCGCAAGCGGAAGATGATAGAGAAGATAGAGCCGAAAGATGACTTTCAATGCAAAATAATCTACGCGAAGCCCGGATTTATCGAGTTATGCACACCGCAAAGCAATTACGGTATGAAAGGGCAACTGGCTCTTTTTCTTAATCCCGTCATGCACCTCTCGCCCGAACAGCAGATTATCTGTCGCCGTGACTTCGAGCAACTGGAATTCCGCATCAAAGATACGGAACACCGATTCTACCGTGAGACACTTATCAACGCCATGCAGACAGCCATTCTCGACTTCTTCGATTTTCATGCCCGCATCTATGGCGAGAGCGACATTTCCACGCAGAACGCCTCTATCATGAGCCGTTTCCTAAAAATGCTGGAAGAAGGTGCGTTTCGTGAGCATCGGGAAGTTACCTATTATGCCGATTGTTTGTGCGTTACGTCGAAATACCTTTCGGAAGTATCGAAGAAAATAAGCGGGTATGCCGCCAACTATTGGATCAACCGTTATACGATACTCGAAATATCCCGTCTACTCCGCGACAAGTCGCTGACATTTGTCCAAATTTCCGATATGTTCGGTTTTTCATCCCCTGCCTATTTCAGCCGTTACGTGCAACGCAATCTGGGGCTGAATCCGACGGATTATAGGGAATAATCCTATTTCTCTTCATTCGCATTTTCGGTAAAAACAGCAGTTTTTACCGATTTTTTTGTATCGCCGGTTTGTTGTATTCCTTCTAATTTTGCAACAGTAAGAACTTAAAATCAGAGCGATATGAAATCATTTGCTATTACAGTATTGTTGTTGCTTTCCACTGGAGCGATAGCGCAGAATAATTCGGAAACGACATTTCGCCAGCCTTATCCGCTTGGCGAGAAACTATCTTCAAACCCCAATTTTACGGGTGAAGCATGGCTTGCACCATTAAGTGAGCAGAAAGAGTTGAATGTTCCCATGTCAAACGTAACCTTTGAACCGGGATGCCGCAATAGTTGGCACTCACATAAAGCCGGTCAGATATTGATAGCGACAGCCGGTATCGGGTATTATCAGGAAAAAGGACAGCCCGCCCGACGGTTGTTTCCGGGCGACATCGTGGAGATAGCCCCTGACGTGGTGCATTGGCACGGGGCAGCACCGGACAGTTGGTTTGCGCATATCGCCATTACGACCAACCCGCAGATAAATGCGGCAGTATGGCTTGATCCCGTCAGCGACAGCCAATATCAGGAAGCTACGACTGAAGCGGAAAACCGTTATGCGAAGGCAAACAGTATATTGGCCGCACGCGAACAAGCCATTGTAGCGGTGGCATCCTATACCGGAAAGGGAGATTTGGAACACCTGAAACCGGCTCTCGCGGGAGCGTTGGAGGCAGGTATGACCATCAATGAAATAAACGAGGTATTGATTCACGCTTACGCTTATTGTGGGTTTCCGCGTAGCTTGCGGGCGATACAAACCTTTATGCAGGTCGTGGACGAGCGGAAAGCGAACGGGATAAACGATGTTGTCGGTCGGGAAGTTACTGAAATGAACGACAATAGAACCCGCTACGAACGGGGACGGGATATACTTGCCGAAATATCGGGTACTTCCGTCGATACCCCCAAAGCAGGTTATGCAATATTTACACCTGCTATCGAACGCTTCTTGAAAGAACATCTTTTTGCAGACCTTTTTGAGAGAGACCTGCTGACCTATCGGGAACGCGAGCTCGCAACAGTTTCCATTCTTGCCGGTGTCGGCGGTGTTGAGCCGATGTTCAGGAGCCATGCAGCGATATGCCTGTATCTCGGCGTTACGACCGAACAACTTTCGGCATTACTGAATATCGTGGAAATGAATCTCGGAACATCTTATTCGGAACCATTGCGTAACATATTGGAACAAATAGTAAAACAGAAATGAAAAAGATTATTTTAGGGGTGTTGCTCCTGCTATTTGCAGGAGTCGCCCAAGCGCAGCATATAACGATTGCCCGACAAGGACATTTTTCGGTGGGCGGGCAAACCATACAAAGATCGGGGGAATATGACAACAGCAAGTTTGTCGGATGGGCGGAGCAGGAAGAAACCGGACAAAGCTATCGGGCCGACCATGCCTTTGTGGATTTTCAGATTCCTGCCGACAGCAAGAAACTACCGTTAGTCTATGTGCACGGTTACGGAGGTTCGGGTGTATGCTGGCAAATGACTCCCGACGGTAGAGAAGGTTTCGCCACGTTGATGTTACGCCGTGGCTGGAGCAGTTACGTGGTCGATCTTCCCGGTCGTGGACGGGCAGGACGGACATCAGCAACAACGACAGCCAAGCCTGTGGCCGACGAAATGTTCTGGTTCGACATCTGGCGTATCGGCGTATGGCCGAATTATAACGAGGGTGTGCAGTTCCCGAAAGATTCGACTTCTCTTTCGCAGTTCTTCCGCGAAATGACACCCGATTTGAGCAACCATCAATTAGATGTTCCCGCACTCGGAGCCTTGGCCGAACGCATCGGCGACCATATTCTCGTAACCCATTCTGCCGGAGGGTTTCCCGGTTGGATGTCCGCGATGCAAAATTCAGAGGTCAAAGGTGTCGCATCCTATGAGCCGGGCGGGTTCGTATTCCCTGAAGGCGAAGTTCCTGATCGTATCGATGGCTTGACTGGCGGTGTAGTCGGAACAGCCGTTCCGATGGAACAATTCAAACGGCTCACGGAAATTCCGATTATTCTTTATTTCGGGGATTACATTCCTGAAACACCCTCCAAGAATCTCGGTGATGAGAATTGGCGCGTTCGCCTCCAGATGGCTCGCAAGTTCGTCGAAGCTATCAACCGACATGGAGGAAATGCAACATTGGTAGAACTTCCTAAAATCGGCATTTATGGAAACACACATTTCTTGATGCAGGATTTGAATAATGCAGAGTTGGCTAATTTACTTGATAAATGGTTGAATAGACAACGGTTTTTGACAAAACAAAAATAATGTAATTGTCATTTGTAAAATCTATAACATAAATCCATAAATAAATAGTTTAACATGAAAGAACAGAACCAAAAGTCTTCTCTTTTTTTGAAGGGAAGCAGCATTTACGTCATTTCGTTACAGACCAAGATGTAGCGGAAGAGTTTTTCACATTACTCTCCGAGGCGAGAGAATTTTATATCCAGGATGTCATAAGAGATGGCAAGCGGTATGAACGCTATATGGATGATTTCGTTAATAGTCATCGATATATAGATTGCGATAATACAGTTTGTCGGAACTGTCATGAGATGAACATCCATATCGTTAGAGGTTTGCTGACGGATTGTCCCCATCTTATCCGGCAACTTTTTTACAGTGACGGATTTCTCATTTGAGGAATGCATGAAGTTAAAACGGATGTATGACACCATGCCGTCGCCCTCCATTATGTATCGTGATGACGGATCTACCGGAGTTCAGCCACTCTCTTTTGGTTGTAACTTCACCCACAAACAGATGATAGGTATTACAGCTTGTGTCAATACTTATCATCTGTTTTGTGTTTCTACATGTATCGAGGATATGGAAGCTCTTTTTTCTTGCAAACAGAGCTTTTGTATTCGGGTAAACAATATCCGTCATGTGGCAATCCTATTCGATGCACTTCTTGAACACTCGTTCATTCAAGCCCAATGGCAGGCAGTTCTCGGTTGCGGGCGTTTTCTGCAAACAAAAGATGGAAAAGGATTTGTATCGGCATCAAGCCTTTCGTCTGCGCTCTCGGCCATGCGGAACAATATGACGTCGGTGGCTTATGGTATCAAACGGGACATCAGTGAACTGAAAATATAAGGCAAGAATCTAAAGAGAATGGCATAAATACACAAAAGCACTATGTATGGATTGGCTAAACATAGTGCTTTTGCATACTTCCGTTCACAAGTAGATCTTTGGAGGTGAAAATAGAATATCCAGTTCAGGAATTGAAAAGGTCGTCCATCTTCACTTCGCTATGAACAATACTCTTATGCTTACCGTTCACCACACCGTATGTCGTAACGAATGTAATTACAAGAGCTTTCTTGTTCTTTGTCGCCATGCGGAATAGTCCGGTGCGTTCCCGAAGTTTAGACTCGTAACCGTCGGTGATGCCGTACAAGTCCGTGCTGAATTTCATTTCGCACAAGTGGATTATGCGGTCGGCTCGCTCGATAATCAAGTCGATTTGAAACCCCGGAATCCCGTTTTCGGAATCGGCTTTGCTCCTCCATGTAGATACGGACGTACCTACTCCAGCAATTCCCAATGCGATTTTAATCTGCTTGTGATGACTCAAACATACCAGCTCAAAACCAAGTCCCATCCATGCTGAAACACTGCGTGAGTCGATATTATTGCTCCACCATCTTTCGTCTTTCGTATTGTTGGGTTCGATGAACTTGTAATAAAAGAGCGTGAAAAAGTCTGTCAGTCTGAACAAACTGTTACGGGTTTTGTTGCCATATTGTGATAGCCGCGTAATAAAATCACAGCGTTCGAGATTTTTCAAAATTTTACTCAAGAAAGCACCCTCGATACCGGTTGCACGGAGTATGTCTTCCCGTGTCATCCCCGCTTTATTTTCCGACAACAACTTAACAATGGATACATAGGAGTCCGCTTGAGCGAACAAAGCGTTGTAGAGTTCGTCAAATTCGCCTCTCAATTGCGCTCCTTCGACAAAAAACAACCGGTCGATATTTTGTGCAAGACTCTCGGCAGGATTCAAAAGGCTCAGGTAAAAAGGGACTCCGCCAAATATCATATAGCATTGTAAGAGCTGGTATCTATCCCATTGACAATTCCGTTGTCGTAGATATTCCTCCGTTTCGCACAGGTTAAACGGAGACAGATGAAGGTTACAGGTGATTCTGGCGTGCAAGCCACCCTGATTGCCCTCTATTTTATCGGCCATCCAGGATGTTGCCGAGCCTGTGGCTATAAGCACAATATCGGTGCGTCTGTTTCCCCAACCGTTCCAGAAATTTTCCAATGCGCTGACAAAATTGGAACGCTGCGTATCCATCCAAGGCATTTCGTCGATGAATATGACTTTTTTACGATTGGAGGGCAGAGTTTCCAGATAGTCCTCAAGCGCATTAAAAGCATCGTACCAAGTGGTGGCTTTAGGCTGCCGCTTCTTTGAGTGCCGATAAATTGCCCTCATGAAATTCTGTATCTGCACAGTTGCAGATGTTTTGTGCTCACCGACAAATGTAAAATCGTATTTATAGTTGAAAAATTTGTCGATGAGATATGTTTTGCCTATACGACGGCGACCGCTTATAATTACGAATTCCGAACGATCTGATTCCAAGCACCGCTGCAATTCGTCACATTCTCTTTTTCGGGAAACGAGTTTGTCTTGCATACAATTATCTTTTTTGCAAAGATAGCCGTTTTAGATTACAAAGCCAAATTTTGTTCATTGAGTTTTTACCTTATCTTTTATATTTTCACAGATAAGGTAAAAACTAAACGTCTACTCATAAATCTGAAATACTACTTTATCTGCATTGTTTTGATGAATAAAAGTAGTATCTTGATGTGTTGAACATATCTGGTTAAATATTTGATCCCCTAATGGTTTACGGCAAATGACGAAGGCTACCAGATATGATTCTAAAAAAACGGGAACAAGGTTGTATAATGAAGATTCTTATATTCCTATTTCAATATAAGTACTTTGCCATTTACGGAAAACAAATCGGCGTACCTGCTGTCCACGAAACTCTTTTCGGGGGAGCCTAATACCCCGACCAACATTTGTCGTCGGAAGCAGTGTCCATACGAGCAGCAAGCTGGGACATGAAAGATTATCCAAAACGAAACAAAAATAGTATGGCAAATGCAAACAGCATATTGAGACATATTTATATGCTGTTTCAAGACGCCTTATCTTCGCTTTTATGAGAAAGTGTATTTTGTTTTTTACTGTGCATCTTGCTATGTTTTCATTTTTGCAACTTCATCGAAGTTCTATCAAAGTCAAACCTAAAGGTATATGAATCTATCTTAGGGGACAATAAAACAAAAACTGCAGCGAAAAGAGAATATATGCCATGTACTTTTCTTCTCTTTTGGCTGTATATTTTGCGAGTGATCAGGTCGTGTAAATGTGTTGAAAATTTAGTTTAGTTTGTGCATTAGCCTTATATATGCTAAATCAAAGTAAACTATATTTAGGTAGGCATATCTGCCTTTCCATATGTCTATGGTTCTATAGAAACAACTATATTTGCGGAGAATACAAGTCTCAATGAAGATGTGAGGTAAAGACCACAACCCATCCTTTTCTCTTTTGGCTACAATGATTCATCGATGAGCCGCCGAATGATACTCTTCGTATGAGAGGTCGATAGTCGGGAAATTACTTTTAGAAGCACTTTGTGTGTGACCAAGTGCAAGGAATAAAATCAAGTGAAAAACAAAAACCGAAGAATCTCTTAAAATACTGATTTTGTTTCTGTGTTGTTTCTTCAACAAAGAATTTATTATACTATTCCATTGATATATAACTATTTGAATCAATATACAATAATATTTTCCAGATTTATAAAATAATTTTCCCCATATCCAGCAAGACTGGCGGACTATTAGTGGTCGCACGAGGCGGCCGCTTTTTGTGTGCCTGTTTCATGACTTTATCGTCTTAATCCTCTTTCTTGGTTTCTTGCCCAATAGGAGGGTTGCAGCACGTGCACAGCGGCGGGCCCATTGCAGGTCGTCATCGTCCTTGTCTCGCCAGGGAAGATCGCTTTGCGAACCTCCGCCACCACCTCCGGCAGATACGGCAGGTGTCTCAAGCATCCCGACAAAGAGTGCTACGGCTATGTCGGTCAACTCGCTGCTATTGGCAACCTCCCGGTAGTTGAACTCTTCGTTGAAGTAGGTGTTCCTGACGAAGGCCGGTCAGTAAATCCTGCCTAAAAAAAGGTCAGAATGATGCTCGCTCACTTATAAAAATAAGCAAAAGAATAAGCGAAAAAATGCAAAAAAATATCCCAACTGGGTTCTCATTTTCCGAAGCATCATCGGCCATTCATTTGTCGAATCAAATATTCCTTGAATAAAAGAGACTATATCAACAAGTTTACGACCTTTTTTGCAAGGCATTGATAGAGTATTTTGTCTTGATCGGCAAGGTATATTGTATTCGGTTATTTTATATTGCATCACTGTCCGAATTTATATTCTTCTTTTTTATTTCTGTAATAGGATGTCTTTGGGGCACAACCTTCATAGTGACATCTATTTTTTATATTCCTTTTCATTAGTGTCCCGTTAAAATGGGACGAGTTAAACAATTAATCAAAAAGCCCCGGAATCAGGGGATCATTTAGATCTTTGACATCATTGAAATTAGTCTTGTCGAACAGGTCACGCAAGTGGGTTTTGTCAGTCAATGATATGCTGAGAATTTGCAAAACTTCATAGGTTGAACGTTTCAACTTCATATCATGTTGGATAATAGCCACACTGATTTGTATGCGAACAGCGTTCTCTGTTGTGCCCCAGAAT
>NZ_CANUAR010000033.1:0-23273 GCF_947855755.1 uncultured Coprobacter sp.
CAATTCCCCATGCTAAATTATCGCATATTCCGATTTGGAATGAAGTTTTATTATTCTCGTTAAATTGACCTATACCAATGTATCCGATTCCTAAATTCATAACTATATGCTCTGTCAGTTCATATACTAAGTTCGGTTTTATGCAAATCGCCCAATTTGACTCGGTAAATTCAACATCGAAACCTCCTCGGGGAGCAAAATATAAGTTTTGAGTTATAGGTAAGTAATAATTTACTCCTGTTGAAATTCCGAAACGAGTTTTATGACTGTCACCAAATAAACTTATACCAGTATTGATAGCCCAATGTTCATTTAAGAAAAATTCAGCTTCTGGAGATATGGCAAATTGATGGAATCCATCGGTTACTTTATAGGATATTTCACCGCCCAATTCTATGTCACCTTTTTTATATTGGGCATTAACAGAATAAATACATGCAATTAAAGTTACTGTTAAGAGTATTGTTTTTTTCATTTAATAAAGTTTTTAAAATATCAGGACATAAAATAAACCTCTTTTTTATCACTTAGATAACAAAAGAGGTTTTATAATAAATAATGTAGTAATTTTTATTGTATACCTTGTGTTGTTACTTCTTTATTTATTTTTTTTACCAGACCTTGTAATACATTGCCCGGGCCGACTTCGGTAAAATCTGTTGCTCCATCAGCGATCATATTGATCACTGTCTGTGTCCAACGTACAGGAGCTGTTAATTGTGCTATCAGATTTTCTTTTATTATTTCCGGATCAGTTTCTGCTTTTGCGTTTACATTCTGATAAACTGGACATTTGGGGGTAAAGAATTGTGTTTTATGGATAGCTTCTGCTAATTCTGCACGAGCAGGTTCCATTATCGGAGAATGGAAAGCTCCCCCTACTTTCAGTTTCAAAGCGCGTTTTGCTCCAGCGGCAAGCATTTTTTCGCATGCAGCATCGATACCGGCTTCGTCACCTGAAATAACGATTTGTCCCGGGCAATTGTAATTAGCCGGAACAACGACTCCTTCTGTTACGGAAGCACATATTTCTTCTACTTTTTCATCAGGCAAAGCTAATACTGCAGCCATAGTAGAGGGGGTCTTTTCGCACGCTTTTTGCATAGCTTGAGCACGAGCAGAAACAAGACGTACACCGTCTTCGAAAGATAAAGCTCCGGCAGATACTAAAGCGGAAAATTCTCCGAGTGAATGTCCTGCCACCATATCGGGACAGAAATCAGCCCCCATCGTTTTTGCGAGAATTACCGAATGTAGGAAAATTGCCGGTTGTGTTACTTTAGTTTGACGAAGATCTTCATCAGTTCCGTTAAACATCAAATCGGTAATTCTGAATCCTAAAATTTCATTAGCTTTTTCGAACAAGGCTTTAGCTTCGGAATTGGTTTCATATAGTTCTTTTCCCATCCCTACGAACTGTGCGCCTTGTCCCGGAAATACAAATGCTTTCATTTCTATTTTTATTTTCTGATGGTTATTAATCTAAAAAACAGATGCAAAGGTAATCATTTTTTAATCCTATTTTGTTATATAATAAATATATTTCATACATTTGTCTTTAGCTGAAATTAAAAATGATATAAATATGAATACGCTTTTACTTTTAAATCTGGGTGCAGGAGAGATTGTTCTTATAGCTTTGGTTGTTTTGTTGTTGTTCGGTGGTAAGAAAATACCGGAATTGATGAAAGGTTTGGGGAAAGGTGTCCGTAATTTTAAAGACGGTTTGAAAGACGTTGAAGATCAGATCAATTCGGATACGGACTCCAATTCTGATAAGAAATAGTTTGCGTGAAAATATTTCGTTTTTTTGAGAGCAGACATATAGTGAATCTTTTATACGTTTTCTTTTCGCATCAGTTTTATTTTTTACTTATTTGATTTATAATCTGTTTTTTAGTTATTATGGAAGAAATGAGCTTTTGGGATCATTTAGAGGTATTGCGCGGTGTTATATTTCGATCGCTCGGAGCGGTTGTCGTATTGGCTGTCGTTTTTTTTTGTTTTATGACCGACATTTTTGATTCTATTATTTTAGCTCCTTGTTTTTCAGACTTTATTTTATATCGTTCGATATGTAATCTGAGCACATATCTTTCTTCTATAAGTGAATATCTGTCGGTATTACCCGATTTTTGCGGTGATGATTTTCATGTAAATTTAATTAATATACAGTTGGCCTCGCAGTTTTTTATCCATATGAGTACTTCATTTTGGCTTGCGATTGTATTTGCCTTTCCATATATTATATATCAGTTGTGGAGTTTTGTCAGTCCCGGACTGTATGAACGAGAAAAAAAGAATGCGAGGTTTGCTTTTATTATAGGTAATTTGATGTTCTTTATCGGTGTTGCGGTAGGATATTTGCTTGTTTTTCCGCTGACATTACGTTTCTTGGCAGATTATCAGGTTAGTGAAATAGTCCCCAATCAAATTTCTCTTGATTCTTATATGAATAATTTTCTGATGATGATTTTTATTATGGGGGTTGTTTTCGAATTGCCGTTATTGTGTTGGATGCTTTCAGGAATAGGACTGCTGACGCGATCTTTTTTTTCTAAATATCGTCGTTATGCAATTGTCGGTTTATTGGTTTTAGCTGCAGTTATTACTCCTTCGGGAGATCCGTTTACATTAATGGTCGTATTTCTTCCTATTTATATGTTATATGAGGTCAGCGCTTTCTTTGTGAAAAAGGATGTTCCTGAAATAGACGAAACAGAGATTTCAGATGAAGTCGAATCGAGTGATTGGTCTAAATAACGGTAAATGTGTTCTATTCTTATTAAGATAAGCCTAAAATATATGAATGTTGGATTCATTATTTTAATTCTTGATATATTTGCGTCCTTAAATGATATAGATTAGAGTGACTTATGAAAAAAGTATTTTTATTAATCGGAATATATTTCATTTTTGTGGGGTGGATCTGTAATGCTCAGAAAGTCGAAATGATTCCTTTTGGGGATATGGATCATTGGACGACAAGGGTACTTAAAGAGTCTGCGTTATTGGGCGGACATACTCGTTATATTTATGAAATAGCTCCGACAATGACGATTGAAGGGAATAAGCCTTATCGGCGTCATGCGCAATCGCCGTGGGCTACATCGAGTGTTATGGCGAGTCCTGCCGGAATTGTCAAAACCAGTACGAGTGTATTTCCTGAAAAGCGAGGAAACGGGTATTGTGCCCGTCTTGAAATACGAAAAGAGACTTGTAAAGTAATCGGGTTGGTGAATATTGTGGTAGTAGCTCCCGGTTCTATTTTTTTAGGAGGGATGGATGAACCCATAAAGAATACAAGTAATCCTCAAAGTAAACTCGATCAGGGGATTCCTTTTACAAAGAAACCTACAGCTTTGCAATTTGATTATAAATTACATATGGAGCCTCAGATGGTGAAGGCAACCGGATTTGGTAAAGCCGTAAATGTTCCGGGACGGGATAAGGCGGAAGTTTGCCTTTACCTGTTGCATCAGTGGGAAGATGAAGATGGGAATATTTATGCTCGTCGCGTGGGTACGGCTTATCGTAAATTATCAGGCAATACGCAGGATTGGATAAATAATTACCGAATTCCGGTATGGTATGGAGATATTACTAAAAGAAGCGACTATCAGAGTTATATGGGACTGATGCCTTCGGATGATCCTCGTTATACTCGGAATAGTAAAGGGAAAATTGTTCCGATTCAAGAATTGGGCTGGGGAAAGGCAGATGAAGAGGTTACGCATGTCATGTTACGTTTTTCGGCGAATGATCAAGGAGCATATATCGGTTCGGTAGGGAGCAAATTTTGGGTTGATAATGTAGCGTTTGTTTATTAAAACGATAATATGAAATAGCCTGATAAATGTTTATCGGGCTATTTCATATTTTGATTTCATATTTTTTATTTTTTCTTTTCGAATCAGTCTGAGAGTTCGGTTTATTTTTTTTCTATTGACGGCGACATAAGAGTAATGATCCTTTATATCGATCATACCTATATCTTCTTTATGCAATTCTCCTTTTTGTATTAAAAAACCGACAATATCGACTTTGTTTAGTTTTTCTTTTTTACCTTTTCCAATATAGAGGGTATTCATGGGCGGTAATTCCAACCGGTTTATGTTGACGGATAGATCGAATGTTTTCGGTTGTTTTTTCTGAATATATTCCGGAATATTTTCATCGGAGTTTATCAGTAAGTAGGCATTCCCTTCGGCAAACATGCGAGCAGTTCTGCCATTTCGGTGTATGAATGCTTCTTCATTAATCGGTAGATGATAATGTATGACATGCTTTATTTCCGGAATATCCAGTCCTCGTGAAGCCAGATCTGTCGATATAAATATGTTTGAGCTGCCATTTTTGAATCGGCATAGGGCTTTTTCTCTTTGAGATTGCTCCATTCCTCCGTGAAAAACTTCGTTAAAGATATGTTGTTCTGATAAAAAACAACCTATCCTTTCGGTACTTTCCCGATGATTGCAGAATATAAGTACCGGACCGGGTGACAAATTTCGAAGTAATATCTCGAGACTTTTTAATTTGTCCGGTTCAGGAGATATGACCAAATATAAACTTAATCTTTTATCAGACTCTTTTTTCTCGAAATATATCTTTTCAGGAGTTTTTAATCCTGTGAATTCAGGGATCTCCCCTTCTGTCGCGGATGTGAGGATGCGTTTACAAGTACAAGAAATGTATTTGATAATTGCTTCCATTTGTTCTTGAAATCCTAATTCAAGACATTTGTCGAATTCGTCTAAGACAAGAACTTTTACCGATTTCACGTTTATCCTGTCATGGTTGATATGATCTAAGATTCTCCCCGGAGTACCTATAAGTACCGCCGGATTTTGTTGTAGCGATTTTATTTCAGATTTTATCGGTTGTCCACCATAACAGCAATTTATTTTATATCCAGATATAATAGAATGGCTTACCGTATTTATTTGCATTGCTAATTCTCGTGAAGGAACAAGTATTAAAGCTTGTGTTTCTTTACATAGCGGGTCTAATCCTTGTAAAACTGATAAAAGGAAAGCTATCGTTTTACCTGATCCAGTAGGTGAAATGAGGATAATATCTTTTCCTTTTTCACTATGCTTGAGAGCAGCCAATTGCATTTTGTTAAGGGTTGTTATTCCTAACTTGCTGTTCAAACGTTCTAATAATGTATCTTTTAAAGTCATGTCGTAAAGATAAATAAATTATATTGATTCGGCTGGAAGAAAGGTCTTGATTTAATTTAAGAGACTATCTGAACTTTCCGACAAAAAATATTATCAGGCCTTTTTCTCGTTTTCATTCGTCAGATAGCCCGTTATTATCCTCGAAAAAACTCTCAAACCTGATCTAAAGTTCAGAAGATTAAAAAAGTATGTTAGTCTTGGATTAAAGATGTATTTTTACTTTAGTTATGAATAAATTAAATATTTGTAAAATAGGGATATTATGATTGAAACTTCGATTTTTAGGGGAGAATTTCCTGACAGTGATTATGTTTTGCAAGTGATAACGGACAAAGGAGATTGGAATGGAAAAATTTTAAAACGAAATTAGACAGAAGTATCCGGTTTTATTTAAGGATACTTATTTTAGTAAAAATGGAAAGAAAAAATCTCTTTCCATTTTTTTATATCTGTATTACTGGTATATTTAATCGATTAATAATTAGCGATTTTATTTATTTTAGTTACTGAATAAACACCATCATAATCGGCAGCAAAGCCATCATCTGCTTTACCCATATCCACTACTTCCAATTCTACATATACTGGGATTCCGCTTTTTATACCTTTTGTTATTTCATCATACTTTTGTGTAAGTTCTTCTGTCGGGTCAATAATCCAATAAGAACAGGAATCGTTCTCTGCGGTGAAAGAACGCACTTCATGTCCGATGATTAATTGTCCTTTTACGGGAAAAGGTTGTCTTGCCGCAAGGATTTTAGACATCGGAGTATTTTTTATTATTTCCGTTTCGTCAGCTTTGGCATATCTTAAAATGAGCTTTCCTTTTTTGAGAATCAGGCTATCTTGAGTCAACTTTTCAATAATTAAGGTGTCGGTAAAAGATAAAGTCTGATGATTGCCGATACTCGTACCGGAAAGAATTAACAGGTTATTTTTGTGTTCCCATTTTTCATATAATAAAGATTCCATATTGATAGAAGATGCATCACCTTTCGTTTTGAGAGTAAACCCCTGTTTCATATCCGGTATACCAGGTATGGGTTCGACCCAAGATCCTTCAATATTGACACTGTTACAAGCTGTTAGGATAGTTATACTTAAAATGACCGTGAAATTTATAAGATACTTCATAACTTTTGGTTTTAATTGAGTTTCTTTGTTTTAAAGATAAAAATAATATTTGGGGAGGTAACAATAAAAATCGAAGAATATTTATTATCGAGAGTCTGTTTAAATAAAAAAGCGATGAAAATATTTCACCGCTCGATTTGTAGCGAGACCGGGGCATGATCCCGGGACCTCATGATTATGAATCATGCGCTCTAACCAACTGAGCTATCTCGCCATCTTTTTTGATTGCGGTGCAAAGATAAAATGTTTTTTTTGAATTCACAATAGTTTTTCTTTATTTTCAAGTTTCTATTTTTAGATTTTATATAAATGATTGATAATAAGAATAATAATGAAAATGTGATAAGGAAAAAATAGAGATATTCCTAAAAATAGAGAGTTTGTCGGTGTAAAGAATTAGTAAAAGGAGGTAAAATCGGGAGTTTTTTGGAAAAGATTGTTTTTGTTCTTGAGATTTCTTGATAGGATTGTTCTTGTTAAATGAATGGAAAAGTTGATGTTTACTGGAATAGGATTGATCTTTTAAATTGTTTTTTTTAATGTTGTGGGAAACTATTCAATAAAAGAGTCTGTTTTAATATAGAGAGTTGTTATTAGAGCCGATTTAGATTTTGTTCGGTTTTGTTTTGAGGGTGTTTATCTATTTTTATGAGTATGATAGTGGACTATCGGACAAGCAAAAACGGAAAAATAGATTGAGAGAAAACTCAAAAATGTTTGATAAAATTGTTTTATCGTGAAATTTAAGCAGGCTCTTAATTAAAATTTGATCTTTAATTATCTATATTTCTGTTCTTATATTAAGAAACTTATATCTTTGTAAACATAATAATCGATAAAAAAAGATTGAGCAATGAAGAATCTTATTAAAATGTTTTTTGTGATAGTGTGTTTTTGTATGGTATCACAAGCTCAAGCCCAATTGAATTGGGGATTGAAAATTGGAGCGAATCTTTCAGATGCAAGCTTTAAGGGGTTAAAAGACGTGAAAGTCGATAATTTGTCAGGTTTCTTTGTTGGACCGATGATTGAATTTAAATTTCCTGTTTTTGGTTTGGGAGTAGATGGATCTTTACTTTATTCTCAAACTAAGATGAAGTTTATCAATGAAACAACAAATATCGGAGTTACCAATAAGCAACATGAGTTGGATATTCCGGTAAATTTGAAATGGTCGCGTAGTTTACTTAAACTTATAGGGATTTATTTGGCTGCAGGTCCGGATTTTTCTTTTAATTTGAAAAGTGATAATATCGGATCTGATCTGGCTGATATTGCAGGAAGTGCAGTTCAAGGAGACAAAGCCAGTATCAAGAGGAAAGCTGCAAATGTCGGTTTGAATTTTGGGGCGGGTATCATTCTTGTGAAACATTTGCAAGTGGGATTTAATTATAATCTTCCTTTGACAAGTTCTGCTCGTGAAGATATAAAAGACGGAAATGTGGCGAATGCGGTAGGAACTCTTTTTGATGGAGACACATTCGATACAAAAAATAAAAAATGGCAGATTTCTGTTGCATATTTATTTTAAGGAGAGCTATTCTATAATGAGTTAAAAAGAATTTATATAATTAATAAAGCGTACTACCAAAAGTGTTTATATTCGGCTTGGGTAGCACGCTTTATTTTGATATACGGGATTTTATCCTCCTTTGAGCGAAGATTTGTTAAGTTGAAATTCAGAAGTGCATTTCATTTTTTAGAAAATATCTATATAATTATAAATAAGAAAAATTTCGATTGACTAAAAAAACAGGAAGGTAAGCCGAAATTACCTTCCTGTTTTTCATTTTAGGAAATACAATAAACTATTTGGACCGATGATATTTTATATGTGATGTGTTTATCTGATTTTTATTGAAGTCAAAGTTTAAATTGTTCTCTCAATATATCGAGATAAGTCGTTCCATAACCGTTTCCATATTCCGGATCGGTAGGTTCTATTGCTGAATAGTACGCCCAATCATTGAATGATTCGAGGAATACGATTCGAGTACCTCCCAGATGCCTTTTAGCGACATTGCACATTGTTCGGAAAGTATCTGGATTTTTGTCCACTATCGGTTGATTATATTGGTTTCCCATGTTTATGTAAGCATTACGGGACGGACTGATTGTAGGTATAAAGTCGATTCCGAAATGAGAAGCGGCGAATTCTTGATTATATTGCCAATTCTGATCGATCATTTGAGGATACATGTAAGCCCGGTTAAAATTATTTTGATCATACATGCTTTTTGTGGTAATCGCGTCTACTTTGCCTGCACAATGAAAAACTTCGAAACGTCCAGTAGGAGCCCAAGCATCTTGTTGTGCTACGATAAATATTTCTTTTCCACAAGCCTCACGAACTGCTGTGCGCAATTTGTCATAAAGAGCTTTCGAATCTTTCGTGTAAATTTTATGCGGATTAAAGATTACTACCAGCGGTCTTCCGTTTATATGATAGTAGTTATCATCTCCAAAATAATTTACGGCTATTTGTTCAAAGGCTTTACACATGATATCTGTCCGGGACATTTTTTCTCCGGTATTGATCGTTTCATCCGGCATATCTTCGATCAATTTGCTATTACTCAAACCATTGGTGATATTGTTCGGGTTTATTGAAATAGCATATCTCAATCTTCCGTTTTCACGTTGCAATTGTACCGGATTTCCGGTAATTGCCTCTCCTGTATCGTCATCGGTATATTCAGCGCCTTTTTTACCTCCGAGAACATCGGTCATAGCCACATTTCCGCTATTTAAGAATGTTTTAAGGTCTATTTGAATAGCCGGTAGTATAAAAAAATCGATCCGGCCTTGTATCGCCCAATCTACCTGTTGCTGATATAACTCTACCGATTCGGGATTTTTAACATCGAAATTCATTTGTTCAGTCAATATCGGTCTTACGTTCGCACCGAGTTGTCCTTTCGACTGGTCCCAAGGTTGGGCTAAACGGGCTAATTTACCGTCATCCAAATTCCCCTTTTGATAATAAAATGCACCTACCGGACAGTCTGCCGTTAGTTCTACATTCGGGATTTCATAATTCAGGAAGTGATCTTCGACCGAAGGTCCTCGGTCTTTCTCACAACCGGACAATCCGGCTATTAACCCCAATCCCATTACCAATTTTAAAGTATGATTTATATAAGTTCTCATAACAAAGTCTATTATTTAGGTTCGTAAGTACTGATAACTGTTGCTTTGTAACCGATATATTTGCGCAATAATTTGCTACTGGTTACATCCGGATATGTTTTTTGAACATTTTTAATGAATTCTTCTTCCGTATTACCATACCATTTCTGCAAATGTCGGCTGCTGTAAGCGATGGTCCGGTTCATATAATTGGCATCGGCATTTTCCAGTAAAGGATTAACCAAAGCCATTTTCAAGTGAGTCTGAACATTGTCTCCGTTGCGTATTCCTTTTACTGGGTATGGGCTTTGAGTTAATAGGTCTGAAACGGCATTCCAATAGGCAGCGGTGTTATTGGTTATCTCAGACAAAGGATATACATATCTTTCGGGAATAAAGTCGTATGTTCCGTTACTTCCTTCTGTGGTGCTATTACAGAAAAACGGAGGAAATTTCAATACTCGGGTACGACGTTCGAGACACCAAGCCGAATATCCGTTGAAATAATCGGCTATATAACGTTGTTTGATAATTTGTTCCAAATGATTGTCAAAATCTCCTTCTCCGTTAATGTCGGCATGATAGAGACAACGGAAGTCGGTCAATCCTTTCCCGTTCGTGTTCCATTTAATACCGTTTTGTTCTTTATATTCTTTTACTGCATTTGTTAATCCGTATTGTGCGAAAGAGGCTTCTATTCCTTCATAATAATACCCCTCTGCCGATTTAGATCCTATTCCGTAACGTAAAGCAGCTTCTGCTTTCAGAAAACAAGCATCTGCCCAATTCATTAGTATACATTTTGCATCCGGTTTGATGAAGTCATAGTTTATCAGAGACCATTGCGTTGCCAAAACTCCGGTGTAAGGAGATTCATATTTTGTCGTACCGTTCGGTGAGTTCGGGTCGATTGCAACTTCCCAGCCACGAGGTAAAATTCCACTCCGTTCGGGACTCGGTAGGTGTGGAATACGGTAGGTTACGGCGATAGAATCCCTAAATCCCGGTTCGTAAGGGTTGGGACGGGTTATCGTATCGCTTACTGTGTATTGCTCCAGTGTTTCTGTCGGATCTACGAACGCCTCTAATCGGGGGTCATTATATGATCTTAAATAAATGAAAAAATATTCGTTTATACGAGGATAGTCTCCTTCACGGAATCCTTCTGTCGGTATTTTTTTCAAAAACCGGTTGTAGTAGTAAGAGACATCATTCGAGACATCACTACCCCATGCCGGAGCAACCATGTCGTCTAAAGAAGAGATGATCCAATCTTCATGTTCCATACATTCCCGGGCGTGTTGTTCTGCCAGATCAGGTGCAATATTGGTTGCACGCATAGCTACTTCCAGACGAAGAGTATTGGCAAACTTACGCCATTTAGTAATGTCACTGGTTGTTCCAGAACCAGATCTGAATATTGGATCTTTTTTCAAAACATCAGAACTAGCATCGGGATTAAAACTTTCGGATGCTTTTTTCAGCATATCCAGAATTTGCCGGTACATTTCTTCTTCCGTATCATGTTTTACGAGAAATTTGTTCGGATCGAAAATCATAGCGTCCGACAGAGGCATACCTCCATACATAGATACGACAATCGAATAAATATAAGCTTTCCATGTGCGGGCTATAGCGACTCGGTTTTCATAACCCGAAATACCATCGTATTGTCGTTCTGTTAATTCGAGATCGCGGATGATTTCGACATAAAATTTTTTATAAAAAGAGTCCGATGTACTTTCATTCATATCGACAGAACCTCCGAAATGTCCGGAATAACGTGCCCACCAGCACATCAGATTATAATTCATTTCCGCTACTGCATTTATCGTTTTATATACCGATCCCGGGAAGATACTTTCCAGATTTGCTTCGTATATTTTGTTGGGGTTGATATTTATATCTTCGAAGTTATCGGTGCAGGAAACCGCAGTGCCCAATGCGATGGCTGTACAGATAGATATTATTGTTTTTTTCATAAATGTGTTTGTTTAGAATGATACTTTCAGGTCAAAACCATAATTTGCCGAAGGTAGGGCAAAACCCATTTCAAGACCTTGTCCGTTGCTTGTCGTACTTGTAGCTTCCGGATCGAGCCCTCTCGGCGTATTTTGAAGTATAATTGCCAGGTTACGCCCGACGGCTGCTATGCGTGCCGATTTGAACGGGGTTTTTCGCAGGAATTTTTTCGGCAGATTATATCCGATACTTACTTCACGTAATTTGATGTAAGAAGCATCATATACATATCGACTTTGTTGTCTGAATGATTCTCCTTGCCAGTAGTTTTGCGGTTCGTAGGCTATATTGCACGGCTTACCGGCCCAAAATTCAACGTTTTCGTTATATACTCGATTAGGAGCATATACACCTTTAGGACGTGATGCATCTATATATGGGACATAATTAGCCGCATAGTCGGTATTAGCTTTGTTGGTGTATTGCGGTTGCAAAAAGCCTCGGCGCTCTTCGGTATTTTCTCCGACAATCAGGTTACTGTAAAGATATTCGTCACGTCCCTCCAGTGATTGGACACTGAGTCCATTGCCAGAGGCTTGATATCCGGAATAGGACCAAACTTTGCCTCCTTTCTTGAAATCGAAATGGAATCCGAAGTCTAAATCTCTCCATCTGAATTTATTACTCCAGCCACCGATCCAGTCGGGAGATACCGAACCGAAATAATGATCGACCTCTTGGGCATAACGGCCTTCTGCATTTACGAGGAATTGGCCTTGTTCATTTCTCACCGGGTCAGTACCATACATTTGTCCGTAAGGTTTACCGACTTCGGCGTATACCTGTACGCCGTTCAGTCCGCTCCATGAAGTCAGCATATAACGGTTTACTCCATCGATGAGCGATACGACTTCCGAATTGTTTTTCGACCAGTTGAGAGAAGTTGTCCATTCAAAATCTTTTGTTTTTACCGGTGTCCCGGTTACCGTAAGTTCTGTGCCCCAGTTGCGTATTTCTCCTGCATTGAACATCAGTTGATTAGCTCCACGTGCTGCTGTGACATCTGCCCGTACGATTTGGTCGAAAGTAGATTTGTCATAGTAGGTGATGTCGATATTCAAACGATTTTTAAAGAAACGGAGGTCTGCTCCGACTTCCCATGAACGAGTTGTTTCCGGTTTTATATTCGGATTTTTTTCCAGATTGTCACGTTCGAACCATGACATATCTAAATAAGAACCTTTATAGCTGTAACTGCTATATAACATGTCGAATCCGGTATCATTACCTACTTTTGCAATAGAGCCCCGTATTTTACCGAATGATAATACTTTGTTAATAGCTGTGTTTTTCAGCAGTTCGCTAAATACGAAACTGATACTTCCGGAGGGATAAAAGTATGACCAATTGCCCCTGCCTAAGGCAGAAGACCAGTCGTTACGTCCGGTTACGTCTAAATAGATAAAATCTCCATATCCGAAACTGGCAGTAGCAAATACCGATTCTTTCGTTTTTTTATTATATCCTGTTATAGCTTTTATTTGTGCGGCATTGTTTTCAAGGCTCTTTACATCGGGTTGCATCAATGCATCTACTCGGTCTTGAATCTTTTTGCTTTGTTGTGTGCGCACCGAACCTCCGAAATTAGCATTGATACTGAACTTTTTAATTCTTTTGTTATACATCAATAAGGCCTCGTAATTGTTATTATATGAATTTTCTTGAAATTCGTCATATTGCCCGTCGACATCGAACGGAGAGTTATAGTTGGAGAATGTCCATCCCGATCCGGTCTGTATATCCGTTGCTCCCCGTAATCTGAGTCTTAACCCTTTATAGAGGTCGAAATTTAACGTGATATCACCGAAGAACCATTGTTTTGTATCGGCATTCGATGTTTCGTGCATCGACCAATACGGATTTTGGAATCCTCGGAAAGAGTGAGGCGTACCATCCGGATTTTTGTAATCGGATAATTCTTCATACGATGCGTCGCGCGGAACTTGGGTCAGCATATAGATAGGATTCCGATTTGAATTATTACGGAATGCCCGATTATCTACATTGTCTATCGTATAGCGGGTATTGACATCGACGCTTAACCATTTTTTTAGTTTCATCGTAGTACGTAGGCTGAAAGCATGCCGATCGCGTTCGTTAAATCCTTCCAATATATCGTTACCGTGAGTATTGGTATAAGAAAAACGAATAGATGCGAGATCCGAAACTTTATCGATCGATACGCTATTGGTCATCATATAACCGGTTTGATATAATTCGCTGATGTTATTGTCTCCGGGGACATATTTTTTTACTTGTCCGTTACGTCCGATTATATCAAATCCCAACATCGGCATACCGAAACATAATTGTGAATAATCGGTAGTAAGGTTTGCCATTCCGTAAGGTAATGAAGGGTCATACCAGCTTTTATCGTATGTGTTGATTCCTGTATGTAATTGCCCGGCATTACCACTTCCGTAAACATTTTGGTACATCGGATATTGGTACAATGTGTTGAACATCATGTTAAACCCGTATGAAACGCCGAGTCCGGCTTTACGAGAGGCTTTTTTGGTTGTGATCAGAATAACGCCGTTTGCACCGTCCGATCCGTATAAAGCGGCTGCGTTTGCACCTTTCAATACTTCGATGCTCTCGATGTCATCGGGATTGATGTTGTTTGCAGCATTACCGTAGTCCATATCATCTACTTCACCCATTTCGTTCATAATGGGAATACCGTCTATGACATATAACGGCTGATTGTTCCCGGTAAGAGAATTGTTTCCGCGAATAACGACACGTGTTGAAGATGTCGGTCCTCCGGCCGAGATAAATTGCACGCCGGATACTTTTCCGGATAGCATATTCAACAAATTTGCATCCCGTACTTCCGTTGTAGTGCCGATGTCGATAGATTGGCGAGCATATCCTAAGGATTTTGCATCCCGGCTTATTCCTAAAGCGGTGACAACAACCTCATCCAGTTTTTTCGTGTCTTCGGCAAGTGTTACTTTGATGTCCTTTTTATTTTTATCGATACGAACATTTTGTGCTTTATATCCGATAAAAGAGACCCGTATCAAAGAATTTTCTTTGGCCTGAATACTGAATTTCCCTTCTATATTGGTAACAGTGCTTGCTGTACCTCCGACTACGGATATGTTAGCACCTATGATTACATCGCCGTTTTCATCGACGACTGTACCGTTGACCTTTATCGTTGAGTTTTGTGCAAAAGCTGTTCCGAACGATAAAAATGCGATCAACAGAAACAGTGCGAATCTGAAAACCGGATGATATACACCGGTATTTTCCGTTTTTCTGTTTTTTAAATGTTTCATGGTTTGTTATAAATGTGTGAATATTATTTTAGCTGAAATATTTCATATTGACCGTTACCGGATCATGATTTTCTGAGAATAAGTTTTCCCGCCCGATACTATGCGGATAATATAAATATCCGGGTTCAGGTTGTCTACATAGATTTCTTCCCGGATATTTTGTCCGGATAGTTTCTCCGATGCGATCAGTTTTCCGGATAAACTATAAATTTCGGCTTTTGTAATTGTCTGTGTAGATTCTACGACCAGACCGTTATTCGTGTAGTAGGCTTTTACCGTTGCATTCTCTTGGTCTGATTCTATTTCTGTTTTTTCTACGGCCAAAGCATATATGTCATAGTCGAGTTCTTCTTCGGTAGCTTCGCAAGACCCTGCATAACATTTGCCATCGGTAAAAGGACGGATCTTCCCGACTTGGTCGGTATTGATATTCAGCGTTTGCAGGTATTGAGCATTACCGTAATTCATCGCTTTATCCGATATTTTTGAATCTAAAGGTATCGCAAAGCACTCTTCTGCATAGTAATCGAAATAGGAGGAAAGACCGGAGAGAGAACCATTGTCGGCGAAATAGTCGAAATAGTTGTTTTTGGTAAAGTCCGTTCCTTCGGCAGTTCTTTTCTGCATGTTGTCGTAACTGTCGTGTCCGACAAATGAGTTTTGTATATCCAGTTCGATTTGTTCAATATTCGGGTACTGAACCATAAAATCCGAATTTACCATGTTGGTAACATCTCCCGATTTATTATTTTCTATGATACAATTGTAAAAACGTTTTGTCAGTTTTTTGCAGTCATTCATGACATAAATAGCGCCACCGTTGCCTTCATTTCCGGTGGTGGTATTGTAAGTCATTGTACAGTTTACTACATCGAATGTAGAGTTCTCCATACCTTTACCTAAGTAAAATACGCCGCCTTTTTGTTTACAATAATTCCCGTACATGGTACAATTTACAAAGAGTATCTCATCGGTTGTATTGGCTCTGTCGTTTTCAAAAAACAGTACGCCGCCGTTATCACCGTTTGCTTTGTTAAGATTGAAAGTGGTATTTTCGAATACCATTTTTAAATTCTTTTTGTCGGTACGGTGTTTCATATATATAGCACCGCCACGATTTGAAACATAATTAGAAACGACTTTAACATCTCTAAAATATACATCTACGGCTTCTTGTGGTTCAGTTCCGAAAAATGCGCCTTCCGATCCGCCTACGTCACTGCAGTCGTTACTGACGAACGAGGTGTTATATACCCTTAATTTACCTCCTTGAGAACCGATACATCCCCCGTCTTTATTACTATTGCCCATAAACAGACAATTGCGGACGGTAACTTCGTATTTTTCTAAATCTGTAGCTGTCATAAAAAAAGCACCTCCGAATTTGTGCGAATCGTCATAGACTTTACCGTAGTTTTGATTGTTTTGGAAAGAAACATTATCAAACTCTACATTAGCGTTCCGAATGAAACAGCCGGCTCCTTTGTCAGAAGTAGGGTTTCCTTCTTTAATAGTCAGGTTTCGGATGGTTATTTTTTTGTTCAATCCATCCAGCCGCAAACATGTTGTCGTTTTATTTCCCGTAAAGCCGGTTTTAGTTCGAGTTTGGTTCGGATCACCACTGATTGTTAATCCTTTGTCCAGAATTTTGACACCTTGATTGTTCTTATTATAAGCGTCGCTGTTATAAATTTTATCGGCCGGTTCTTGGCTGATGTCAATAATTCCCAAAAGGACGATTTCATCGCCTTCTCCCGCTGCATCGACTGCTTTAGAAAGGGTCTTAAATGCATTTCCGGAAGATAACCCGTCTGCAGAATCATCTCCTTCCGGAGATACGAAAAGTTGCTTCGCAGAAAGAGGAAATAAAATGAAGCAACTCAAAATTACGCTGATCGCAATTTTACAAATTGTACTTTTCATGTCATAATTATTATTGGTTAAGAAATGATTAAGAAACACTCACAAAAGTATTTTTGCACACTAATCAATATGCGTTATTGAGGATTATTTATTACTTAATATTCGATACACGCACTTAATTTTTATGTTAAATCATGAAGAAAAATGAAGTAAACGACCTTCTGTTAATTTCTGATTAAAAAGTTGTATTATAATGAATTGAACCTTAACAAATACTCTATATTATTTGTTTATTAATTTTTTTTATGTGAAATCATGCCTTCTTTCTTTCCTTTAAACTGTTATCTTTGAATATAAACTTTTTAAGTATGAGATTGACCTATATTTATCATAGCGGTTTTGCAATAGAAGGAGACGGTTTTACGATAATAATCGACTATTATAGAGATTCTGACGGTGAAAATGACGGTATAGTTCATGATTCTTTACTGCATCGAGCAGGAAAATTATATGTCTTATCTACACACTCTCATTTAGATCATTTTAATTCGGAGATTCTGGAGTGGAAACAGCAGCGTCCGGATATTCAATATATATTTTCTCGGGATATATTGGAAGATCGACATGTTCGGTTTGACGGTGCTGTCTATCTTTCTCCATCTGAATTGTATCATGATAATACGCTTTGTATTCAGGCTTTCGGTTCTACCGATGTAGGATGTTCTTTTTTAATAGAGGTAGCAGGAAAACTTATTTTTCATGCAGGAGATTTAAATAATTGGCATTGGAAAGAGGAATCGACAATGGAAGAGTCGAAAGAATATGAAGATGCTTATCTGCATGAATTGGAGATATTGGCGAGAGTTACGGATCGTTTCGATTTAGTGATGTTTCCGATAGATCCCCGTTTAGGACGGGAATATATGCTTGGAGCGGAACAATTTGTTTGTCGTTTTGCTGTTGGTTGTTTCGCTCCGATGCACTTCCATGACCAGTATGAAAAAGCTGCGGCATTCCGCTCGTTTGCTGAGAAAAACGGTTCTTTATTTATCGGATGGTCTTTTCCCGGTGAAACAGTAGAATTGTCTGATTATTGAGTTAGACAGGTTTTTTATAGAAATATTTTTTGTTAACTATTCCGATTACAATTAAATGATTTTATAATAAAATAAACACAAGAGGATTATGAAGATAAAGGGACGTTTTGATCATTTTAATATAAATGTGATTGATCTTGAGAGAAGTATTGCTTTTTATAATAAAGCTTTGGGTTTAAGAGAAATTCGTCGTAAAAAGGCCGAAGACGGCTCTTTCATCTTAGTTTATTTGGGAGATGGATTTTCTTCGTTTTTACTTGAACTTACTTGGCTAAGAGATCGTACAGAAACTTATGAACTGGGGGATAACGAGAGCCATTTGTGTATTCGGGTGGAGGGGGATTACGATGAAGCCCGTCGTTTCCATAAAGAGATGGGATGTATATGTTATGAAAATACAGATATGGGACTTTATTTTATCCATGATCCGGATGATTATTGGATTGAAATTTTACCGGTGTAATGATGTGGTAGTAATTATATTGTGCTTTTCCTGATAAATAGAGAATAAAAGCAATATTCTTTGTCATGGAATATCGCTTTTTTACTATTTTTGCCTACAATAAATAAGTAAAATATGACTTCTCTGAAATCTGTATTTGAGGCAGTAAGGGTAGCTTCTCGTAAATTGAACCTGTTAGACGAAGCTACAATTAACGCTGTTTTATGTGCGGTAGCTGATGAGGCTGTGGCACAGTCAGGATATATCTTGGCGGAAAATGCATGCGATTTGGCGAAAATGGATAAAAATAATCCGAAGTATGACCGTCTGATGTTGACGGAGCAACGCCTTGTAGATATTGCCGCAGATATGCGTCGTGTAGCAGAATTACCTTCACCTTTGGGAAAAGTGTTGAGCGAGACGACTCGTCCTAACGGGATGACGATTACTAAAATTTCTGTTCCGTTCGGCGTGATCGGTATTATATATGAAGCGCGCCCGAATGTCAGTTTCGATGTTTTTTCGCTTTGTTTGAAATCCGGTAATGCATGTATTTTAAAAGGCGGATCGGATGCTGCTTGCTCTAATGCTGCAATCGTAAACGTTATTAACAAGGTGTTGATAAAGTTTGGAATCGATTCAAATACAGTGTGTTTGCTTCCTAATGACCGGGAAGCCACGACACAGTTGTTAACAGCTGTCGATTATGTCGATTTAATTATTCCTCGAGGAAGTAAAGGACTGATCGAATATGTCCGTGATAATGCTCGCGTTCCGGTTATTGAGACGGGGGCGGGTATTTGTCATACTTATTTCGAATCATCAGGAGATGTGAAGAAAGGGGCTGCGATTATTAATAATGCTAAGACCCGTAGGGTGAGCGTATGTAATGCCCTTGATTGTCTTGTGATAGATTCATCTCGTCTCGCCGATTTACCGGAATTATGCGCTCCATTAGAAAAAAGTCGTGTGATTATATATGCTGATCCGGCAGCATATTCAGCTTTACAGGGGAAATATCCGGCAGAGCTTTTATTGCCGGCTGATGAAGAATCTTTCGGAACAGAATTTCTTGATTATAAAATGGCAATAAAAACGGTTGCAGGCATTGATGAAGCGTTAGATCATATTTGTCGTTATTCATCTAGGCACAGCGAATCTATTATCAGTGAGAATGATGCAGTTATGCAGCGTTTTTGTAAAGAGGTGGATGCCGCCTGTGTATATACGAATGTTTCTACAGCCTTTACCGATGGCGGTCAATTCGGTTTCGGTGCAGAAATAGGAATCAGTACACAAAAATTGCATGCCAGAGGACCTATGGCGTTACCGGAGATTACAACTTATAAATATATTATACAGGGAGACGGACAAACCCGATGATTACAAGTAAAGAGATTTCGGATTGAATTTATTAAAAACGAACTTATGAGACATTTTACCAATGTGAAGGATCTGGGTGATTTGAGTATTGCCCTGAAAGAAGCTTTCGAAGTGAAAGCCAATCGTTTCGGATATAAAGAGTTGGGTAAGAATAAAACCTTGATAATGATATTTTTCAACTCCAGTTTGCGTACGCGTTTGAGCACTCAAAAAGCCGCAATGAATTTGGGAATGAATGTGATGGTGCTCGATATCAATCAGGGAGCATGGAAGCTCGAGACCGAACGGGGGGTGATTATGGACGGTGATAAGACCGAACATTTGCTCGAAGCTATTCCGGTGATCGGTTGTTATTGTGATGTGATCGGCGTGCGTTCTTTTGCCCGTTTCGAGAATAAGTCCGATGATTATGAAGAAAAGATTATCAATCAGTTTATACAATATTCCGGTCGTCCCGTGTTCAGTATGGAAGCGGCTACTCGCCATCCGTTACAGAGTTTTGCCGATTTGATTACGATAGAGGAGTATAAGAAGACAGCTCGTCCTAAAGTTGTGTTGACATGGGCTCCGCATCCTAAATCCTTGCCTCAGGCAGTTGCTAACTCTTTTGCTGAATGGATGAATGAAACGGATTATGATTTTGTAATTACACACCCTGAAGGATATGAACTCGATCCTAAATTTGTCGGTAAGGCTCGTGTGGAATATGATCAGCGTAAAGCATTCGAAGGTGCTGATTTTATTTATGCCAAAAATTGGTCGGCTTATACCGATCCGAATTATGGAAAAGTGATTAATACCGATCGGGCTTGGACGGTAGATGCAGAGAAGATGGCTTTAACAAATAATGCCTATTTTATGCACTGTTTGCCGGTAAGACGAAATATGATCGTTACCGATGAGGTGATCGAAAGTCCTCAATCGATTGTTATCCCTGAAGCTGCTAATCGGGAAATATCCGCACAAGTAGTTTTGAAAAGAATTTTAGAAAGTCTTTAAAATCTGTCTGAAATTTTGCATGAGTCAGGGAGAATTTTCTTTTGAGAATGTCTTTTATTTTTATGAGGAGATAGGCTGTTCGACAAATAAAAACAGACCAAAAGAAAACATAAAGATGACCTGACGGAATTTTCTCATTGGAAAATTTAGTTAGGTTCTTAAGTTGGAGTAATTAAAATAGTAAATGATAGGACATCTGTTAATAGGTGTCCTATTATTGTTTTTCTTTTTTTTGAGTATTGAGGAAAATATATAATCCTATAAGGCCGATATAATTTGTTATAAATAAAATCAGATACCAGATAATTTTATTCTTTGTAGTAATATCATTGTGATTCTTGAATAAGCTATAACCTATTATTATAGGGAGTATATAAATGAGTATAACGATAATCAAAGGAATGAAACCGAAAAAGAAGTCTGAAAAGTTCATAATAATTGATTTTGGGTTTTGTAATAATTTTATATTTTTCGACTATAAGAAAACTCTCATTTTGTCAAAATAAAATGAGAGTTTATAAATTTATCGATTAAAATAATTCGATTGTGATATTTATCGTTAAAAGGTTAAAATGGCTTTGATTTTTAAGTTCGTAATACAGTTTACTGTATTTCTATTCAATCTTACCAGTCCATCCGCCGTTACGTACTAATTTCATTGTCAATTTAGTAGAGTTTGTAACTACGATTTCTTTTTTCTTATAATCCATTGCTTGGCGGTCAGCATTGATGCCATCTTCAAAACAGGTCAGATGCATTTCTTTGTTTTCTGGAAGGAAGTCTAAATTTATTTCAATGGTACGTCCCGAGTTGTTAGTGATAGCACCAATGAACCATTTGTCTTTGCTGCGACGGGCAATAACAACATATTCGCCAACCTTAGCATCCAATACTTTTGTCTCATCCCAAACTACGGGAATAGTGGATATAAATTCAGTACAAGGGCGTTCTCGATAATAATATACCGGATTATCTGCCAACATTTGTAATCCGCTTTCGAATACGATAAACAAAGCCATCTGGTAGGCCCGTGTTCCCGATCCCATTGCATTGGCACGGGTAGATCGATTATCTTCCGGTTGTGCGGAGAACATAGAACCGGGTGTAAAGTCCATAGGTCCTACTGCATTACGTATGAACGGAAGGTAGATGGAGTTTTCCGGTTTACAGTTACCTCCTTGTTCCATACCCAACACACCTTCATACGAAAGCACGTTCGGATATCTGCGCTCTAATCCCGCAGGTTTGAATGAACCATGAAAATCTACGAACAGTTTGTGTTTTGCGGCTTCTTTGGCTACACGTTCATAATAGTTTACCATCCATTGGTCACTGCGATCCATAAAATCGATCTTTACACCGGCAATTCCCCAGTCAGCAAAAGTTTTGAACAAATTAAAATGATTCTCTACACTCAGCCAAGTCAACCATAATACAACCTTTACATTTCGTTTTTTGCCATATTCAATCAACTCTTGCAAATCTATTGTCGGATTCGGGGTAAACGGGTCACGAGTACTCTTTGCCCAGCCTTCGTCCATAATGATGTAGGGGATACCGAATGTCGAAGCAAAATCGATATAATATTTATAAGAATCCATATTGTAACCGGAGCGGAAATCGACACCGTATAAACGAGCGTCATGCCACCATTCCCAACTTACCTGTCCGGGCTTAATCCAGCTATAATCTTCGAGTTCGCAAGGGGAAGAAAGGATATAGACCATTTCATTGGCTACAATATCTTTATCGTTGTCGGAGATTACGAAGAAACGCCATGGAAAATTTCTTTTACCAGATGTCTTGGCGATGTAATCTGCCTCTTTTAGTATTTTCAGACTACGGTCACCATCTTCTCCAAATTCCAGCGGACACTTTGGGAAAAGAGATTGCATGCCGTTATTTCCCGTACTTTGTAAGAACATACAAGGATAATCTTGCAAATCGGCTTCGGATATCAATATTTTGTATTGTTTATTTGTCTCCAAAAGTACGGGTAGATAACTCATTCGGTCTGTACGCTTGTAATCTTTAGTTCGAACATGTGTATATGGATATTCATACGATGTTTTGAAACCATCCGGCTGAGATAGATGAGCCAAATAATCTGCAGGGAAATGAATGGTGAAATCTTCTCCCATAACTTCAATTTCGCCCTTCTTGTCTGTAACGAAACGGTAGGCCACTCCTTTATTAAATACCCGGAATTCAATAGCGTAATTTCCCCTCATTTTTAGATATAAAGTATTGCAATGGTTCTCGACAATCGCATTTTTCAGAGGAATCTCTCGCTTTATGCTTTCATCAATTTTACCTCTTTTCGAGCCTCGTAATTTCGGTTGCTTTCCCAACACTTCATCATTCAATGTCATAGACAACGAACAGTTATCCAATAGCAGATCTTTCCCTGAATATATTGAGTAATATATCTTGTCTTTCAATTCAATATTTACTTTTAGGTTACCGTTAGGAGATTGCACTTCAATTTCTTTGGCAGAAACTTTTTTGCTGTATAAACATAGTAATACGATTAATGTGATTTTAAAATATTTAAGTATCATAACATTTTATTGTAATAAAATTATATTTTTCTTATCGTTGCGAGTTTATACATAATTATGTATGTCGTATTTGACAAATATACGATAAAAAAAAATATTATTTTTATCTTTTAATTATTGAAATTATATGGCTTTAAGTCGTTTCGATCGGTTGTTAAATTATAAAGCAGGCG
>NZ_CANUAR010000034.1:0-22094 GCF_947855755.1 uncultured Coprobacter sp.
AAGGGAAGCGGGTTTAAGGGCTGCGTGAACTATGTGCTGGGCAAGGAACAGGCGGATTTGCTCCATGCGGAGGGAGTGTTAGCGGAAAGCAACCGGGACATCATACGCAGTTTCATACTGCAAGCCGGGATGAACCCCGACCTGAAAAAGCCTGTCGGACATATTGCGCTAAGCTATTCCCCGGTGGACGCACCCAAACTGACAGACGGGAAAATGGTACAGCTTGCACAAGAGTACATGCGTGAAATGAAAATCACCGATACGCAGTACATCATCGTGCGCCACCAAGACCGGGAACATCCGCACGTGCATATCGTGTTCAACCGTATAGACAACAACGGCAAGACCATTTCGGACAAGAACGACATGTACCGCAACGAGCAGGTATGCAAGAAGCTGAAAGCCAAACACGGGCTTTATTTCGCTAAAGGCAAGGAGCATGTAAAGCAGCACCATTTGAGAGAACCGGACAGGTCGAAATACGAGATTTATAACGCTGTAAAGGATGAAATCGGGAAGTCCAAGAACTGGCAGCAGTTACAGGAGCGGTTAACGGAAAAGGGTATTACTATCCAGTTCAAGTACAAAGGACAGACTGGCGAAGTGCAGGGCATATCTTTTTCCAAAGGTGAATACACGTTCAAGGGTTCGGAAATAGACCGCAGTTTCAGTTTCTCCAAACTGGACAAATGTTTCGGGGATGTAGGGATGAACACTGCCGGAAACAATCGACAGACGATTTCCACACCTGTTCAGAAGCCAGCGCA
The DNA here is from genome assembly GCF_947855755.1 of uncultured Coprobacter sp. Classification (NCBI taxonomy): domain Bacteria; kingdom Pseudomonadati; phylum Bacteroidota; class Bacteroidia; order Bacteroidales; family Barnesiellaceae; genus Coprobacter; species uncultured Coprobacter sp. The sequence continues at coordinate 768 of NZ_CANUAR010000034.1, forward strand.
GACACCGGGCAAAACTGATAGTCCGTTACTGGCAGGTTGGGGCGGTCTGTTCTCCGCTTCGTCCTCTCCGGCTGATGAAACGCCCGACAATCCCGGTGAAAGAAAAAAGAGGAAAAAGAAACGACACTTAAAATTATAGGAACATGGAAGAAAATTTAATTTTGGAGGGGCTTCTCTCTATGATTACGGAACTGAAAGAACGGCAGGAGAAGCAGGTAACACCAGCCAGCCGGGAGGAAACGATTAACCGACTGGATGTTATCGAGCAACGTATTTCGGATATGCAAGGTAAATCCGGCATTCCTGAAAACACGGTGCAAGAAATTCTAAACCAAATCGGCAGTATCAGAAAAGGGCAGTCCGAGAACCAAAAACAAGACCTTGAAGATATAAAAGGGCTTATCGTGACCTCTCACCGATATTTCAAGGAACGGTTAAAGGTGTTGTTCCCGGCTGATGATACAACGCCCGAAGAAGCAACGCCCGTTTCATGGTACGGCAAACTGACATACCGGGTAACTCCCTATCTGAAACCTAAGTTTTTTCTTCTTTCAGCAGGGTTTATTATCTGTATCACTTCGCTAATCCTGAATGTTCGTTTCACGGAACGGATGCAACGGTTACAGGACAATGATATAAAATACCGCTATATCCTGATGAAAGGAAAGGCAGACGGCAGCAGCCTTGATTTGCTGGAAACGAAATTCAGCCGGGAACGGGATAACGCTTTCATCCGAAGCCTGACCGATTCGGTGAAAGGCTTCGAATACCGTAGCAGGAAACAGGCGGAAGCGTTGGAACGGACAAGGCTGTTAAACGAGCAAGCCAAGCAGCTAAAGGAGGAAGCCGACAAGTTGGGCAAGCCATAAACCAAAGCAAAGCCGGAGCAGAACTGCCCCGGCTTTCAAATTCACTTCTTTTTCTTCGTGCAGTGTTCTTTCTCGAACTGGCGCAAGGTGGTAACACTGAACCGCTCCTTGATGAACTCCCGGACATCGGAAGCCTTGTAATACACTTTTCCGCTGATTGTGAAGTATGGCAGCGCACCGATAGCCCGGTAACGTTGCAAGGTCTTGATACTCACTTTGAACAACAGGCACAAGTCCTGATTATCCAGCAGGTTGTCATCTTCGGGCAGTACCCTGTCGGCATTGCGCAATACCCGTACATCCTTGCAGAGTTCTTCCAGTTTGGCGTACAGCTTCTGCATCCATACGCTGAAATCGTCATTGTCTATATACATGATTGCTTCATTTTTCTGATTATACATTATGGTTTGTCAATCGATTGATGAAGCAAAGTTCAGAAAACGAGAGCAAAGAAATTACGGGGGAACTAATGGAATCCCCTATAAACAAATCATAAGTCGTTGATTATCTATAGCCTTTCTTGTCATGTTCCTTTTTGATAAGTTCTGCCAGTCCATTAAGAAATCCGGTCAGTTTGCCCGGCTTTCGTTTTATCACGTCCTCATGTTTTTGGTAACAGTCGCCTATCCTGATGTTGAACAGCCATTCAAAGGCTTTCGCCAAGTCCACCAAATAAGCAGGTTTACCATTCTGATATATAATGTTTCTGGAAAGGAACAGACCGCTGACTATTTCCATGATGTTAACAAGGGCTGTTTTGTCAGCGAGATAGAGAGGGGAAAGTGTTTGTTTGTCAATCCGTTGTTTGAATTGTTCCGGGTACTTGATGCGCCATTCGATAAGACGGATTTCGGTGTTCAAAAGTCCTATCGCTTCATCAATTAGGTGCAGATAGGGCATTTTTTTCTTGCTCAAACCGTACACGGTACGATTTGAGACGGCACAAGCCAAAGGAAAAATAGCGAAATAAAGCACTGTAATCCTGTTTATTAATACTCAAATTAGCTACGTGAATAGCTAATTCCTCAACCGCTCCCACAAATTCGGACGCAGAAACTTTACGCTGTGAGTATTCCGATAATAAACGGAAAAAACTCTGTTGTAACAGTTTATTTATCATGTCAATAAAAGAATTTCATTTTATTATTAAAAAAAGCCGCTAAAGGGAAGAAACCCTTTCGTGGCTTTTTATCAAGTGCTTGTTTTATTACAATGTTTCTATAAGTGACTTATAGTCTTTAGCACCTTTACAAATACGTTGTTCTGCATCCGGCATCATTGTTCCGTAAAGGACAAATGGTTTTAAATAAGTCATACCAGAATAGATAGCAGTCACTTGGTATGGACGTAAAATTTCATCCACCGTGAATTGTTCCGCTCCACCGGAATGATATTCTTCTTCTGAAACTCCTGCCGCTGTTGCAATCAATAAACTTTTTCCTTTCATTCCGGGATTTTCCAAAAAGCCTAACATAAATGTATCTAACCAGTTTTTCAACATAGCTGGCGCACTTCCCCACCAAAATGGGAACTGGAACACTAATACATCCGCATGTTTTACATCATCAATGTAATTTTCTACTTTAAGAGGAACTTTGTAAATGTCTATTACTTTTACATTATCAAGACCTTTCACCGCATTAAGCATAGCGGAACATGCTTTCGACTTCTCGATGTCGGGATGAGCCGACAAAATCAGAATTTTCTTCATACTACTAATGTTTAATGATTATTATTTGAACACTTTTCCTAATGTAAACCATTGTCCGAGTTTTTCTCCTACGGCAAAATAGTCATTGCTAAAATTGTCCCAACAGACTGGATGCAGTTTACTGAAATCAAGTGTCTTTTTATCTTCTTTTAAAACCTGTTCGTCAATGGACACATTTTTAACCGTTCCGAGAATTCTTTCGGAAATCTCATCTTCTTCGGGGTCAACCCGAAGCAACTCGCATTCCATCGTGACAGGCAGCTCTCTGAAATAGGGCGCATTAACAAGCGGGCTCTTCATTGGGGAAAGTCCGCAACGCTTTACCTTATCATGGACTTTCTTTCCTGTCGCCGTCCCCAAGTAATCACATTGTGCCAATGTTTCTCGTGTGACAATGGAAACGGTAAAAGCTTGCTCCCTTTTTATATTATCCGTTGTTTTCCGGCTTTTGTACAAATTCAGCTCCACCACTTCCCATGTGGCGGTTACACCCCAAGTCGCTATCATTGCATTGGCACTTCCATCTTCGTTGTACGTTCCGATTAGCAATACCGGAGTTGGGGTAACTCCGGCTCTTTGTCCCAAATTAATCCTGCTCATTCTTGTTTATTTTTAGTATTAAAAACCATCATGTCCTGCATCTTTGAAAAACCTGCCGCCTGATACATATTGCGGCCATTGGCAGTAGTTTCAAGGAAAATCTTAGTAATGCCTTTTTCCCGTGCTTGTCCTATCAGCCAGCGGACAATACTCCTGCCTATGTGAAGATGCCTGTATTCCGGGTGTACATATATATTCATCAGGTAGGCACACTGCCCAGACGGATTGTCCGGTGACGGCATTTCATTGTAAAGGCACACACCGCCACACCCGGCGATATTGTCTTTGTATCGTGCAAGGCATGCTATATGTCCACCCCGAAGAAGCGCGTCTTGGTAATATCTCCGATTGGCTTGCACCAATGTGGGAATGTCTGTTTTGGAAAAAAGAGGGAAAACCTCTTTCATCACTTTCATTCTCCATTCCATGAGTATGTCCAGCTCTTGTATGCTTGCTTGTTGTATAGCGATTTCATTCATGAGCAACAGGTTTTCATGACTATTGGTAATGCTTTTATATTTATTTTTCCGTTGGGGGTTATCGGCATGGCATCCATTCTGACGAAGAACTCCGGTATCATGTAAACAGGAAGGTACTTCGCCATAGCTTTTTTGACAGCCATTATTCTGAATGCCTTTTTGTCTTTTGGCACAATGTAGGCTGTAAGGTACGACAATCCCCGTTCGTCTGTGCAAGGACGGATTACGCCGCTTTCTACTTCATTGCATCCGCAAAGGATGCTTTGCACTTCAAATGGTTCTACCCGCTTCCCCATTATCATCACTTGTGTGTCTTTGCGGCGGAGGAATTGTATATTCCCGTCCGCTTGTAGAACTCCTAAATCCCCGCTTCTGTATATCGTTGTCCCATTCTTTTGCGTAATGAAAGCCTCGTTTTCTCTCTTTCCTATATATCCTCTGGACACTCCTTTTCCTGATATACAGATTTCCCCGACTTCTCCGGCAGAAACAGGCTTCAAATTCTCATCAAGAATTTGAATACGAGTTCCTTTTATTGCACGCCCTATCGGGTAAGTCCCGTCCGGTAAGGGCTGTGTGTCGTTACAGCGGAAATAAGAGGCGCAGACTGTCGTTTCCGACGGTCCATAGGTATTATATATTTCAACTTGTGGCAATAAATTGGAGATGAAATTAGTTCTTAGCACATCTCCACCGCTTATGAGCAAACGCAGTGAAGCTGGTATGTTTTTCAGTTTGTTCATTTCCAATAACAAATAAGGAAATCCACTGATTATTGTAACTCCATTTCGTTCTACGAATCGCATTAAAAGTTGAACGTCTTTTTTCTCATCCTCTTGTGGAATGGCAAGTGTAGCTCCGGATAACAATGTGGTGAATACTTCTTCTACAAATATATCAAACGAACAGACGGAGTATTGCAGCATTACATCGTTTGTTGTCGGATGAAATTCATTTTCAAAAGCACGAACGTAGTGGCAGACATTGCGGTTTTCCACCATAACGCCTTTGGGTAGTCCTGTTGAACCGGATGTATAGAGTACGTAGGCAATATCTTGTGGTAGTGATTTGTCTTCTATTTCCGGTTGCCAGTTTTCAGCCTTTATCCCTTGTTCGACAAATAATAAAGGAAACCCCTGCAATTTATTTGCATATTGTTGCTCTGTGATAATGAAGTCCACTTTACATTCTTGCATGATAAAGTGCATCCGCTTTTCAGGGAAGAAAGGTTCTACCGGGACGTATGCAGCACCCGTTTTTAGTACAGCCAGCAAAGATGCCACCATTTCTACACTGTGGTTCATTACCACACCGACAAATTGGGGCTGCATTGTGAATGAAACGGCAATGGCGTTGACCAGTCTGTCCAGTTCTCGGAATGTAAGCCTACGGTTGCTGTCAAAAACTGCCAAAGCCGTAGGTTGCATTTGCACTTGTTTCTTAAAATTACCGTAAATAGTATTTTTTATCTCCATAAACCTTTGCTTTTAATTGTATTGACAATGCAAAGGTAACTGGTTTTAAACACATAGGCGATATACAAAAAAAGACAAAAATATCACTTTTCGGAACTGCTTGTGTTTCTAAACTGCAATGGTGTCATTCCTGCCATGCGAGTGAAAAAACGGATAAAATAAGAAGATGTGTTAAAATGTAGGATATAGGCTATTTCTGATATGGATAATGAAGTGTAATTTAGTAATTTACGGGCTTCATCCATTATTCGGTCTTGTATGTAAAGTTTGGTTGTTGTCCCTAATGTATTTTTCAGAACTCTATTTAAGTAATTTGTGGTTACACAGAGCCTTTCAGCATAGAATTCTGCATTATGTTCGGTTGTAAAATGTTCATTTACCAAACGGATAAATTTCTCTGCATACCGATTGGCAGATATGTCATTTACCTGTTTTTCCTCATTTTCCACATTTCTTGCTCTGTTCATGAGGGTTAATATGGCATAAAGCATGGCACGTAAAAAATGAGGGTCGATATTCTTGTGCTTGTTAATTTCCTCTTTTGCTAAAATAATTAAGTGTCGTATTTGCTCGTATAAAATATCATCAAGTATCAAAAAAGGGGACGTATGCTCAGGATGCAGATACGGTAATCTTTCTAAAAACAAAGAGTCATTAAAAAATGAAGATAAAAATTCTTCCTCAAAAAGGAGTACATAACCGTTTAGCGTGTCTGTATTTTGTAGCCAATTCCATATTTCTCCCGGAGTGGAACATATCATACATTTTGGTTTTACATTCATCTTATAATTATTAACAGAGACTTCTCCTGCGCCCTCTGTTATGAGAATGATGCGATAGAAATTATCCCGATAAATGGGTGTTTTTTTTAGCCACGGTCTTATAAACGCAATATCAACCACGTCTATTAAAAGTTTTTTATGATATTTTTCTTTATAAAATTTATATAGCGGAATTGATTTCATGATTTTGCATCATTTTTATTTTTACAAAAGTAATCATTTTGTTCATTCATTCAAAAATATATTAGATTGATTATAAATAAATTAAATAAACTTGTTTATTTATGCACCACCACTCTTATATATTTTATCTGTGGCTCAACAGAATATATTCTCACTCTTGTTTCATATAGAAACAATGTGATATTTAAAATATAGTAAATAAAAAAGTTCTTGGAAATATTGATTATTCAAAATAAATATCTACCTTTGCACGCAGAAATCGAACCTTAAACACAAAATTGTGTTGAACGGTGCAAAGTTGTGAAAACCTTATTCAAGGGACTAACATCGTAATAAAGATATAACTTATTGAGAAATAGTGCTATATAAACCGTTTTTCGGTTGCTGGTGGCACCACTTTTTAAGAAAGAAAAATCCCTGAACTTCATCGAAGTTCAGGGATTTTTCTTTTTCAAGCATAAGTAGAATAAGTGGGATTAAAGCAAACTTACGTTCTTGTTCGAGAAACTTCTTTTAAGCAAAAATGCTTCACTATGATGTAATTACTTTATTATTTTGCAATATATTGATCTTTTTATAATACGGAAGTATTATCAGACTATCCTACGTTTTCCTCCGCTCTGTTTTTCTGTTTTCACTTGTGATAATCTGCTATTTTCCTCGTAGATACAGACGGGTATTTTCGAAAGAATCCCTCAAACCTGATCCGAACAAAATTTAGATAAGTTCTGAAGTTTTGGAAGAGTAATAAGTTCCCTTTTTGATAATTAGTGTTTTATGGGACAAAAAGAATGTCTGATGATTTGGATGTAAAAAATAGGTTGAAAATCAATCTTATTTCCTGTTTTGTCGGTGGATATTCACTATATTTGTTTATGGTTTAATAAGTGATGAGATGAAAGATAATAAAGATTTGAAGTTGGCAGTTTTGATAGATGCGGATAATATCCCGTATTCGAATGTAAAAGGGATGTTGAATGAGATTGCCAAGTTCGGGATTCCGACGATTAAACGAATCTACGGAGATTGGACGAAACCGACAGTTTCCGGTTGGAAATCGTCTCTTTTGGAAAATGCAATCACTCCGATTCAGCAGTATAGTTATACTACGGGAAAAAATGCGACCGATTCGGCAATGATTATTGATGCTATGGATATATTGCATAGTGAAAAAGTCGATGGTTTCTGTATTGTTTCGAGTGATAGTGATTTTACTCGATTGGCTACCCGGTTACGGGAATCGGGAATGCTCGTTATCGGTATTGGTGAAAAGAAAACCCCAAATCCTTTTATCGTATCATGTGATAAATTTATTTATTTGGAGATTTTAAAGGTCGGAGATACTGATCTTCCGGATAAAAAAGACTTTGGAGTTGATCCTTCGGTTCAGTCGGAAGCTACAGAAAAAGAGGTTATAGGAAAGGATCTGATCAATTTGTTCAGAACGACTATCGATGATTTGGCCGATGATACCGGTTGGGCATTTCTTGCAGAGGTGGGAGGATTGATTATGAAGAAGAAACCTGATTTTGACCCTCGTAATTATGGCTTTTTGAAATTGACTCCGTTGATGAAGTCTTTGGATAAATATTTTCAGATAGAGGAACGGGAGGTTGAAAATAAACGTATCAAACATATTTATGTGAAGAATATATAATGCTATGAATGATGTTATTGTAGGAATGGGAGAAGTATTGTGGGACATGCTGCCTGAAGGAAAAAAGATCGGCGGAGCTCCTGCAAATTTTGCTTATCATGTGTCACAATATGGTTTTGACAGCTGTGTTGTGAGTGCTGTCGGTGATGATAAGTTAGGTAATGAAATCTTAGAGAGTTTTGATAATAGATATCTTAATTATTTGATTGAAAAAGTCCCTTATCCGACTGGTACGGTGCAGATCGAGCTGGACAAAGCCGGGATTCCCTGTTATGAGATAAAAGAGAATGTGGCGTGGGATAATATTCCTTTTACAGCTGATTTGGAGAAGTTGGCAAGAAAGACTCGTGCAGTTTGTTTCGGTTCATTGGCTCAACGGAATACAGTCTCTCGTGAAACGATAAATCGCTTTCTTGATGTTATGTCCGATACGGCAGGACAATATAGGGTGTTCGATGTGAATTTGCGGCAGGGATTTTATGATAAGGAAATCCTCTGTAATTCTATGAAAAGATGTAATATTCTGAAAATTAATGATGAAGAATTAATTACCGTGAGTCGAATGTTTGAATATCCTGGCATCGATTTGGAGGATAAGTGCCGAGTTCTTTTATCAGAGTATAGTTTAGAAATTCTTATTTTGACATGTGGTGTAAATGGAAGTTATGTTTTTACACGAGGAAATGTCTCTTTTGTGAATACTCCGAAAATTGAGGTTGCCGATACTGTAGGTGCAGGGGATTCTTTTACGGCAACATTTATTTCTGCGATTTTAAGAGGGAAAAGCATACGGGAAGCTCATGAATTGGCAGTTGATGTTTCTGCTTATGTATGTACTCAAAATGGGGCGATGCCTGAATTGCCGGTTTCGATAAAATCCCGATTACTTTGAGGTTATCATTCACTGATATTTTATTGTGGAGGTTGCTGATCTGTTCTTAAGAGGTTCTGTCAACAGAACCTCTTTTTGTTTTTTTAATACTGATTATTTATATCTTATATGATAACGTGTATCGAAGTTTTATATAAGGAGTCGTATATTTTATTATATATTGTTGTTAAATAACCATTATTTGTTGTTTAATTACAATATTGTTTTTATCTTTGCCATACCCCAATAACATAAAAGCCGTTAGTAGTTAACGGTAAAACCCGATACCTCGATCAAAAAAAATTGATAGAGGATGAAAAAAGATTATTTTAAAAAGTTCAAAGAACAAGATTTTGTTCGAGCTTATGAAGAGGAATTGAAGTCTCTCGGAGCATCAGCTCCGTATGTGTCACGAGATGATGTAATACTTAGGGCTTTGCATAGTGGTAAGGGCCGGTATTATATTTCTTTTGAAGAGGCATCGCGCAATGTCCGTCGTATTATGAACCGTCTGCCTTTGACATGCCGTAACGAACTTAAGGTGTCTATGTATCAAGAACTGGCGCAGAGGGTAGCAGAGTATATGAAAGAAAAGCCTTTGGCTTCTTTTAAAGATACTTTGTTTACTATATTGGCTGAAGAGAAAGCTTCTCGGTTCTTTTTCGGAATGCAGACTGCTCGTCTCATTTTATATCGTAATCAGCGAGGAGAAACTGTATGACGAGATCTGTTTGTGTATTATGTATTTTGTTTTCGTTTTTCTCTTGTAGGTCAATTCATCGGTTATCAGATCAAAAAATAGAATTGGATACGATTTCTGTTTCACAGTTTATCGTAAGAGATTCGATAAGAGATTTGTTTTACAAGTCTGAGTTTGATTCTCGGGAGTGGAATATTGTATGGGAACATGTGTTATATGGTAATAATAATGCCGACTCTTGTTTGTCTGTCAAAGAGAAACAGACGGTTTCGTTATGTTCTCGATCTGTAGCCGAACAAGAAACTATGTCGGAGAATAAATTTGTAGGGAATGTTTCGTATGATCGATTTGATAGTGTTCGTGTAGAAGTAGATCAAAGAGAAAATGTGGAAAAAGAACCGTTTCCTATTTCTTTTAATCTATTTTGGATATTGCTTGTTTTATTAGTTATGGGTATTTGTATCCGTGTATTGAAATCGTAAAATTAGATGTTATGAAAAAAATATGTGTACATATCGTTATTAGGGTAGATGAATTAATGCAGGAACTGTTGAAACGGACATCTTATATGGCTGTCTCTTTATCTCCAGATGAAACGGCAACTGAGGGTTGGAGCGACCGCTGGATATTGACTGGTGACGAATTATTATGGGCTCGTGATCGTATGCAGGAAGCTTATGATCGTATTAATGGAGTCGTTTCTGCATATCTTTCAGAAACATATGTTCCTCCTATTCAAGAGGATGTATTTAATTTTGTTTTGGTACTGCCAGAAGAATTATCTTCGGGAACGGATGGTGTCGTGAAGCGTACAGTACGCGAAGCATTTATTTCTTATGTGTTATTTTGTTGGTATATTGATCGTATTCCTGATAAAGCGTCCTATCAAATGTCTCTGTTTGAGGAAAATCTGAACTTGTTGAGAGTGCGTCTTAATAGGAGACGAGTCCCAATACGTCGGCCTGTAAGGTCTTGAAAAATATTAAATAAACTCTTATATTCTTCAAAATAAGACCTTTTTTTCAAGAGTATAATGTTAACAATTAAATAAATCTTATATTTGCGGTAGTACAAAATAGAAATAATTATATAATAATAGAATATGGATACGAATTATGTTTCAAGTTATGAGATGAAAGCCGCACAAGCGACTCTTCTTAAGAATGTTTATTTATGGATGACTGTAGCATTGGCTATTACGGGAGTTACGGCGTTGGCGGTAGTAAATTCTCCGACGTTGTCATCTTTGCTTTTCAGCGGTAGAGCTACGTTTTTTATTTTATTAATAGCAGAACTTGGGTTAGTATGGTATGTTTCGGCACGAATCATGTCTTTATCCTTTACTACGGCAACAGGTCTGTTTATGCTTTATTCTTTATTAAACGGTCTTACTCTGTCCGTACTTTTTGCTGTTTATACTCGTAGTTCGATAGCTTCTACCTTTTTTATTACGGCCGGAACTTTCGGAGCGATGAGTTTGTATGGATATTTTACGAAAAAAGATTTGTCTTCTTGGGGAAATATCTTGATTATGGCGGTAATAGGTTTGATTATTGCATCGGTAGTTAATATTTTTATGCAAAGCTCGATGATGTATTGGATCATAACCTATGCGGGAGTGTTGGTTTTTGTAGGTCTGACAGCTTATGATACGCAAAAGATTAAGCAGATGTTGGCTAATCAGGAAATAAATGAGCAGACTCAGAAACTGGCGTTGCTGGGAGCTTTGTCATTGTACCTTGATTTTATTAATTTGTTCTTGTATTTATTGCGTATTTTCGGGGACAGGAAATAAGATAGTATTTTATGGATGAAAGCCGGAAAGAGTTTTCCTGTTTTTTCTATCACAATAAAAAAGGCGCGGTTGTAATCGCGCCTTTTTTTATTGTGATTTACGGAATAATTGAATTAAAGTTTACAACCTCCGTTGCAACGGGGCTTTATCTGTTTAAAAAAGTCATTGCCTTTATTATCTACGAGAATAAAGGCAGGGAAATCTTCTACTTCAATTTTCCAGATGGCTTCCATTCCTAATTCGGGATATTCTAAGCATTCTACTTTTTTGATATTGTTTTGAGCCAGAATTGCAGCCGGTCCGCCAATACTGCCAAGGTAGAAGCCTCCGTGAGCTTTACATGCATCTGTCACTTGCTGGCTGCGGTTACCTTTTGCTATCATGATCATCGATCCCCCTTTTGATTGGAATTGATCGACATAGGAATCCATTCGACCTGCAGTTGTCGGTCCGAAAGATCCTGATGCCATTCCTTTAGGCGTTTTTGCCGGACCAGCATAATAGATCGGATGGTCTTTCAGATATTGAGGCATGTCTTCACCGGCATCTAAGCGTTCTTTGATTTTTGCGTGGGCGATATCACGACCGACGATAATCGTTCCATTCAAAGAAAGTCGTGTAGCTACCGGATATTTGTCGAGTTCGGCAAGAATCTCTTTCATTGGACGGTTTAAGTCTATTTTAACAGCATTGCCTTCTCCTGCCTGACGTAATTCTTCCGGAATCAGTTCTCCGGGTTTATCATCAAGTTTTTCGATCCAAAGTCCGTCTTTCGTGATTTTAGCTTTAATATTTCGGTCGGCAGAGCAAGATACTCCCATACCTACTGGACAAGAGGCTCCGTGTCGGGGCATGCGTATGATTCGTACATCATGTGCAAAATATTTACCGCCGAATTGTGCTCCGATACCAGATTCTTGAGCAGCTTTGAGAACTACTTTTTCGAGTTCGACATCCCTGAATGCCCGACCGTATTCATTCCCGCTTGTAGGAAGATTGTCATAATACTTGGTCGATGCCAATTTTACCGTTTTCAGATTGGTCTCGGCCGAAGTTCCACCGATTACGAAAGCTATATGGTAGGGAGGGCAAGCTGCAGTTCCCAAAGTTTTCATTTTCTCGACGAGGAATTTAACCAAGGTGTCGGGGTTAAGCAAAGCTTTTGTTTCTTGAAACAAGTACGTCTTATTGGCAGAACCACCGCCTTTGGCTACAAAAAGAAATTTATATTCCATACCATCCACGGCATAAAGGTCGATTTGTGCAGGAAGGTTACAGCCGGTATTTACTTCTTTGTACATATCTAACGGCGCATTTTGCGAGTAACGAAGGTTTTCTTCGGTATAGGTTTTATACACACCTAAAGAAAGCGCTTCTTCATCACCACCTCCTGTCCACACCTGTTGGCCTTTTTTCCCGACAATAATTGCCGTTCCGGTATCCTGACAAAATGGAAGTTGTCCTTTACATGCAACTTCTGCATTTCGTAACATGGTTAATGCTACGTATTTATCGTTTTCGCTGGCTTCAGGATCATGAAGTATTTTGGCTACCATTTCGTTATGTTCACGTCTCAACATAAATGCTACGTCACGGGTTGCCGTATTAGCCAAATGGGTAAGCGCTTCGGGCTCTACCACAAGAACTTCTTTACCGTGGCAGGTTTCTACCGATACACCATCTTTGGTAAGTAAATAATATTCGGTAGTGTCTTTTCCCAGAGGAAAAGGTTCTTGATACTTAAAAGGTTTTGTCGCCATACTTTTTTATGTTTAAATAATTTGAATGTTCTTAGAAGCTGTCTAAATTTTCCGATAACAAGAAATATATCCGGCTTTGGAGGCTCTTTTCCTATTGTTACACGTCTCATAGTTCATAGTGCTCCTTATCGGAACTGAAAAATGCTCTTAAAACAACTCTCCAAAAATGTCTGTACAAAATTTAGACATACTTTTAGTTCTTGATTTTACAAAGGTACACGATCTTTTTATAACAAGAAAGCGGCTTCAGGATAATTTCTGTCTATAAAGTCTAATTTAATGTTCTCTGAATAGGATATATCTTTTTTATCAGACCATCTAAATGGTATATAAACCATATTTTTACTTGAATGTACTCTTTTTTATAATTATAACATAGAATTTCTTGATTATGTTATTTTCTTTGTGTTGTAAAAATACTACAATTGTATGGTTTTTATTATTTATTATTAAACAAACGATTATGAGAAGTTTTGAAGAAAGAGTGAATGAACGACCGAAAGTGCGTTCGCGCCAGATTATTCTGGAGAAATTGGGAAAACGTTTCCCTGACCGTCTTTTAGACAGTGACGATGCATTTTTTGATGCTTTAGTAGAATATGATACGCATTTGTGCGATCGGTATGAAAAGTTGCGGGATGACCAGACAAAACTTGCCGCACTTTTTATCAGCAATCCGAAAATGGGTGGGTTTATTTCTGATGTGATATCGGGAGAAGATGCATTGGTCGCTTGTGTAAGGTATTTTGGGAAGGATGTGTTAGAGTGTGCCAATGATGAAAACCGTATGGCGCAATTACAAAAAGAAAATGATGAATTTTTAGCTCGTATGTCGGCGAACCGTACGCTTGAAAAGGAGATGGCCGAGAATTGGGAACATAGTAAACGTGCGATCAGCCGGTTTAAGGAAGCGAAAAATATGAGTGACAATGATTTCGATAATTTTCTTGAAAGGGTGCATCATATTTGTGAACATGTGTTTATGAGCGACTTTACACCAGATGTTTTGGAGATATTATTTAAAGGTGTCAATTATGATAACGATCTGGGATGTGCAGAGAGGGCTGCAGAAGTAAGAGGTCGTAACGAACGCATTTTGCTGGAGAAAAGACAATCGGAGGGAGACTCCTTGCCGGGATTACATAACAACCGTTCGTCAAGGAGTGAAGAGGAAGAGAATCTGACTCCGGGATTCGGATTGAGACGTCGTCGCAGTGTGTGGGATATGTAAAATCAAATAAACATTTAATGAATTAACATCAGCAAGTATAATTAACCGATTATTTATCTTTTAAAAACAATTAGCAATGAATAAAGTATTTAAGTTTTTGAAATCGAAAGATTTCTGGTTTTGGATGTTTGCAATTCTGATCTTGGTTTTATTGACTGTAATTTATCGGGATTGTGCGTTTGCAATGGCGGCAGTAATACCGGGTGTGTCGGGTGGAAAGATATTAACCGGAGAACCATTGACTACGGATATTAGCCGTCGTGAAAGCGAAGGTCTTCTCATGAGTGAAGTTGATAAACGGATTACAAAAATACGTCCTATGTCTACCCCGATAGATCAATTATCTCGTTGGACGGGAGCTCGCCGTTCGGGATCTATGATTGTTGATTATTATTCGGTAGATGTAAAACCAACTAAAGCGACATTGAATGTTGCTTATACAGAGCCAACTTCCTCTAATGTTACGGCTGCTTCTCAGAAGGTCAAGTTGAATACGACGAATAATGATATTTTTGAAGTCTCAGAAACAATTCTTGTTCAGGGAGTTAAGGGATATGAGGCTGACGGAGTGACGGAGTCGAAAGCCGATTTGGTACTTTATATTTCTAGTAAAGAAGAAAATGGAGAATTGAATGTTTATGCGATTAACGGGAAAAAGATCGGATCAATTGAGAATTGTGTCCCTTCTATCGATAAAGGTACGACATTTATACGGATGGGACGTGCAGCTACAGAGTTGGATGTGCAAACCGCACAATTCGAGGCGCTTCCAGTGAAAGAGCAGAATTTCTGTCAGATATTTAAGATGCAGGTGGAACAATCTACTTTTCAGAAAATTGCGAATAAAGAGGTGGAATGGGATTTTTCTGATTCTGAGGAAGCTGCAATTTATGATATGCGTCTGGGTATGGAAAAAACATTTATGTTCGGCGTAAAGCGTATGATATATGATTCTAAAAAAAAGGAAAATGTCTCTTTGACAGGCGGTATTTGGTGGCAAGCCGGAAAAGAATATGAATTTGATCCGAAAGTTGATCTTACTCAAAATGATCTTATTGATATCATGAAAGAAGCGTTTACCGGAAATGGAGGAAATAAACGAAAAGTGTTGATCGGCGGTTCGGATTTTATCGGTCGCATAAACAAACTGGAGATTACCAAAGTGGTATCGGCTAACGATGATTTTGTGAAATGGGGAATAGACTTTTCTGAAATTAAATCAAAATTCGGTAAGCTCTTTATCTTGTATTCCGAGGTTTTTGATGACTGTGGTATGAGTGATTATGGGTTTATTTTCGACCCAGAGTTTATCTCAAAATGGGCTCACGTACCATTCGGAAGTCAGAAACTCGATCTGAAGGGTGCTGGTATCCGGAATACTGATGCTCTTGTACTTACAGAAGCAAGTTGTTTAACCTTACGTTATCCGGCAGCTCATATGCGTATCGTTCCGAAAACGGCATAACTTTTTGATAATGATGATGTGATCTGTCCCGGATCACATCATCTCGATTATTAATTTCCAAATTTTAGAATATGAAAAATATAAGAACATACGAGACTCGCCATGGAAATTTAAGTACGGTTGTACAAGTCGGAAACCGTAACGTACGTATTCGTTTTATCTCGAAAGATAATGTTCATGGCTATTATGCAACAACAGATGTCGATTTACAAAAAGCAATTGAATCGGACAGAGGGTATGGTAGTAAATTTTATTTAGTGAAAGAACCTTGTTCTTGTTGTGAAGAGATGATTGATTTGAAACCGATCCCTGATGTTAAAACTTGGCAGAAGGCTAAAGAATTGTTGAGAAAAAAGCCTTATTCGGTTTCTGAGCACGAATTGTCTTCTCCTGAGAAAATTGAAAGGGTGGCCAAAGAGAAGGGGATAATGTTCCCTTTGTTGAAGAGTAATTTATAAAAAAGTGGGAATCAGATATGTTGGAATCGGAAGAAAAGTGGTTGAAGAAAATCCGGACGAATATGGAAGAATTGCTTCCGGAGAATGAGACTGCTGAAATAGACATTTTTGGAGTTGATGTGGGAGAGTATATCCGTGCTAAACTTCCGGATGCGATTACTCGAGTATTTATCACAGCTCCGGTTCATCTGTTGGAAGGAAAGGAATGTAAAGATGTTTTATTTCCGGAAAAACGTCAGGATGGGAGTGGTAGAGTGGTTTTCCCGGAAAAGGTGTTGAGGATACTCTCTTTTAAAATGAAAGGATGGAATCGTCCGGTAACTCGGTTTATAGATTCTCGCCATGCCAAAAGCGAACTGCAATATAACCGGTATGTGCGCGGCGGGGTAAATAAGCCCGTTGCTGTTTTATCGATGTCTGCATCGGGTAGAGTTATTCTGGATTATTATTCATTGCCTGCATTTTTACGAACTCATGAGGTTGATAGTGCAGTGTATATACCTGTTCCCGAAATACAGAATGGCGGTTATGATGTCCCGATCAGGTTGACGGATGCTGTTGGATATGTATGTGCAGCTATGGTTTATGAGATATTGGGTCAATCGGATATGGCGGTGCAAATGTCGGGAAGAGTCGTATTACCGGAATTATAGATTATAAATAAACTATTATAAAATCAGAGGAATGTTTACACAAGGAAAATTTATGGGATATTATTGGGGAGTCGGAGCATTTTTGTCCAAACACCCTAACGGAGGAATTCCCGGAGGTTTTTTCGTGAACGGAGAGACCAATTCGATATGGGTATGGGATTTTCTCAACAAGAAATGGATCGACAGCAATCGGGTGGAAGGTCCGTTGCAAGGAGTGGTAGATGATCCGGCAACGTTTGAGCCGAATGCTAAATTGGGAATAAAAACGACATATTTGTATTTGTCGAATAAGCCGGGTAACATCACATTTGCCAATTTTTTTAATTCGGGTGTTCCGATAGAGGTTTCTACCGAAACGAATGCTGTTATAATGTTGTTTTGGAATGGCGATTATTGGGAGACGTCTGTCGTACCTATTTATGGAGATGTGTCGGACAAGGCCGACAAAGATCTGTCGAACGTCACAGAAGGAGATATTAGTTTAAAGGCTGGGATTTATGAATTAGAGGGTAGTGACCAGCCGTTCAGGGCGTTGACGCTGCACCATTCAGGCGACCTGTATCATGCCATCGGGATCAATGATAATGGGCAGCCTGTCGCAGGAACTGGAACGGAAGGTCTTGATGGATATTTCAGAGAAAAGTGTCTTGCATATGCCGATCTGACGAATGTCACGGATGAAGACCTGGTCAAGGTTCTTTATGGATCGGGTTACGACAGTAGTGCGGAAGCATTCAGGGAATTTATCACGACAGTACCGGAATCGCTAAAAGTAATAAACAAGTCGGTTATAGACAATACCACATCTTCCGGCAGTTATATTGTCATCGATAATCAGATGAATGTAACCACGTATTTGCTTTTGCTGGTAGATATGAGAGTAAATACGATAAACAGAAAAAAAACTTATACACAGAAATTATTCGGAGACCCGGCAGGCGAAGTATTAGTAAGGGAAAAATCCGGAGACTCGGCATGGAGCGAATGGACATCCCCCTTTGTCTCCGTAGATCTGACGAATGTAGATAAAAAAGCAATACAGGAAAAAGTCGGTATTTATGAATCGGAATATACCGACGATACGGATGCTTCCCGCCGCTTTATAGCATTAAAGGTCTGGGATGATGCCGATAATAATCGCAGTATCGGCATCACATCGGAAGGAGAGCCGTTCATAACCTTGTTAGATCCGGAGGAAAACCCGGAACGGATACCTCTTGCTATTGCAAAAAATGCAAGTGATTCGGAAGCCGGTCTGATGCCATCATCGGACAAACAGAAACTGGACTCGATCGAAATAATAGAGATCGATCTCAATACTGCTGATGGTACGGAAGAAATAGCCGATGCGGATACCGACATACCGTTTTTAGGAAACAACACATTCAATGATATAATAACAAATGTTGCGACAGGGACAAGATACCTGTTTTATTATAAATATACCGTTGAAGATACAACCTATACAGGGAATTTTGTTTTTGCGACAGAAAATGACGGAGAAAACGGTAAAATAACCTTTACCAATCCGGAGTCTCTCGTCTACATGATTATAGAGAAAATAAGACCGGATATGCCGATCCAAATAGCAGTAACGACACCATAAAATCTAAAAACAAAGCATAAAGATGAAACAGACAATCATGCCCTTAGACAAGAATCTGAATCCCGTACCGGTGATGCCAATAGGGATCTCCCAAGACATCACGGACGGAACACTTCCGTCAGGAGCGAGCCGCATAGTTCGGATAACGGCCGTCAGTGACTGCCGGCTCTGGCAATATAGAGGAGAAAAAACCGGCAGCGGAGTTCTCCTCCCGTCCGGACAGACAGAATATTTTTCGGTATATGAGGGGTATTCGATAGACATATCAGGAACAGCAAACGTAATGGAATGATGAACGGATTAGGGAACTTAGGACATTTAGGGAAGCTTGGTCACGTTTCAACCTCCGGGATGAACCATTTGGAAGTAGAGGCCTCCGGCCGAGCCTTTCCGATCTGGAACACGAAAGTGGGAGACGATAAACTGTTGTCCCTATCGATACACGGACTTACGGAACAGAGCGGTACACCGACCCCTGCGAATCCCGTACCTATGCGATCGGTAGGAGACACAGGACTGTTATTGTCAGTTATGGCAGACAAGGAATGCAGCGATTACCAGCTGTTGAACATCAAGGCAGCGATGAACAAAGCGGGACATGACGGTATCCTTCGATCGGTAAACGGCATATACGATGAAGTGGTCTATGACGGGAAGAAGTGGAAGCTGATACAGCGGATAGGTGTGAGTACAGGATTCACCGTTACTTCAATCTCTACGATTAATACTAACGGAGATTTAAGAGAAGTCCTTATAAGAGGATTGGTAAAAGGCACACAAGTAACCCCTGATGTATCTGTTTTTTACAGCAACAAATTCTATTATACGGGTGATTCCACATCCAATAAGTGGAATAATGTATATGGCGTATATACTAATTCTTTAAGATACGGATTTTATGTCGTATATGATATAAACGATTATCCTACGGAAGATGATTTAAAGGCTATGATAGAGGATGAAAGCACTATCTATTATTATGTATTATTTACTCCGATAGAATATCCGCTTGACTTACCTGTAATAACGACCTACGACGAACAAACCTATTTCGCCAGTAATGCCGCCGAAGCAAAACCTCGTATGGTTGCCCAATGTAAAGTATCGAAAGCATTGGATTACATTCGGGAGGGTCTGATCGGCTACTATACAGGGAGAGGAAGAAGCAACGATGACGAAAATAAAAACATCCTTCCGGATCTATCCGGCAACGGCAACGACCTTGAAAACAAAAACTTCGCATATACGATAAACTCCGGCTATGGAGACGGCTATATCCAATATGACGGGATAGACGATTTCAGTATGTTACCGCTCGGCAAGAACTTTAAAAGCGGAGTCAAGGCCCAGATGTTCGTATTCTCAGCGACTCAGTCAACGACAGAAACAGACAACAAGTGGAACGGCGGAATCGTTAGGGAACATTATTTCGCAATACAAAGAAATCAAGTTCCGGCTAAATCAGACTACGAACAAGTCTATTTAAACGGAACAGATGTAAAGACGACAGGTTTCAAAATAAACGGTTCGACAGAAATAAATACTATCGTCATATCAAAAACGAAAAACGTATCGGATTTCAATAAGAACTTAAATATCAGTACAATTCTGAATGCACCCGTTTATTGTATAAAACAGAGATTCCATGACGCC
Organism: uncultured Coprobacter sp.; assembly: GCF_947855755.1. Taxonomy (NCBI): domain Bacteria; kingdom Pseudomonadati; phylum Bacteroidota; class Bacteroidia; order Bacteroidales; family Barnesiellaceae; genus Coprobacter; species uncultured Coprobacter sp. Next base: position 20,716 of record NZ_CANUAR010000034.1, read on the forward strand.
TTATTATACGACAGGATATTAACCGAAGAGGAGATACAGCATAACTATAAAGTCTCGTGTCAGTACAACGGAGAAGATATAAACGGCAAGTCCGAAGAAACTACGGCCAGTGGAGACAACGGTTTCACAGTTTACAACTCTTTACCCGGAATATTCAAAGAACTCACCGTTTACGGCAAATCAATCCAAGACGGTACACCGACCCCTGCGAATCCGATACCGATAAAATCAGTAGGAGATACCCCGTTGATACTGATAATCAGTAACGGTACGGAAACACAACAGATAAACTTCGGAGATATTAAATTGAGATCTGTCGGAACAGTATCGGACGAACTTGTATTTGATAACAGTGTCGGGAAATGGAAACTGATGCAGCGGATAAAGGAATATAGCGTTGACGACCTTTCCACTCCGGGAAATTACAGTTTTAAAAATTGGGAGAGCGGAGATAATGTACACTATGCTATTTATTATAAGACGCCGCAAGATGATTTAGTATCAAATACAAACTCTCCGTTTATGTCAGATTATTCAGATAAACCTTTTTGGCCGGGAACAATACAAAAGGGAGTCGGATACTATTTCGGAGAGTTGTGTTTTTCCATGCTAAACGGAGAAACGACGGAAACAGAAGCATTGAGCATAACCAAAGGAAGACATTATCAAGGGTTGTTGATTACTCCGATAGAAACCGAATTAGACTTTGAATCCCCGAAAACTTTTTCCGGAGAAGTTATGGTAACCACCAATCAGGAAACCGTACATCCGTATATGACCGCCCGAATAGCAGTAGGAGAAAAATTGGTTTTACCCGCTGATCCATTAGCCGTATATATATCCGGAAAACAAACAACAGAAGATAACACATTTAAAGACCAATCAGGAAACGGCAATGATATACCGTTATATAATCTTGCCCATAGTGCGGAATCCGGATTCTTTCAGGGTGCATTACACCTTGACGGAGTAGACGACACCGGCCGATTACCGCTTGAATCGTTCAATCCTGCAATAACAGCGGAAACAAGTATCTTTTTATCCGGCAAAGTCAATGAAACAGGTACTAAATATTTCAGTTATTTACGAACGAGAGATGGCGTATCTACAGCATTATCAAGATTAATACCGGGCAACACAGGTCTTTTTATAGCATATTATCCGTTATCCTTAACCGGCAATCCGGATGTCAACCTATTGAATAGCTATAAGCTGACATATAACAATAATAATATGTTAGACCAACTATTATCACCGGCAAACAAAACTTACTACAATTTAGCCGGTTTTTTACAAGGCGGATCACAAGTAGAATTAGGGAAATTAGATTACCGCTATCTGATAATCTATCCCCGCAACCTTACGGAAGAAGAACAGGC
>NZ_CANUAR010000035.1:0-20795 GCF_947855755.1 uncultured Coprobacter sp.
AAAGGATCGAACCCCTCTCTCTCTTTTTTTGTTTTGACTCCCTCCCCGCATACATATCGCCATACCGCCACACGCCGCCCCGAAATAGGATACCCCAATACTTACCCCCCTCGTTGCTTTATCTGCTGCAAATAGTTATTATCTCCTCTTCTTTCTCTCTTTTTTATCAGATCTCTCTATTTTTTGTGTATGAGTCTGAATTATTGTTTGTTTTGGATAGATTTATTTTATCAAAGAGGATAAGTTTTGATAGAGTTCATTTCATTATGTTTTTTTAAGAGTATGAATTGCAGCATTCTTTTTTGTATGTTCATCTATTAATATGTAATTTTAGATGCTCGTATAGCTTTCTTAGTATCTTATTAAATTTGTTCAAAGCTTATTTATAAGTTGCATTTTGGTTTTTAGTATGCTTATTTCTGGTGCAGTTTTTTTTAATTGATAGAGTTTACTATAAAGCGAAGAAGTCCGAATGTTGATATTTGGGCTTCTTTATTTTTGGAGATTAAAAGTTTATTTGAGTTTCTGATAAAATTATGTGTTCGGATTTTTTTTGAGTCTTTTTTCGGACTGTTTTTTGTTTTGCATGTTATGCGATTTGTTCCTCTTTTCGTAAAAGCAATAAAATATCTTCAAAATAATTTTGAAACCGATTAGACTAAACTTTAAATTAATATTTTCTCTTTTTTATCTGAAAAGTTTTGTTTTTCAGATAAAAACCGTACCTTTGCGAGCCGATTATTATCAAAGTTTGAGAAAATTTTAGTAGATAGCTTCCGCTTCAGTGTCCGAAGAGTGGTTAGCTATATGCGTTTTAAGTAATTAACAAATAAAAATTTTAAGCAGTGGATACTTTAAGTTATAAGACCATTTCTGCAAACAAAGCAACTGTACAAAAAGAATGGGTTGTAGTAGATGCAACCGATCAGGTGTTGGGACGTTTGTCGGCTAAGGTTGCCAAATTATTGAGAGGCAAATATAAACCGAGCTATACTCCGCACGTAGATTGTGGTGATAATGTAATTATTATCAATGCGGATAAAGTTATTTTGACCGGAAACAAATGGACAGATCGTGTGTATTTGAATTTTACAGGGTATCCTGGTGGTCAGAAAAAAACTTCGCCTGCTGAATTGATTAAGAAAGGTGAAGCGAAATTATTTAATAGAGTAGTAAAAGGTATGTTGCCTAAGAATAAATTGGGAGCTCAATTGTTGAGAAACCTATATGTATATGCAGGATCGGAACATCCGCACGCAGCACAACAACCTAAAACAATTGATATAAATTCTCTTAAATAAGCAGTATGGAAGTAGTTAATGCAATAGGAAGACGAAAAGCTGCAGTTGCACGTGTATTCGTAAGCGAAGGAACAGGTGTTATCACTATCAATAAAAGAGATCTTGCCGTATATTTCCCTTCAAGTATTCTTCAGTATGTTGTAAAACAACCGTTGAACAAACTGGGTGTAGCTGAAAAATATGATATTAAAGTAAATTTGGACGGCGGTGGTTTCAAGGGACAAGCTGAAGCGTTGCGTTTAGCAATTGCCCGTGCATTGGTAAAAATTAATCCTGAAGATAAACCTGCGTTGAAATCCGAAGGATTTATGACTCGTGATCCTCGTTCTGTTGAACGTAAGAAATCGGGACAACCGAAAGCGAGAAAGAGATTCCAGTTCAGCAAACGTTAATATTTTTGCTTATTTTCTCGCGGCAAGTATTCAGCGTTTAGTATCCAAATTGCCGGGACTCTGTCTCAGAGGTTCACTCAGTGGAAGATTACCCTGCAATTGAATTAGTAGAATGTAAACGAATTAAAAAAAGAAAAAATGTCTATTACAAATTTTGACCAATTATTAGAAGCCGGTGTTCACTTCGGACACTTAAAAAGAAAATGGAACCCGGCAATGGCTCCTTATATTTTTATGGAGCGCAATGGTATCCATATCATTGACCTTTATAAAACAGTTGCTAAAGTCGATGAAGCTGCTGCTGCACTGAAACAGATTGCGAAATCAGGTAAAAAGGTGCTTTTTGTAGCGACTAAAAAACAAGCTAAACAAGTAGTTGCTGATAAAGCTGCTGCTGTAAATATGCCTTACGTTATTGAACGTTGGCCTGGTGGTATGTTGACTAACTTCCCTACGATTCGTAAGGCTGTTAAGAAAATGACTACTATTGATAAAATGACTAAAGACGGAACTTTCGACAATTTGTCGAAACGTGAAAAATTGCAAGTGACTCGTCAGCGTGCTAAACTTGAAAAGACGTTGGGCAGTATTGCTGATTTGACCCGTCTTCCTTCGGCTCTTTTCGTTGTCGATGTAATGAAAGAGCATATTGCTGTACGCGAAGCAAATCGTTTGGGCATTCCGGTATTTGCTATGGTAGATACAAATTCTGACCCTTCGAATGTCGATTTTGTTATTCCGGCAAACGATGATGCTACAAAGTCTATCGAGGTTATTCTGGGTGCAGTTTGTGGCGCTATTGCTGAAGGGCTTGAAGAAAGAAAAGCTGAAAAGGTAGATGTTGAAGCTGCAGAAGGCGAAGCTCCTAAAAAAGAGAGAAAAACTCGCGCTGTGAAAAAAGAAAGAACTAAAAAGGAGGATGACGAAGCATTGAATGCTAACGTTGCCGAAAAGTTCATGAAGGACGTTGAAGAATAATAAATATTTAACATTCAGTCTATAACAGAGAGTGAGTTTCGTTTTGTATCGAGACTTACTCTTTGTGTATTAAATTTAATAATCAATTAAAAGGAGAAAAATATATGGCAGTTACAATGGCAGATATTACCAAGCTTCGTAAAATGACAGGAGCAGGTATGATGGATTGCAAAAATGCATTAAATGAAGCTAACGGAGATTTTGATGGAGCAATGGAAATTATCCGTAAAAGAGGTCAGGCTATTGCCGCTAAACGTGAAGATCGAGAAGCTTCGGAAGGTTGTGTATTGGCTGCAACAAAAGGAGATTTCGCAGCGATTGTTGCTCTGAAATGTGAGACAGACTTCGTTGCTCAAAATAAAGATTTCGTTGCTTTGACTCAATCGATTTTGGATGCTGCATTGGAGAATAAACCCGCAGATCTCGAAGCTTTGAAAACTTTAACCGTAGATGGACGTTCGATTGCAGACTTGATTGTTGACCGTAGTGGTGTTACAGGAGAAAAAATGGAACTCGGTTTCTATGAGTTTGTACAAGCTCCTTCTACAATATTTTACATTCACCCGGGGAATAAATTGGCTACTATCGTAGGCTTCAATCTTCCTGAAGTTGAATATCAGGTAGCTCGCGATGTTGCCATGCAGGTTGCTGCGATGAATCCTATTTCGGTGAGTCGTGATGAAGTTCCTGCTGATGTTGTCGCAAAGGAATTGGAAATTGCGAAAGATAAAGCTCGTCAAGAAGGTAAGAAAGAAGAAATGCTTGATAAGATTGCTCAAGGACGTATTAATAAATTCTTCCAAGAATCGACATTGCTCGAACAAGCTTTTGTAAAAGAGCCGAAGGAATCTATTCAGCAGTATCTTAAGTCTCATAATAAAGATTTGACTGTTACAGCATTTAAACGTATCACATTGAATGCCGAATAATTTTTGAGGTATTAATCGATATAGAGAAGCGTGTTTCTGTTGTGGGAACACGCTTTTTTCGTATATTTGGTTTGCAACAATATTTTTCGGTTTATAACGTTTTAACAATGTATATTTAATTGAAATTACGATGCAGAATATTTATGATGCCCGTCAGAAAGTAAAAATCGTGTTCCTTTTGGTTTCTATGTTACTGGTGGGTATTTTTTTGTATATATCGAATCAGTTGGTTGCAGATCTTTCTGTGGAGGAGCGTAATAAGATGGAGATCTGGGCAGAAGCGACACGAGAGGTGGCGAGTAATGATACCGACATGGATATGGGTTTGATTTTGAAGATTATTCAAAGCAATACCTCTATTCCTGTGATCGTTGCTGATGAGCAGGATAGTATTCGTCAGATCTTAAACTTGAAGATTCCTGAAAAGTCTCCGGATATTTATTTGAGAAAAAAACTTGAAGAGTTTAAATCGGGATCTAATAAAATAGAGATTTATATCGATGAGCATACTCGCCAATATTTATATTATGATGATTCTATTTTACTTAAGCGTCTTTCTTATTTTCCTTATATTCAACTGGCAGTTATGCTGCTTTTTATATTTATTGCTTATTTGGCGTTAATGAGTAGTAAAAAGGCGGAACAAAATAAAGTATGGGTAGGATTGTCGAAGGAAACAGCTCATCAATTGGGTACTCCTATTTCGTCTTTATTGGCATGGCTTGATCTATTGGAGCTAAACGGAGTAGATAAGAGCTTATTGAACGATATGGGGAAAGATGTAAAGCGTCTGTCTGTTATTGCTGAACGTTTTTCGAAGATAGGATCGAAGCCTGAGATGACGTTCATGTATATAAATGAAGTATTGGTAAATGCTACGGATTATATGCGCCGCCGGATTTCAAATAAAGTACAGTTAATGACGCATCTGCCGGAAGAGCCTATCGGAGGGATGTACTGCTTGCCTCTATTGGAGTGGGTGATTGAAAATTTATGTAAGAATGCAATTGACGCAATGGATGGAGAGGGGAGTATCGACGTTTCGTTACAGGCAGATAAAGATAAATGTTATATCGATGTGAGAGATACAGGGAAAGGTATTCCTCGTAAACGATTCAAAACTGTTTTCAATCCCGGATATACGACTAAAAAGAGAGGATGGGGATTAGGGTTGACTTTGGTAAAACGAATAATCGAAGAATATCATGAAGGCCGTATATATGTTAAAGAGTCCGAGCCGGGAAAGGGGACTACTTTCAGAATAGAACTGAAACGTTCTTAATAGATGCTGGTCTATAAATTTATTCTGATTAAAATATGTTTATTGTGTTGATTTTTGCAAAGATGCAATAAAAACAGACGAAAATTTGACGGGTAAAGATTATTTTTTATACCTTTGCAGGGTTTTAACGTCTGTAATCATTGGGAAAGTTCAATTTATATAAGATACCGTTAAAAAGTCTGCCTGAAGGGACTCAGAATTATGAGTACCGCTTGGATGATCAATTCTTTAAGAATATCGATGGTCCGGAAGTGCAGAGAGGATCAGTAGATGTGGCTCTGTCGGTGAAAAGGACAGGGGGGACATTCGAATTAAAATTTGCGATTAACGGGATTATTTTAATTCCTTGTGATCGATGTCTTGACAATATGGATTTTGAGGTTGCTACGAATGAACATTTGTATGTGAAGTTCGGAAGTGAATATAGTGAAGAGAATGATGACGTGGTTATCGTTCCCGAAGCTGAAGGCGAAATCAATATTGCATGGTTTTTGTATGAGTTTATAGCATTGACTATTCCGTTGAAGCATGTGCATCCGGCAGGGAAGTGTAATAAGACTATGAGTATGAAATTGAAAAAACATTCTGCTCGCTCTGCCGATGATGGAGATGAAGATGATAACGGGATTTTTGATGATGAATCTGATGCGGACGATATGACAAATGAAGAAACAGACCCGAGATGGGACGAGTTGAAGAAATTAATAGATAATAATTAAAAGTAATAAGAAAATGGCACATCCTAAAAGAAAACAATCGAAGACAAGAACAGCTAAAAGAAGAACTCACGATAAGGCTGTAGCTCCTACATTGGCAGTATGTCCTAACTGCGGTGCATGGCATATTTATCATACAGTATGTGGTGAATGCGGTTACTATCGCGGTAAATTAGCTATCGAAAAAGAAGCTGCTGTTTAAATGCTTGACGGCAATCGGCGAGCTTATAAGATCTAGCCCTAAATATGGAAGGTTTAGGGCATTTTTTAATTTGCCTATTTACTGACTATGGATATAAAAAATGCAATAATTACAGGTGTAGCCTCTTATGTTCCGGACTATGTCCTTACAAATGAAGAGTTGTCTTCTATGGTGGACACTAATGACGAGTGGATTACTACCCGTGTAGGAATTAAGGAACGTCGTATCTTGAAAGGTGAAGGACTCGGTTCTTCAGAATTGGGATATCGGGCTGTAAATGAATTATTGAAAAAGACGTCGGTTCATCCCGATGACGTAGAATTAGTAATATGCGCCACTTCTAATCCGGATTATCGTTTCCCTTCTACGGCATCGATTATTGCGGAAAAGTCTGGTTTAAAGCATTGTTTTTCGTATGATATACAGGCTGCGTGTGCTGGTTTTTTGGTAGCATTACAGGCTGGAGCAGCATATATTAAAAGCGGGTTGTATAAAAAAGTGATCGTTTTATCGGCAGAGAAGATGTCTTCTATGACGAATTATACCGATCGCTCTACTTGTCCATTGTTCGGAGACGCTGCGGCGGCAGTGATGCTCGAACCTTCAGATGAAGCTTTAGGTGTTATTGATGCGGAATTGCATACCGATGGAATCGGTTTGCCGCATTTGATTATGAAAGCAGGCGGTTCTGCTTATCCTGCTACACATGAGTCGATCGATAATCAAGAACATTATGTGTATCAAGAGGGACGCGCTGTATATAAGCATGCGGTATCGGATATGTTAGAGGTTTCTCAGAGTATTATGCGTAAAAACGGTTTAGATCTCAATACGATAGACTGGTTTGTCCCGCATCAGGCAAATGCTCGGATTATCGAAGCTATTGCAGATCGAATGGGAATTTCCCGAGAAAAGGTGATGATGAATATCGAGAAATACGGAAATACGAGCGCTGCCTCTATTCCTTTATGTCTTTCTGAATGGGAGAGCAAACTTAAAAAAGGAGATAATCTTGTGTTGACAGCATTCGGCGCCGGATTTACTTGGGGAGCAGTTTATCTGAAATGGGCTTACGATACGAAATAATATATTCATTTTTATAATAGATAAAGATACGCCGAGTAACGCTCATTCTATTGTGAGCAGCTTAGCGTATTTTTGTATTTGGCTGTTACCTAAAGGTAATGCTTATTAGAGCATATTTAGAGCCTGTATAGATTTTCTGTTAAAGGGGATATATTAACTGGACTTTTTGAGTCTTTTTCCAGTCTGTTTTTCCGTTCTTATGCGTTATATCGTTTGTGATTTTCTTGCCAGAACGAAAAATATCCTTGAAAAAATTCTTAAAAGTTGTCTGTATGAGATTTAAACAGCCTCTTAGATATGTTGTATTGTTTTAACCCAACATTCTCTATCCTTGATTTGTTTAGGATGAAAAACGAAAGGTAGATATTATTCTGTTGATCGTTTTTAGTATATTTGTTCAAGAAATTTTTGAAATCAGAATTATGCATAAAGCCGGTTTTGTGAATATTGTGGGAAATCCTAATGTTGGGAAATCTACATTGATGAATTCTTTGGTCGGAGAACGGATTTCTATCATTACTTCTAAGGCTCAGACGACTCGTCATCGTATCATGGGGATTGTGAATACCGATGATATGCAGATTGTTTATTCGGATACACCCGGAGTGTTATCTCCGAACTACAAATTGCAGGAGTCTATGTTGAATTTTTCCCAATCGGCTTTGGTAGATGCAGATATATTGCTGTATGTAACAGATGTTGTGGAGATGCCGACAAAGAATCAGGGTTTTCTGGATCGTGTGGCTTCTCAGTCTGTACCTGTCTTGTTGCTGATCAATAAGATCGATTTATTGAAAGATCAGAAAGATCTGGAGCGATTGGTGGGAGAATGGCAGTCTTTGTTACCGAATGCGGAGATAATACCGGTTTCTGCTCAATATAAATTTAATCTCGATTATTTACTGAAACGGATTCAGGAACTCTTGCCTCCTTCTCCACCTTTTTTTGAGAAAGACTCTTTGACAGATAAGCCTGCCCGTTTTTTTGTTACGGAGATAATCCGGGAAAAAATATTGCAGATTTATGATAAGGAGATTCCTTATGCTGTGGAGGTTGCCGTAGAGCAGTTTAAGGAAGATGAAGGACATATTCATATTATGGCGATAATTTATGTCGAGAGAGATTCTCAAAAAGGTATCGTTATAGGAAAGGGAGGCAGTGCATTGAAAAAGGTTGGAACTTTGGCAAGAAAAGATATTGAGGCTTTTTTTGAAAAGAAAGTTTATCTTGAATTATATGTAAAAGTAGAGAAAGATTGGCGTAATAAAGAAAATAAATTGAAGAGTTTCGGGTATCAGCTCGATTGATACGGATCTCGGATCATCCCGACGGGAAGTCGGTTAATCTAATAAAATAAATGAAGAAATTATGGGAAATATAGTGGCTATAGTAGGACGTCCGAATGTAGGAAAATCGACTCTGTTCAACCGTCTGACAAAGTCGAGAAAAGCAATTGTAAATGAAGTTGCCGGAACGACTCGTGACCGTCAATACGGGAAAGTAGAATGGTGCGGACAGGAGTTTTCTATTATAGATACCGGTGGTTGGGTTGTAAATTCGGATGATATTTTTGAGGAGGAGATCAATAAGCAAGTGTCTATTGCAATAGAGGAAGCCGATGTTATTCTTTTTGTTGTGGATGCCATGCATGGAGGAACGGATTTGGACGATCATGTTGCTTCTATTTTACGGAAGACGAAAAAACCGGTAATTCTGGTTGCCAATAAAGTAGACAGCAATGAGTGGCAATATGCTGCTGCAGAATTTTATTCTTTCGGATTAGGAGACCCATATACATTGTCTGCTATCAATGGCTCTGGGACAGGAGATTTGCTTGATGATATTGTCGCTCGTTTCCCGAAAAAAAAGGAAGAAACAGTAGAGGATGATATTCCGCGTTTCGCTGTCGTGGGACGTCCCAATGCAGGAAAGTCTTCTATTATAAATGCTTTTATCGGGGAAGATCGTTATATTGTTACGGATATAGCCGGTACTACACGAGATTCGGTTTTCACTCGTTATAATAAATTCGGATTTGATTTTTATCTGGTAGATACAGCCGGAATCCGAAAGAAAGGAAAGGTGACCGAGGATATAGAATATTATTCTGTTATACGTTCTATTCGGGCTATAGAAAGTGCCGATGTTTGCATTTTGATGATCGATGCGACGCGAGGAATAGAAAGTCAGGATTTGAATATTTTTTCCCTTATTCAGAAAAATAAAAAAGGATTGGTCGTTTGTGTAAATAAATGGGATTTGGTAGAAGACAAGTCCAATAAGGCGATAAAAGAGTTTGAGTCGGCTATTCGTGAGCGTTTTGCTCCTTTTGTTGATTTCCCGATCGTGTATGCTTCGGCTCTTACCAAGCAGAGAATATTCAAAGTTTTGGAATCTGCGGCTGAAGTTTATCAGAATCGTATGATGCGGATTCCGACAGCAAAACTCAATGAAGAAATGTTGTCTGTTATAGAGAATTATCCGCCTCCTGCACATAAGGGGAAATATGTAAAAATAAAATATGTGACACAGTTGAAAGATACGGTTGTCCCTACCTTTATTTTTTTCTGCAATTTACCGCAGTGGGTTAAAGAGCCCTATAAGAGATTTCTCGAAAATAAAATTCGTAGCAAATGGAATTTTACGGGAACACCGATAAATATATTTATGCGGGAAAAATAGAACTAAATAGAATGGTAACGAGAGGATAGTGAAAACTTTTCTCTCGTTTTCATAGTGTTTTTTTCTTATTTTTTTAGACGGAGAGTAAATTTTTTTACATTTGTCAGACCTTAAATAATTGAAGTTCATATTTGTTTTACTTAATATATGTAAATACCATGTTATTAGCGATTGTTACTATTTTTATTATCGGCTATTTGGTGATAGCTCTCGAACATCCGTTACGAATAGATAAAGCTGCTGTTGCTCTTTTATTAGGGATGTTATTATGGGTTTTGTATGCTTTCGGTGCAGAATCTATTGTTCCGGTGGCGGATGCCGAAGAGTTAAGTCATTATCTGTCATCTTCGACTACTCTACAATCTTTGCCTTTAGCACAGCAATGTCTTAATTTTATTGTCAATGTTAAGGTTATCGAGCATTTAGGGGATATATCCGAGATTTTATTTTTCTTGATCGGGGCTATGACAATTGTCGAACTGATTGATGTTCACGGAGGTTTTTCTATCATTACTAACCGTATTACGACCCGTAAGAAGCGAAAACTACTATGGATTCTCGGATTCATAACATTTTTTATGTCAGCTATTCTTGATAATTTGACTACGGCGATTGTTATGGTTATGTTGTTGAGAAAGTTGGTCAGTGATCAGCGGGAGCGCTGGCTTTATGCCAGTATGATCGTTATTGCGGCGAATAGTGGCGGAGCGTGGTCTCCGATAGGTGATATTACGACTATTATGTTATGGGTCAAAGGAAATGTGACGACATCTGCATTGGTCAAGTTTGTTTTGTTGCCCAGTATGGTTTCTTTGATCGTACCTTTAATATTTGCTTCTCGCATGTTAGGAGGAACATTAGCTCCGGTCGATACAACGGTCAAAACTCATAGCGATTTTGTTTCTTTTGGAGAGAAACGGTTAATATTGATATTAGGTATTCTCGGGCTGATTTTTGTTCCGTTGTTTAAAGCTGTGACTTCATTGCCTCCTTTTATCGGAATTTTGTTCTCTTTAAGTGTTTTGTGGATTTTTACCGAGATTATGTATAATCGTAAAATGATAGACGAAGCACATCAATGTCGTGTCCCGAAAGTCCTGAAACGAATAGATATACCGACAATTCTCTTTTTTCTGGGTATTTTGATGGCTGTTGCCGTATTGCAAGCGACCGGAATATTGACAAGTACGGCACAATGGCTCGATGTAAATGTTCATAATGTTTATGTGATTAATATATTGCTGGGTGCATTGTCTTCTATTGTAGATAATGTTCCGTTAGTTGCTGCTTCTATCGGAATGTATCCGATCGTAGATCCGATAATGCTCTCTTCTGTATCTGATCCTGCATATATGGGATATTTTGTGCAAGACGGTATTTTCTGGGAGTTTCTTTCTTATTGTGTAGGAGTAGGAGGCAGTATGTTGATTATCGGTTCGGCTGCCGGAGTCGTAGTGATGGGGTTAGAACGCATTAATTTCGTTTGGTATTTAAAGCATATTTCTCTTTTGGCATTATGCGGTTATTTGGCAGGGGCATTTACATATATGGCTGAGGTTATTTTGTTTAAAGGTGGTTTATAATATTGCCACAGCAAAGGTTTTGATTAGTTCCTGGAAGATTTTCCGGGAACTTTTTTTATAGGATAAAATTTTCTGAAAAATGCTTATCATCAGGGTGTCTGTTTTTCTCGTGTTAAATTGTCTATATATAAATTGTAATTCGAATTAGTGTTTTCGGACATTTAATCGTTTTAATAATATAGGCGTTCTTGTAGGAAATTTCAGTTCCCGAGTAGGGGATAAGACCTTTTGATGCGTCTTATAGTAAAAAGATAGAGATAATACCATATTTATGAAACACTATTTTTGTTCGGTTATACCGGTCGTCGCTTTTTTATTAGGAATAACTTCTTGCTCTATTCAGAATAAGGATATTTCGGATTATACTCAATATGTCAATCCTTTTATAGGAACTGGAGATCATGGGCATACGTTTCCGGGAGCTATTGTTCCGCACGGGATGATCCAACCCAGTCCCGATACTCGTATTTATCAATGGGATGCTTGTTCTGGTTATCATTTTTCCGACACTACGATCAACGGTTTTTCTCATACTCATTTGAGCGGTACCGGATGTGGCGATTACGGAGATGTTCTTTTGATGCCGACGGTGGGTGAGCAACAATATGAACAAGAACCTCTGGATAGTCAGCGCAAGGCTTATGCTTCGGGTTTCTCTCACGAAAACGAGACGGCAGTTCCGGGATATTATTCTGTATTTCTCGACCGTTATGGAGTGAAGGCCGAACTTACGGCTACTAAGCGTGCTGCGATTCATCGATATACTTTCCCCGAAAGTGAGAATGCCGGATTTATATTGGATTTTGATTATAGTTTGCAGCGTCAGAAAAATGAAGAAATGCAGATTGAGGTAATCAGCGATACTGAAATAAGAGGACGTAAAAAAACGGTTTATTGGGCTTTTGACCAGTATATCAATTTTTATGCTGAATTTTCAAAGCCGTTTACGTATGAACTGGTGACGGATTCGGTAATGATACCGGGTACTGATAATAAAATACCTCAATCTAAAGTATTGTTGCATTTTGCGACATCTAAAGGGGAGAAGGTGCTTGTTAAGGTTGGTATTTCGGGAGTCGATATGGCAGGTGCTAGGAGAAACGTCGAAGTGGAGTTACCGGATTGGGATTTTGATATGGTCAGGAAAGAGGCTTCTTCGGATTGGCAAAGATACCTTTCTAAAATAGATATTTCGACTAAAGACGAGGATCAAAAAAAGATATTCTATACGGCATTATACCATACGGCTGTCGCTCCAAATCTGTTCGCCGATGTTGACGGTCGTTATTTGGGTATGGACTTACGGATACACCAGACCTCAGCCGATCGTCCGGTTTATACCGTATTTTCTTTATGGGATACTTTTCGGGCACTACATCCTTTAATGACGATAATAGATCCGGGGTTGAACAACCAGTTTATCCGTTCATTAATTCGTAAGCATGAAGAGGGCGGAATTTTTCCGATGTGGGATTTAGCTTCTAATTATACCGGAACAATGATCGGATACCATGCTGTTCCTGTAATTGTGGATGCTTATATGAAAGGTCAACGCGACTTTGATGTCGAGACAGCCTATCAGGCATGTTTAAGGACTGCACAATATGATACGGCCGGGATTCACTGCCCGCCTCTTGTTTTGCCGCATCTGATGCCTAAATCTAAATATTATAAGAATACTTTAGGGTATATCCCGTGCGATTTTGAAAACGAATCGGTGGCAAAGGCTTTGGAATATGCTTATAACGATTGGTGTATTTCGCAATTTGCTAATGAGATGAATGATACGTTGAACCATGTTCGATATGGTCTTTTAGGTAAAGCTTATGAAAAGTATTTCGATAAAAGCACACGATTTATGAGAGGGGTGGACTCTAAAGGCAGATGGCGAACACCGTTTAATCCTCGTTCTTCAAACCATCGGAGTGATGATTATTGTGAAGGTACGGCATGGCAGTGGACATGGTTTGTTCCTCATGATATAGAGGGGTTGGTCGCTTTGATGGGAGGAAAAGATGCTTTCTCCGAGAAGCTGGATTCTCTGTTTACCGTTAGTTCTAAATTAGAAGGCGAATTAGTTTCTTCCGATATATCGGGTCTGATAGGTCAGTATGCACATGGGAATGAACCGAGTCATCATATTTTGCACATGTATAATTACATCGATCAACCGTGGAAAACTCAGGCGTTGGTAGATAGTGTGTTGCATAGTCAATATTTTAATGCTCCTGCCGGAATTTCCGGAAATGAAGATTGCGGACAGATGTCGGCGTGGTATATCTTGAATAGTATGGGATTTTATCAGGTTTGTCCGGGTAAACCGGTCTATTCGATAGGCCGTCCTTTATTCGATAAAACGACGATAAATCTTTCGGATGGGAAAACGTTTACGATACGGACTAATAACAATTCTTCTGAGAATAAATATATTCAGGCTGCAAGATTGAACGGAAATCCTTTAACAGAGCCGTTCTTTACTCATGAGGATATTGTTGCAGGCGGTATTTTAGAATTTGATATGGGGAATACTCCTTCAAAATGGGGCGTAAAACAGTAATAGATAAAAGCGATAATATATATTTATGAAGAAAAAAATAGGAATAGCTGGATTATTAATATTATTAACAACGGCCTCTTTACAAGCACGGGAGCTTGTAGATTATGTCAATCCGTTGATGGGTACTGAGTCGACTTTTGAATTCTCACATGGAAATACCTATCCGGCAGTGGCAGTGCCTTGGGGTGTAAATTTTTGGACTCCGCAAACCGGAGAGAACCGTAGCGGTTGGATATATACTTATACCGATGAGGAGATCAGAGGATTTCGACAGACGCATCAGCCCAGCCCGTGGATAAATGATTACGGAACATTTTCGGTAATGCCTGTTTCAGGTGATTTGAAGGTCTCTTATAAAGATAGGGGAGTCCGCTTCTCTCATAAAAACGAGATCACTCGTCCCGATTATTATAAAGTTCAATTTGATAACGGAATCGTAACAGAACTGTCGGCTTCCCGTACCGGAGCTGTTTTGGATATAACATTTGCTCCGGGAGAAGAGCAGTATTTTATTGTAGATGCTTATCATGGAGGTTGCCGTTTGGCTATCGACAAGCAAAACTGTAGGGTAACGGGTTATACTAAAAATAATTGTGGGGGAGTTCCTTCTAATTTTGCCAATTATTTTGTGTTGGAATTCAGCCATCCTATAAAGGATCAGGGGATACAAATTAATGATGACTTGTTTCCGGGAAAGCTTGTCGGTGAGCACGACCGGGTTTGTGCTTATCTTCAGTTCGATGTCCCTGAAGGTGAAAAATTGACTGTCCGAGTGGCTTCTTCGTTTATAGGAGAAGAACAAGCGTGGCTGAATTTTGACAGGGAGGTGAAAAATAAAACGGTCGCTGATTTAAAGACTGAATCTGCAAAACTGTGGAACAGTATGATGGGGCGTATCGTGGCCGAAGGTGGTAGTGAAGAACAGATGAAAACTTTTTATTCTTGCTTGTATAGGGTTCTTTTATTTCCCCGAGAATTTTATGAATTCGATAAGTCTGGAAAACCGGTATATTATAGTCCCTATGATGGAAAAATTCATGCCGGATATATGTACACGGATAATGGTTTTTGGGATACATTCCGTGCTGTGCATCCTTTGTTTACGTTAGTCTATCCGGAAGTTTCGGAGCGTATTATGCAGGCTTTAGTCAACAGTTATGAAGAAAGCGGATTTTTGCCGGAATGGGCAAGTCCGGGACATCGGGGCTGTATGATCGGAAATAATTCTCTGTCGCTTATCACGGATGCGTGGATGAAGGGAATACGCAATTTCGATGCGAAAAAGGCATTGGAGGCTATGGTACACCAAACTCAGGCACAAGGTAGGGAGGCTTCTGTCGGACGAAATGGATTTGAAGAGTATGACAAGCTCGGGTATGTACCGTATCCCGATTATGTCGAAGCTACTGCCAAGACATTGGAATATGCTTATAGTGACTGGTGTTTGAGTCGTTTTGCCGCATCTATAGGAAACGTATCGATAGCCGAAGCGTATGAGAAAAAGTCTCAGAATTATAAGAATTTGTTTGATCCTTCATACGGTTTTATGCGGGCGAAAAATAAAAACGGGGAATGGATCGAGCCTTTTCGAGCGATAGAATGGGGCGGTCCTTTTACCGAAGGTTCGTCATGGCATTATACATGGAGTGTTATGCATGATGTTCAGGGACTTGCTCAATTGATGGGCGGTCATGAACAGATGGGGGCAAAGCTGGATTCGATGTTTAATGCTCCTGCAGATTATAATGTGGGAACGTATGGTTTTGTAATTCATGAGATAGCAGAAATGGTTGCGTTGGATATGGGGCAGTATGCTCATGGTAATCAACCTGTACAACATGCTATTTATTTATATAATTATATCGGTCAGCCGTGGAAAGCCCAATACCATATACGGGAAGTATTGAACCGGTTATATAATTCAGGTCCGAAAGGTTATTGCGGAGATGAAGATAACGGTCAGACTTCAGCATGGTATGTTTGCAGTGCGATGGGCTTTTATCCGGTATGTCCGGGACAACCCGAATATGTTTTAGGAGCTCCGCTTTTTCAAAAGGTAACGTTGAATTTGCCGAATAACAAAGTGTTTGTGATCGATGCTCATAATAATAGCGATAAGAATTTATATATCGATTCTGCAAAATTGAATGGGGAAAAGTTTACCCGGAACTATTTGACGCATAAAGAAATCTCTTCAGGAGGAGAATTGTCCTTGAAGATGAATGCTAAACCGAATATGAAAAGAGGGGTTCAACCGAAGGACTTTCCTTATTCTTATTCGGAGTATAAGCCGTAATTGTCTGAAATGAATAAATTATAGATTCGGAGTTATGATAGTTCCGAATTTTAAAACTTGAAATATAATGTCTGATAACAAATCTATCAATCCGATCTGTTGGGTGCCGACAGTCTATTTTGCAATGGGACTTCCGTTTGTCGCTTTGTCGATGGTGTCTGTACTCATGTTCTCGGATATGGGTGTGTCTAATGCTCAAATTGCTTTTTGGACATCTTTGATTATGCTTCCTTGGACATTGAAACCTTTGTGGAGTCCTTTTTTAGAGATGTTTAAAACAAAGAAGTATTTTGTCGTTATTACCCAGATGGTGACAGGTGTGGCTTTCGGGTTGGTTGCCTTATCATTGCCGTTGCCTGATTTTTTCTGTTATGCGATAGCGTTTATGGGAGTAATAGCCTTTAGCGGAGCTACGCATGATATTGCGGGAGACGGAGTGTATCTTACCGAGTTGGATGCGACGATGCAAGCTAAATATATAGGCTGGCAAGGAGCATTTTATAATCTGGCGAAAATATTGACAAATGGAGGTCTCGTATATTTGGCCGGTTCATTGAAAAACAGTATCGGTATTGTGCATGCGTGGATGGTGATTATGGGTATTTGTGCAGCCATAATGGTTGCTTTATCTTTATATCATATTCGTGTGTTACCTTCTGGAGGTGCGGCATCGGGTAACGTTCGTACGGTGAAGGATGCCATACATATGTTATGGGAGGTAATCCGGACTTTTTTTCAGAAGAAACATATAATCTGGTATATTTGTTTCATTATTTTATATCGTTTTGCCGAAGGTTATGCCATGAAAATCGTTCCTCTTTTTCTTAAAGCCGGAATCGATCAAGGAGGATTGGGACTTCCGGTTCAGGAAATAGGTATTATTTATGGAACTTTCGGAGCTGCGGCTTTCGTATTGGGGTCTATTCTTGCCGGATATTATATTTCTGCTTTAGGTTTGAAAAAGACATTGTTTTCTCTTTGTTGCGTATTTAATATTCCGTTTGTCGTATATCTGCTGTTGGCGATATATCAGCCTTCTAATGTGTGGGTTATCGGTTCTGCGATTGTATTTGAGTACTTCGGGTACGGTTTTGGGTTTGTCGGTCTTACGCTGTTTATGATGCAGCAGGTAGCTCCCGGAAAACACCAGATGGCGCATTATGCTTTTGCTTCCGGAATTATGAATCTCGGTGTAATGATTCCGGGAATGATGAGCGGGTATTTAAGTGACTGGTTGGGATACCGCAATTTTTTTATTTGGGTACTCATTGCGACGATTCCGGCTTTTCTGGTTACTTGGTTCGTTCCGTTTACTTATAATGACGATAAGAGGGAAGCGGCAGATTGAACGGACAAATGAATAAGAGCAATAAATTAACAGTAAAAATCATATAGAGATGGAAAAGAAATTTAATATGCCGTGGGAAGATCGTCCCGAAGGGTGTACCGATGTTATGTGGCGTTACTCTAAAAATCCGGTTATAGGACGTTATCAGATTCCTTCGTCGAACAGTATTTTCAATAGTGCCGTCGTTCCCTTTGGAGACGGTTTTGCCGGAGTATTCCGTTGTGACAATAAAGCGGTGCAAATGAATATTTTTGCCGGTTTCAGCAAAGATGGCATTCACTGGGATATCAATCATGAACCTATTCGGTTTAAGGCCGGAAATACGGATATGATCGAGTCGGAGTATAAGTATGACCCGCGTGTTACATGGATCGAAGACCGTTACTGGATTACGTGGTGCAACGGTTATCACGGGCCTACGATCGGGATTGCATATACATTCGATTTTAAAGAATTTTTTCAGTGTGAGAATGCTTTCTTGCCGTTTAACCGTAACGGAGTACTCTTCCCTCAAAAGATTAATGGTAAATATGCTATGTTGAGCCGTCCGAGCGATAACGGACACACACCGTTCGGGGATATATATATGAGTTATAGTCCGGATATGAAATATTGGGGAGAACATCGTTGCGTAATGAAAGTTACTCCGTTCCCCGAAAGTGCATGGCAATGTACGAAAATCGGTGCAGGATCAGTTCCTTTCTTGACAGCCGAAGGGTGGTTGATGTTTTATCACGGTGTTATCACGACATGCAACGGTTTTCGTTATTCTATGGGAGCGGTTATTCTTGACAAGGAAAACCCTGAAAAAGTATTGTATCGTACACGGGATTATCTTCTTGCTCCGGCTGTTTCTTATGAGTTGCAAGGAGATGTTCCTAATGTCGTGTTCCCTTGTGCAGCTTTGCAAGACGGAGAACGAGTTGCCGTGTATTACGGTGCTGCAGATACGGTTGTCGCTATGGCTTTCGGTTATATTTCTGAAATTGTAGAGTTTACAAAAAAGCATTCATATCTTTAAAGAATAGAGAGTATGTATAAGACATCACGATATACCTTCCCTATGAAAAAATGTTTTTGTGTAGTATGTGTAGTGTTGATGCTCCTGAGCGCGTCGTGGTTACGGGCTCAGGAGCCTATTGATTTCGTTAATCCGTTTATCGGGACGACGAATTTCGGGACGACGAATCCCGGAGCAGTTTGTCCGAACGGGTTGATGTCGGTCGTTCCGTTTAATGTGATGGGATCGGAAACGAATAAGTATGATAAGGATGCCCGTTGGTGGTCAACGCCTTATGAATATTACAACAAATTTTTTACAGGATTTTCTCATGTGAATCTTAGTGGTGTGGGATGTCCCGAATTGGGAAGTCTTTTGCTGATGCCTACCTGCGGAGAGTTAAATGTCGATTACAAAGAATATGGCAGTGCTTATCGCGATGAGACGGCGTCTCCGGGTTATTATACCAATGTATTGACAAAATACAATATCAAGACAGAGGTTTCGGCAACTCCTCGTACTTCTATTGCCCGCTTTACATTTCCAGCGGGGAAAAGTCATATTTTAATGAATCTGGGAGAGGGACTTACCAATGAGAGCGGAGCTACTCTCAGACGTGTGAATGACTGGGAAATAGAAGGCTCTAAGTTATTGGGAACGTTTTGTTATAATCCTCAGGCAGTATTTCCCATTTATTTTGTTATGCGGGTTAATAAAAGTCCGATACAAACAGGTTATTGGAAAAAGCAACGTCCGATGACCGGTGTAGAAGCTGAATGGGATAAGGATAACGGAAAATACAAGTTATACACACGTTATGGAAAAGAGATGTCGGGAGATGATGTCGGTGCATTTTTTACATTTGATACACAATCCGGAGAACAAATAGAGGTTCAGATAGGAGTGTCATTCGTGAGCATTGCCAATGCTCGGGAAAATTTGGACAAAGAACAGTCGGGTTTTAATTTTGAGAAGGTAAAAGCCGATGCCCGAAAGCAATGGAACGAAGAACTTTCGAAAATAGAGGTAGAGGGCGGTACGTATGATGATAAAGTCGTTTTTTATACGGCATTATATCATATTTTGATCCATCCTAATATTTTGCAAGATGTTAACGGGCAATATCCGGTAATGGAGAGCGACCGGATAAAAACGGCAAAGGGTGATCGTTATACGGTGTTTTCATTATGGGACACTTATCGGAATGTCCATCAGTTTCTTTCTCTTGTATATCCGGAGAAACAGATGGCGATGGTCAATACGATGATAGACATGTATAAAGAACATGGCTGGTTACCGAAATGGGAACTTTATGGACGAGAGACACTGACGATGGAAGGTGATCCTTCTATTCCTGTGATAACAGATACATGGTTGCGGGGATTGAGGGATTTCGATATAGATACAGCTTATGAGGCGATGATAAAGTCTGCTACTACTCCGGGAAAAAATAATCTGATGCGTCCGGATAATGACGATTATTTGGGAAAAGGATATGTGCCGTTGAGAGAACAGTATGATAATTCCGTGTCTCATGCTTTGGAGTATTATATTGCTGATTTTGCCCTTTCTCAGCTTGCCGAGTCTCTCGGAAAGAAAGATGATGCCCGATTGTTCCATGACCGTTCTTTGGGGTATAAAAATTATTATTGTAAGGAATTCGGTACGTTACGCCCTATTCTTCCGGATGGAAGCTTTTATTCGCCGTTTAATCCGCGTCAAGGGGAGAACTTCGAACCTAATCCCGGTTTTCATGAAGGTAGCGCTTGGAATTATACATTTTATGTTCCGCACGATATACCCGGATTGACGAAGCTTATGGGGGGTAAAAAGCCTTTTATCGATAAACTTCAGAGTGTTTTTGATGAAGGATTGTATGATCCGGCTAATGAACCAGACATTGCTTATCCGTATTTGTTCAGCCAATTTAAAGGAGAAGAATGGCGTACACAAAAAGAAGTGAACCGTTTGCTGAAAAAGTATTTTAAAAATCAACCGGATGGCATTCCGGGAAATGACGATACCGGTACGATGTCTGCTTGGGCGGTTTTCAGTATGATGGGTTTTTATCCCGATTGTCCCGGCTTGCCTCGTTATACTCTTACTTCTCCGTTATTCGATCGGATAACGATTCATCTCGATCCTAAATATTATAAACAGAAAGAGATTATTATAGAAACGGAAAGACCTTCTTCTGATGCTATTTTTATAGATAGAGTAGATCAGAACGATAAAAAAATCAAAGGTTATTTTATTACTCATGACGAGTTGACGCAAAATGGACCGATTAAATTTGTTTTGAAAAAGTAATAGTTGTTTTTATTTCTACAATTGGTAAATGTTGATTAATTCCCTGTTCTTGTCGGTAATCGCTACCGATAAGAACAGGATTTTTCTGTTGTTCCCGGTATTTATTTAGTCTAAATAATCGTACGTCTATTTG
>NZ_CANUAR010000036.1:0-14998 GCF_947855755.1 uncultured Coprobacter sp.
GTTGTGATTTGCTTTCATTTTAGTATCTTTGAAGTATCGGAAACATCGCGATCTCTGTAAGATTTTATTAATTAATGACTTACAGAACAAATCAGAATAAAAAAAACGATGTTGTTTCCTATGAAAAATCCTGCACAATGGCAGGATTTTTCTTTTTAGAACAGTTCCAATTGTTGACCCGGAGTATTCACCGACATTGTTTTCTTACCATAGAAAAGTTCAATATTTCCAAATTGCTTATCTGTAATGCACATAATTCCTACATTCCCATGCTCCGGGAGAAAAGACTTAACTCTCTTTATATGTACCTCTGCATTTTCGCTACTGGTGCAATGACGAACATAAATGGAAAATTGAAACATCGTAAAGCCATCCTTTTGCAGATTTTTCCTAAAATCTGTATATGCCTTTTTATCCTTTTTCGTTTCAGTAGGCAAATCAAATAGTACAAGTACCCACATAACACGATATTCACTAAATCGGTCCATCACATTTCCGGATAGGATATTTTACGTAATTCGCCACTAAAGCACTTATACAAAGAAGCAGTAGTCTGTCCAACAGCTATCATTAACGGACTTCGTTTTCCGGCAATATTGGTTTCCAATGTAGGAATAGTCAGTAATCGGACTTTCAACTCTTTTGTCAACTCAGCGTAATTTCCCCCTTGCCTAACTATGCTGTAAACCAACCTATCTACATAGGGACGATATGGTTCCATAATATCATCTGCCAAGCAATAAGCATTATAGCGGTTGTGGTGATGTATTCCCAAAGTAGGTAAAAGCCCACTTGCCACTAACCCACGAGCAACAACAGCACGTAAAATAGCATAACCATAATTCAATAAATTATTAGGCGGAATACCATCCCTGTCTCTTGTAAAGCCTTCTATCCGAAACAAGTTTTTCCAATAATAAGCTGCAGCACGAGCTTCCTGATTATCCGAATCCCCACTTTTCACATTGGCCGCCCACACTCTCATACACTTTATCTCTTCTCCGGAACACTCTTTTAACACTGCCGCCTGATTTTCTATTTTTGCTTTTACAGTCTGCTGCCAAAGTTGTTTCGACAGTGGCAGAGAAGCATCCAACTGCTGCCTAAACCTCTCGTTCTGTGTAGTATTTCCGTGTAAAGGAAGTAATAAACCTACCGGCATACTTTTACTGTCACATGTCAGAACAGCACAATTATTTTCAAGGAATGCCTCCAATACCCCTGAAGTGATAGTTATCTGTTTATGATCCAATACTACAACACCGATATCCTCTACCGGCTTGGAGACTTCTGATACTTGTTTAAAATATTCAGGGAGAGTGTCATTATCAACAACTTCCGGCAATTTTATTATTAATTGGGCATTTCTTAGTGACAGATAGGCAGGGTTTCCAAAATAAAGTGTTTTCTTAATCATAATACACAGATTTTAGTCATTAGGCTTCTAAGAGCTGTCTAAACTTTCCAATAAAAAATACTATCAGGTCATTTTTGCGTTTTCTTCCGGTCTTTTTTTCCATTTTCACTCGTCAGATAGCTCGCTATCTTTCTCATAAAATCAGAAAAACATCCTCGAAAGAAACTCTCAAACCTAATCCATGCAAAATTGAGACAAGCTCTAAGGAATTCCTTAGCAATAATCTACTTTTAATATTCTCCTACTGAGACAATCTGTCCTATATGGTTTACACGGACTTTCACTATACCTTCCAACTTATTGGGTGTTAGACGTTTCCATGTAATTTCTTTTAAGGACTTATCATCAACAACCTTAGTTTCCAGATGATGTCTAAACATATAATCTTTTTCCGCAATCTTCTGTACTCTAAATAAATTAGGACTGATCACCGTATAATTTTCCGGATTCAACAAATCCACTTCTTTCGGGTTGAATCCGGTTTTCTCATTAGGAAACACAAAATATTCGTTCTGTTTCATCGTGAACATAAACTGCCAGCCCTCACTTTTGTTATAATTCTTATCTATGACGGGCAAACCTAAATTCATCCGTGTGACAGCTTCAAAGAAAGAAACCACGACTTCGTCAAGTTCATACACAGGATTACCTTCATCATCAAGTATCCTCTGCCCTGTCTTATCTAAAACAGGTTTTCGATAAATAGCCACATGATGATTATTGCCTGTATTCACAAAATCCACAGGGATTTTTTTCCCTGTTTCATCTAAAATCAGATTTCCATTTTTATCTTTCTTGTCATGCAATGATTGCGCCTTGCTAATACCTCGAATAGTCACTCGCTTGATAGCTATTCCTTTCTCCTTATTCAGCCATATAGGATTCTCGTCTAAGTTAACAAATGCTCTCTTAGCTTCCCCATCATATTCTCTTAAACGTCGCTCCAAAATAGAACGAACTTTTGCATCAGCCACCTTGTCTACACTTAAATTCGGATCGACAGGTTTACGTATAGTATAAACAGTTTCCAACTCAACCGTTCGTACTCTCTCCGGCACTCGTGCCGTTTGTTCCTTATCAAGGTAAACCGGATTTTTTTCCAACGAATTTTTACCGGTAAACGCCTTCTTTGGATCGTTACCAAAAGCCGCCAACCGTTCAAGCAAAGCATTCCGATAAGCCAGTTTACACACTGTCGCAATTTTAGAGGAATCAAAAGAAGCATTCACTTTTTCCTCTTTCGTAACATATTGTCGATGGCTACCGTAAATAGTTTCTAAATGCAATTGTCCCCGCGGGGTTTGTTGTAACTTCTTATTTTCTCCACCCTTTCTTTTTGTACAATTCACATTATTAGTAACCACTTTATTTTTAGCCTTAATAGATACCAACAAAGTTTCCAAATGGCTTTTCGCTTCTGCACGAAACCGCACTAACGGCATAGGAGGCAAAGCCTTTCCATTCTCAAAATAACGAGTCTTTATCCCTATTATATCGAAGTGCTCTTTGCAGTCAGCCTGCCATGCTGCATTTTTGTTGTTAAAATATTGAATAAATGCATCTTTGGTAAAAGCTACGGTTAAAGCATCCATGGCATGATGTCGATGATCATTTCTTTTTGTCCAGTCCTTTATTCTTTTAATTTTTCTCCCATCTTTATCTTCATACACTTCTACCAAACCCAAGGTCTCGTATTTAGGCAAGTTCAATTCTTTCAATACATCCACAAGCTGCCAATCCTCTCGCAATCTATCCGTTATAGAACCGGTGGTAGCTACTACTCTGCGACAAATCTCATTTAGCATAGCAAGAGCTTTTTTAGCTATATATTGTGTGTTTCTCAAATCCCGATCGATAAATCCTTCCGGAATATTTTCCTGCCCCATTTTCAATTTCCGGAGTTTTGCTCTCTGATCTTTAAACAAACTTTCGCAACGATTAAGATATTGTTGCAAGCCTTTTTCTCCGTATTTCTCCTTTACGAAGTCATAAGCTGTTTTATTTCCTTTCTCAATGTTAATCGCTTTATACTCCAATGTCTTATTAGACAATGAATCATCGAAAAGCCGAGCTTGCGGGATGATGTGTTCTATATCTATCTCTTTACTGAACACTTTTTCTTTGGGTATATATTGATTGGAATACAACGTTTTATATCCGTTATCTTTCAATTCCTCATAAAGTTTATAACGAATAATGTCATTACGGCTCACATTTATCATGCCGAATTCTTCCTGCAATACTTTACGTATTTCTTCATGTTCGCGAGTACTTTTTGCAATAGCTTTAGTCAGTTCTTCCCGCTCCTTAGCACTTTTTTTCAATTCACGTGCTAATTCTACTCGAATTTCATCAGGTTTTCCATAAGTGTCAATGATTGCGTTAATCACATTCACCATTTGATTCAAGATCTTTTCAACTACCGGATTACGCAAGCTGTTTTTAGGAAGAATATCCAATTTATCTTTCAATACTTTATTTTCTATCTCCTCTTTAGTCAGTGAAGATTTGGAATGGCGATAGCCTGCATATCCACATGCCACATCATATCGATTGCCTTCTTTCAAATAAGGCAAAATCTTTTTAATAGCTTTAGCACTCAGGCTTCCATAATCGTTTTGGAACGAAATATTCACAAGTTCTACGGCATACTCTTTGCCCACATGGCAAAGTTCCATAAGCTTTTCAACCAACTTTCCGTTTCCGGTCGGCGTATTGTCTCCCTCAAATGAATATAATAAATGCCAAAGCTTGAAATAGGGTTGCTTCTCCAAATCTTTACCCTCTTTATTCAAATCTACGAAAAGCAAATCTGTATTCCATCCCAGATCGGTAAAGATAATTTGCAACTGTTCTATTATCTTGTCTGTCGGTTCTCCAAAATCCAACGGTTCATAGCCATATTTCTCTATCATTTTACTGTATGCCGAAAAGAGAGCATTTCCCGTATCATTTCCTTCTATCTGTTCAAAATTCATATCCAAATCCTGCGGATTGTCGAACAGGAGTTTTAAAACATATTCTTTTTTAAGGCTCTTCTTCACGAAAAGTTCCTTAGCCAACACCTCTTTTTCTTCTTGATATAAATATCGCCGTCCTTTTGTCAATAAAGTATCTTCCGTACTATTGAATAGCTCGGGTGAAGCATCCGCATTCTTTCGTTTATACATCTTTTTACCGGCAAACACTTCTATATTATTCAATGTCTGCCATATTTTGAACTCCTGAAACAACGGATGTGAACGAGGTATAACTTTACATCCCACCACCTTAGCTTGCATCTTGCCATTTTTCTCCACCATAATTTCTCGGTTTTCAAATTCACAAAAACCGATCAAACCTTTTTGGCTTTTCAAACGTCTTTGGTAAAAGATGATAATATCTCGAATTTCTTTTTTCAGCTCCACGGTCAATTCTTTATGAAATTCTGCCTGCTTTTCCCAAATTTTATCGAACTCATCCAAATAATCCTGCCGATAGAACACCATGTTGCGCAGACTCGTATTGGGATTCTTTTCCAGTTCAGCCATTTGATATTGGCCTACCGTCTGATGATTGAAATAAAGAACCTTGCTCCGGTCACTAATTGCTCCTAAATAACCACTTGAAGTACTTATTTGTCCATTAATTTCCTGCAACACCACCGCAATTTTTTCTAAGTCTAGCTGCTCCGTAAGGGCTTGTACACGCCAACGATAGTTTTCTTTTCTCTGTTCCTCCTTTTTGACAGTCCGTTTAAGACCGACAAGTTTACATTCTTTTTCCACACTTTCTGTTTTGGACTCTTTTTCATTCCACACATCCATTTCCTCCGTCCAAATAAAGTATTTCTCCAGAATAGCCCATGTCTGGCTTTTATTTTTCCCTTTGATTCCTTCTTTAGCCTCGTCACAAAAGGCCTTCGGATTGAAATGCTTTTGGAAGTTCCATATTCTATCAAACTCTTCCTGCAAATCGGAACGATAAAAATCAGGCAAAGACCTTTTGCCCGATTCGAGTAGCTGTAGACAAAGTTGCCCGGGAGTTAAATCCTCATCATATAATTTTTTAGCAGCCTCCATTCCGTCAATCAAAGTTCCGTCCTCTTTTTCTTTTATTTTTCGGCTGCTCTTATATCCTCGTTTTTTGTTGATCATCAACAACACACGTGCAAGTTCCTGTAAAGAGATTTCTTCATCGGGAGCTTTCGCCCTTAAACGATAAGTCTCAAACGTCGATCTGTTTCCTTGCTCCGAAAGAACAGTCTCATCCGTTATAAATTCAACTTTTTTTAAAAGTTTTATCAATGCATCGCGCCGCAATTTATACCGTTGCAAATTACGGCGCATACTTCTTTTAAGAGTCCTGTCCGCATTAGTGGTAATACTTTTCCCTTTCTCAAAATTTTGCATTTCATCTACAGTCAAAGGATTCACTCGCACACCCAACTTAATGATCGATGATACCTCATCTCTATTTTCAGCTTCATTTACCAACGCCCATCCTATACTGCTTGATCCTAAATCCAGACCTAAAATCTTTTTCATGATATATTTGTTTTTAACTTTTCCAAATATAAAAATTTTATTTTAAAAATATTTGCACATAAACCATTTATTTTATACTTTTGTCATACTAAAATGAAGCAAATCACAATAAGGATTATTCCGTTGTGAAAACATTAGGTTCCCTCGCCCTTCTGCGGGGGATTTTTTATACTCCTTAATAACCTAATCAACTATATCAAAAACAAGGAGGTTGAAATAAGAGACTCAACTTATGATGATGAGATATACAAGATTATACAGAAATTGAGAATAATTTTAATCAGAAGCTTCTAACGTAACCATATTTTCACAAAAACAGTACATTGGCAAAAAATGAGAACAAAGACTCTATCTTTTTATTATTCATGCCTAATAAATAATAAGAAAACAAATAGCGATTATCGGGTTGGTAAAACCTCAATAATCGCTATTCTAATTATTTTTCCCAATTGTCCGTACGGAAAGGAGACGCCGGAAGCAACTCTTTATTGTACAGGTTACAAACCGGACTGTTGGAAAATCCATAACGCACAGCAACAGGTTTCAGCACCTTAGGACTCGAGACAATCACACGATTCCCGTCGATCACGGCATCTGCCCAAACAAATTTACGGTCTTCTCCGGCAATACAGAACCCGGTAAGTTTCTCGGGATTTTTGATCTTTTCACCTTTAGGTGTATAGGGAGAGGACGCTATCGTCAACCCGCTTCCGCAATTACTGAAATGAATAATCGCCTTATCCCCTTCTATCGTCATGTTTTCATATAATGGTCCTGAGGCGATTATCTTTTCACCGTATGCCAAATTTCTGGCGGCTAATGCCAAACGATGTCCTACATCATATTTATCGATCGGATGCAGATCGAAAGGATCACCGATATCGATAGTCACAGCCATAGCCGTATTGGGCAAAGCAAGAGCTTTCAATTGTCCTTCACGCACCCAACGCCAGCCTTGTCCTTCTTCTGAAGGTTTCTGATCGACAGGTCCGAAATTCGGCAACTGTACGTATATAAAAGGGAAATCTCCTATTCCCCATTTTTGCCGCCAATCATTTATCATGCAAGGGAACAGCGTAGCATATTCTTTTCCAGATCCTCCGGAATTGAATTCTCCCTGATACCATATCACTCCTTTTATCGACAAGGGAATTAAGGGATTGATCATCGCATTGAACAGATTGGTCGGTCCGTTATTTCCTCCATTCGGTTTAGGCGGATCTGAAGGACGGGGAGAACTCGGTTTCGGTTTTTCCGGAGCAGGAAGTCCGGCCGCCTGAGCCTTCTTTACCTCAATAGTCCATTCTTTTTGTGCCTTGTCCCACTCTTTGCCCACAGTATTATTCCACTTTTTTATCGCTACGTCAAACTCGGTTTTCCTCTGTTTATAATTAGCGACAACTTCAGGATTTATCCTGACATTTTTTTCATAAAGATCGACATAACGTTTCAACTTAGGTTCGGCTTTCAAAGCAGACAGACTCGTCCAAGCCTCAGCACGTGTACCTCCCCACGCACTTTGTATTATTCCCAAAGGACGACCGTTTGTTTGACGAATATCCCGAGCAAAATAATAAGCTGCACTTGCAAATCCTTGTCCATTTATCTTTCTCAATGCCTCAGGTGTACATAAAACCCACTTTGCAGCCCATTCGGGGTTCTGGGTATCTTCGGGTGTATAAATATCGGACAGAGGATCAAGCGAGGTATTTCTCGGGACAAAAAATAACCGTAACAGGGAATCTGCCGAAGCATCTACATCTTTTTTGTAATGATTTTTATTAATGCCAAATTCCATGTTAGACTGCCCCGAAGCGACCCATACATCTCCGATCAATACATCTTCATATACGATCTTATTATTTCCTTTTATTGTAAGGGTTTGCCCTTTCGATTTCGTTTTTATGGGCTTCAAGGAGATTTTCCATGTACCATCTGCTCCGGCAATCGTTTTCCCCTTTTTTCCGGCAAGAGTCACGACCACCTTTTCTCCGGGATCGGCCCATCCCCATATCGATAATTGTGCATCCTGCTGCAAAACCATACGGTCTCCAAAAATCCGGGGCATACGAATGTCTGCTTTTGCCGGACAACCGCATAGAAGACATACTCCGGCAATAAGCACCATTCGTTTTATTGATAATAATGCATTCATGATCTTATTCAAATCTTATTCTGTCATAAAATCATCACATTATTTTACAAGAAATTCATGAATACTCCACCAAGTCGAAACATCCTTAGTCAATACGATTTTTATATATCTCGTTTCGACAGATGAAGGAAGAGTTATTACCGTTGCATCTCCTTTAATCCCTTCTCCCGTAATAACTGGATTTCCCCAATCTTTTCCATCTTTAGAGAGATATACGGCATAACCTCGAGGGAAATCATTTGCACTACGGCCTTGTTGTAGTTCGATCACACTAAATTTCTGAGGGGTCTTCATATCGACAATAATCCAATCTCCTGCAACTTGCGGTTTCCCTAATGTCCAACGAGAATCGAGATCACCATCAACAGTTTTAGAAGGATCTTGAAAATCAAATTTATAATTAGATGCTGTTACAGTCCATTCCGTACGGTCAGTATCTTTTTCTTGATTCTCATTATTCGTTGCAGCTTGTAACATTCCGATCGAAACAGCAAGACACAAAACAAATCCGGTAATTTTCCTTACGTTCATAATTTCAAAATTTAAAAGTTAATAATTAATATAAGATTCGATTCTTTCTTTGTAAAAAAAATGTGTGTGTTTATTGAACAAATATAGAAATGAGTGCTTAACAGTTTCCCTCAAACTGACTTAATCAAAGATTAATAAACAGCTTAATATCGGGAATTGAAATAAAATCGAGAATAAAAATATCGCTATTTCTCGCCAAAGGTTCAACATATTCAGGTATAACCATAAAAAAGCAGGGAATGAACTGCGATAAAATCGTTCACTCCCTGCTTAAATATTTCTCTTTTACAGATCAAACATAATGTTCGTCTGTATTTCCTTGATGTTTCAGCACTTTTGCATTTACAAAAAAGATTATCTCTTCTGCCATATTCGTAATATGATCTCCTGCACGTTCTAACTTACGAAATACACTGACTAAATTCAGACAAGCCAACCGATCATCAGGATGTTCTCCTAAATAATCGGCAAGAATAGGCGTTACTGCCGAATTTATATCATCTAACAGATTGTCTTTAGCAAGAACAGTTGTAGCCAAATCCGGACTTTCCTCATCTAAAGCGCGTTTAGCCATATCCAACATATCAAGAACTGTCGTAAACATCGTTTTCAACTGCAACCTTTCCATCAATGTTTCATTTAACGGTTCAGGACAATGAATTACAAATCGAGCTATTCCCTCTGCAAAATCTCCGATTCGTTCCAAATTCGAATTGATCTTCAGCATTGCCAGAACGAGCCGAAGGTCTACTGCCACCGGACTATATAAAGCAATTATATCCTCTATATCACTGTCTATTTTCAATTCAAAGGCATTGACATGTCTTTCTCTTACAATAACTGTTTGCGCATCTTCTCTATTCAAACTTTGCACAGCATTTCCCGATTTCTCAATCTGTGTCCTTACCAGATCCCACATTTCATCCACTTCTTTACGAAGACGGACTAACTTCGATTCTATAAATTCGACCATAACCTTATCTGTTTCTAATAATATCAACCAAAGCGACCGGTAATATAATTTTGCGTGGCCTCTTTGCCCGGGTTCGTAAATATCTTTTTAGTATCATCATACTCAACCATCTCCCCCATATAAAAGAAAGCGGTTTTATCACTGATACGCGATGCTTGTTGCATATTATGCGTTACGATAACAATCGTATAATCGTTTTTCAGTTCATGAATCAACTCTTCTACCTTTGCCGTAGATATCGGATCAAGGGCAGATGCAGGTTCATCCATCAATAAAACTGAAGGAGAAACTGCCATAGCACGTGCAATGCACAACCGTTGCTGCTGCCCTCCCGAAAGAGCAAAAGCCGATTCTTTCAACTTATCTTTCACTTCATTCCACAAAGCCGCTCCCTTCAAGGTTTCCTCCACACGATTGCGGATAAATTCTTTATCCTTTACACCGTTGACACGCAACCCATAAGCAACATTCTCGAATATACTTTTCGGAAAAGGATTGGGTCTCTGAAAAACCATTCCTACATTTTTCCGCAATTCATCGACCTGTATATCCTTATCATAAATATTTTTCCCATCGATCAAGATTTCTCCATTCAACCGTGTATCGGGAATCAAATCATTCATACGATTAAACAATCGAAGAAATGTGGATTTTCCACATCCCGACGGACCTATAAATGCCACGACAGATTTTTCTTCGATCTGCATACTTATTCCTTTGAGAGCGTGAAAATTCCCATAGTAAAAGTTTACGTCACGGGCATCGATCTTATTCATTTCTTTTTATATTAGTTTGTTTTTACTTTGTTTGAAAAATATTTTCTCAAGGCATTCGCCAACAAATTGATGAACAGAATAATAGCGATCAGAACCAATGCCGTTCCGTATGCCAGCGGTAACTGAGCTTCCATGTTTGTCCCGCTTGTAGAGATAACATACAGATGATAAGGTAACGCCATACACTGGTCAAAAATACTTTCGGGCAATTGCGGTAAAAAATAAGCGGCGCAAGTAAATAATATGGGGGCTGTTTCTCCTGAAACTCTTCCTAACGCAAGAATCAAACCGGTAATGATATTGGGCATTCCCATCGGTAAAATCACGTGCCATATCGTTTGCAATTTGGTTGCTCCCAAAGCTCGGCTGCCTTCTCTCAGACTGTCGGGAATGGCTTTCAACGACTCCTCCGTCGTTCGGATTACCAACGGTACACAAAGTAGACCTAAAGTCAATGACCCGGCTATGATACTATCCCCGAAATTCAGATATTTTACAAATAACGCCATACCGAACAGACCGAACACGATCGAGGGTATTCCGCTTAGATTGTTTGTCATAACCCGTATAAAACGCACCAACTTTCCTTTAGGGGCGTATTCATTCATATATATACCGCTCATCACACCAACCGGAAATGCAAATAGAGCGCTCCCGATCATCAAATAAAATGTCCCTACGATCGCCGGCCATATACCTCCCGAAGTCATCCCGTCTGTCGGAGATTCGGTGAGGAAGCCCCAACTAATAACACCGATTCCTTTATAAATAATAAATCCCAAAATAGCAAAAAGAATGGCTACGACCAAAACACTCAACAGAGAAAAGATCCCGAAAGCAAAATGTTGAGAACGCCTCTTTCGAATCTCATATCTGGACGGATAAATATTGCGAATATTCATGTTTTTACTTGTTTTTTGATGATACGTATTCTACACATGAGTTTATTATCAATGTAATAAAGAAGAGTACTACACCGAGCATAAAAAGAGCTTGATAATGAGCTCCACCAGATGGTGCTTCTCCCAATTCAGCGGCAATAGTAGCAGGAATTGTTCTTAACGGCTCTAAAATAGAAACGGGGATTACCGCTGCATTCCCGGTAACCATTAAAACCGCCATCGTTTCTCCTATAGCCCGACCGATTCCTAAGACTACTCCCGATGTAATCCCGGAAATCGAAAACGGAATAACAACTTTATATATAGTTTGCCAACGAGAAGCTCCCAAAGCCAGACTTGCTTCGCGCATCGTGCGGGGACAGTTTCGCATGGCATCTTCTGCAACAGTAATAATAGTAGGTAAAGCCATAATCGCTAAAACGACACTTCCGGACAATCCTGTCTCTCCAACTGGTAGATTAAACACTTTCTGTATTATAGGAACTATGACAATCAAACCGAAAAATCCGTAAACTACCGAAGGAATTCCGCTCAACAATTCAATAAGAGGTTTAAGAATACTCCGCACTCTCGGAGTGGCAATTTCAGACATATAGATCGATACGGACAAACCAAAAGGCAATGCTATAAGTATGGCAAAGAAACTTACCCATAATGTTCCCGTAACCAAAGGCAAGAAGCCGAACTGAGGTGCCGGTGTTGCCGTAGGAAACCACTCTGTTCCTACAAATACATCTTTTAATGAAATTGTTTGGTCTTCCACTACATAGACATTCTGAGGATTTTCTACGAATTTTCGAGGAATAAAAGCTATAATACCGGGATTATTTTTAATTAAAGTCTCTATTTTAGATGATGCAAATTCATAAGACTCGCCCAGTTCCGTTTCGGAATAATAAGTAGTCAGATCTTCCAACCTAAAAAGTTTTATAGGCAAGTCTTTTCCTCCTACCTCTCTCCAATTAACGATTTCCTCATCGAAAATATCTTTTATCTCTTTACTGCTCAATTTTCTGATCTCATTTTCTTTATTCAAAACCAAAACATAACCGTCCTCTATTACCTTATTATTAAATAAACCGAAAGCTTCCGTAAAAAGAAAAGCCACAATAAGCAAAATAGTGATACTCGTTATATATCCACTACAAGTAAGGATACCTTCTACAATCTTTTCAAAAACTTTTTTCATCGTGTTTCTGTTTGTTGGCACAAAGGAATGAAACTCATATTAAGATCATGTAAAGGAGACTTGAATAAACTGTTTCAGAATTATTACATTCATATTACAAAAATATCAGAGAAAGGTCTTGTAACTGTCAAATAATATCATTGTAAACTTTTTGTAATATCAGCTTTATTTCTTTGCGAATAAAATAAAAATATGAAACGAACAAAAAGTTATCTGATCATTTCTTTATTCCTCGCCACAACAACATTATATGCACAACGCATCAAAGGAAGCGATACCGTTCTGCCCGTCTCACAACAAGCAGCAGAAAATTTCATGAAAAAATATTCAAAAGCTCATGTTACCGTTACAGGGGGAGGAAGCGGTGTAGGAATATCATCCTTGATGGATAATACTACAGATATAGCCATGTTATCGCGTCCTGTCAAATTCAGTGAAAAAATGAAGTTGAAAGAAGCGAAACAAAATATTCAAGAAATCATCATTGCTTATGATGCACTTGCTGTCATCGTTCATCCCGACAATCCGGTAAATAAACTCACACGAAAACAGTTAGAAGATATTTTTCGGGGGAAAATAAAAAACTGGAAGCAAGTAGGTGGTAAAGATCAAAAGATAGTAGTATATACTCGAGAAACATCTTCAGGAACTTACGAATTTTTCAAAGAGAGCGTCTTAAAAAATAAAAATTACATGAGCGGAACTCTCTCCATGCCGGCTACCGGAGCTGTCATCCAATCAGTAAGTCAAACTAAAGGTGCTATAGGGTATGTAGGGTTAGCATACGTAAACCCTAAAATCAAAACGTTAGCTATATCATACGACAATAAAAATTATTCATTACCTTCAGTTTCCAATGCTTCCCGAAAACTATACCCGATCGTTCGCCCGCTTTATTACTACTATAATCAAAAAAATGAAAAAGCAGTTTCTTCATTTATTCAGTATCTGCTATCCGACGAAGGACAGAATATAATCAAAGATAACGGTTACGTTCCTATCCGATAAAATATCTTAGGAACTATCTAAATTTTCCGATCAAAATACTATCAGGTCATCCTCGCGTTCTCACTCGTCAGATAGCCTGCTACCATACTTGAACCTGGTCCGAATAAAATTCAAATAATCGGAATTTCAACCAAAGTAAAGCGGCTTCGAGAATTCTCGAAGCCGCTTTACTTTGGTTTATTTCAAAAGGATTTAGATTATTTCTTTTTCCTTTGCCGGATTTCTGTAATATACTTTACCTTCTTGATATTCCTGAGCCGCTATCAATGTAGGTTTCGGCAACTTTTCATAATATCTTGAAATCTCAATCTGTTCTCTGTTTTCAAACACTTCTTCAAGATTATCATTAAAAGAAGCAAACTCCTGTAATTTCTTTTCCAGATCATTTTTCATCTCTACAGAAATCTGATTAGCTCTTTTTGCTATAATACAAACAGTTTCATAAACATTTCCGGTATCCGATGACAAAGCGATCATATCACGGGTAACGGTGTTTGTCGGTGCATTCGTTTTCTTGTAATCCATATTATTGTATTGATTAATCTTTTACGTATTTACTTGCTACATTAAAAATTTTCTTAGCTTCTTTTGCATTCGCTCCATCAGGAAAATCATTGATAAAGCTATAATATTCATCAATCACGTCTCTGAACCGTTCTATCTTTTTCTCCTCCACACTCTGCATAGCCTCCTGATATTTCGATTTCAGAATCAACATCGAAAGATCTTCTTTTCTTTTTGTATAAGGATAATCTTTCAAGGCATTCTGAGCAGTAATCACAGCCGCATCATAATTGTTGCCCATATAGTTACCCAAATTATAATATAACTGTGCATTCAACCACTCCTTCTCCACCAATTTCTCCTGCAAAGCGAAAATTATATCCTGAGCTTCTTTAGCCTTCTCGCTTCCCGGAAAATATTCCAGAAACATCTGCATCTCATCTATCGCCTTATAAGTTCCCGACTGATCGAGTTCCGGCTCGGGAGAATCTAAATAATATCCATAACCGGCATAAAAACGGGAAAGTTCTGCAAATTGGCCTTTGGGATAGTTTGTATAATAAGTCGTAAAATACTGTCCTGAAGTTGAATAATCCTTTGCCATATAATGACTGCGAGCTAATAAATAAAGGGATTCTTCCGCCTTATCCGTTCCCTTATATATCGTCACCAACTCTTCTAACAGAGTATATGCCCGAGCATATTTTTTTTGTTCAAAATATTTCTTGGCATATTCATATTTCATATCATAATCGGTACTTTTAAGTATTTTATTATACTCGCTGCACGAAGTAAAAAATAATACCGATACAAATAAATATAAAAATCTCTTCTTCATATAGACAAATAATGTGCAAATGTAGGTAAACTGATTGAATAACGAAAACAAAAAAATGAATTTTAACGGATTAAGAGCCTGTTTTGATTTATTAAATTTGAGAGCCTGATTAAGAGCCTGTCTAAATTTTCCAATTAGAAAATATTATCAGGTCATTTTTGCGCTTTCTTCCGGCCTAT
>NZ_CANUAR010000037.1:0-14918 GCF_947855755.1 uncultured Coprobacter sp.
AGTTGTAATATCGAACAAAGTTTGACCAGCCTTCATGATCGAAAGGTCATAGTCGGGTACAACCTTGAATGTATCAAGCACCATGTCAAGCATTTGACGATGCTGACCTGTAACGCATACTACGGTTTTAATGTTTTCTCTTGACTTCAGCTCATTGACAAGAGGACACATTTTTATCGCTTCGGGTCTTGTGCCAAAAACGAGCATTACGGTTTTCATTTTTGAGTCAGTCCTCCTGATTACAGTCTGTATACACCGGGCAGATCACAGCATTTTCTGGTGTCAAACACGATCTTACCCTTCAGTTTGTCCATATTTTCCTTGATCTGATTATGATTTACCATAATTACTACAAGATCAGTATCTTCGAGGAATTTATCGAAATCATGGTACTGATTGGGCACGATATCCTTCTCAAAATAAGGGTCATAGGACTTGATTGGGGATGCAAGATGTCTTTCCTGATTTTCGAGAAGCTGAATCGTGGGAGATTCACGCGGGTCATCCACGTTTTCCTTATAGGAGAGTCCATACAGACCAACTCTGTTGAAATCAGTGATATTGTTTTCCTTCATGATTTCATGGATTCTGTTCAGCACAAAATCGGGCATACCGTCGTTGGTCTTCATGGATTCGTCGATTACCTTAGCAAGGCTCGGATAATCACCGACGAGGAACCACGGGTCAACGGAAATGCAGTGACCGCCAACACCGGGGCCGGGCTGGAGAATATTTACACGCGGATGCATGTTGCAAATGCGGATGATTTCATAGACGTCCATATTATCATGGCGGCAGATCTTCGCAAGTTCGTTGGCGAAGGCAATATTCACTGCACGGAAGGTGTTTTCCACAACTTTGGTCATTTCTGCGGTGCGGATGTCGGTTACGACGATCTCGCCCTGACAGAAAGAAGCGTACAGTTCCTTGATCTTTTCACCTACTGCTTTATCATCAGCACCGATAGTACGGTTGTTGTGAAGCAGCTCATATACCATGTTGCCGGGAATAATGCGTTCGGGGGCGTGAACAAGGTTGATGTCCTTGCCGATTACAAAGCCGTTTTCTTCAATAGCGGGACGGACGTACTTATCAATGGTTCCGGGGGACACGGTGGATTCGACAACAACAGTTGCACCCTTGGGGCAAACCGCCATTACGCTCTTTACAGCAGAAACCACATAGCAAGCGTCCACCTTCTTGCTGAATTTGTCATAGGGGGTGGGAACGGATACGATGTAAGTATCTGTCACCTGATACTCGGTGGTGAATTTGATTCCCTTGCTGACCGCTTCAGCGAAAAGCTCGTCCAGGCCGTCTTCTTTAAAGGTTGTCTTGCCGGCATTGAGTGTAGCAACAAGTTCCTTGTTGTAGTCTGTGCCGACAACCTCTACTCCATGCGCAGCCATCATAAGGGCTGTAGGCAGTCCAATGTATCCAAGTCCAATTACGTTAATCATTTTTTCTCCTTATTTTAGATAAGATTATTGTTTTTTCTTTTTCATTAAGTCCGAATACCAGCAACGTAAAAGCATATGTAATACAAAAAGCACAAAATCCCAATATGAATTTTGTTACAGGCGTGTCAAATATCATTGATACGCCAAAGCATACAATGCCGCTGAGGACTAAGCAGATCCAGATTCTATTGAATATTCCCCTATACAGTTTGAGTATGTTGATTCTCAAGCTTTGGTAATAATAGATACCCATTGTGATAACACTTCCAAACAGGAAGCTGCAAGCAGTTCCTATTGCTGCTGAGTAGAAACCGATACAGGGCATACCGACTATAGTAATTACAAGATTGAGAACTGTAGATACGATAATAACTGCCGTTCTGAATCCCAACATATTTTTGGCTCTTAAAATGGATAAACAAACATTTATACAAAGATCTAAAAGCGCAGGTCCAAGCAAGATCAAAACAAGGTAATAGACATCGTCATAATCCGCACCCAGCCACATATTTATAAACGGCTTACCTAAGGTTATAAAACCAACAAAGACTGCACCCAGTAGAATAAACTGTATTCTGCCCATCTCAACAACGATTTTCAACGTGTTTGAATAATGTTCATCGTCATTTTTCAGTGAGTTTGTGATCGTGGGAAGCATAACGCCTGAGATTGCGGTAGACATTTGTTCATATGTACCAAATATGAGAACAGCCATAGAATACACCGTTACTGCTGTGGAATTCAAAACTGCACCGATCACCACATTTGAAAAGTTTGTATTCACCTGAGCAACAATGGATGTGAGAAACATCAAAATCGTGTACTTAAACGATTCCGAAAAGACTGTTTTATCCCAATGGGTAAACTCTGCTTTGATTCTTAGTTTCAAAAGCATAAACGCTGCTTCTGCCAGGACAGCAAGTATCGTTATTACAAGATCGACTACAACAAGCGTAAGTGAATCCTTGAAAATTCCAAGAAAAACAACAACTGCTGCGATTCTCACAAGCAAACGAGAAACTTTGATCCCGTTGGCAAAAGTAAAACAGTTAAATCCGCAGATAATACCGTTAAAAAGGTTTTCAAACACATGAGCCAGAATTCCTATTGCCAGAAACAAGTAAAGCCTTTTTGCCTCAAGAATTTCCGTCGTTGTAAGCCCATTTGAATAGATATCATCAAGAAACAAATACAAAACCGACGTAACCACTCCGATAACGGTGCAGATTACTCCTGTTTGAATCAATCCCATTGAAATAAAATTTGGGATCTTGTTCTCCTGCCTGTCTGCCCTGTATTTTGCTATGTATCTCATCATAGTCCCGCCAAGGCCAAGATCCAGCACCATCAATGAAGAAGTAAACGCTGAAACGGTTTTATATACACCGTATGACGCTTCTCCGATTTGACCCAAAATATACGGTGTCAGAAAAAGCCCGTATGTGGCGTTGAGAAAAATCAACACATAAGACAAAACAGCGCCCCATTTCACTTCGTTAGTTTTCATTTTGGGGCCCCCACAATGCTTTTTTCAAAATCCAAAAGCTTGCTGAATTCGTTTTCCCAATTAATTTCCTCCGAAAGCTTTTTGGCGTTTTCAGCGCACTCCTCGTAAAAAACCTTGTCGGTATAAAGCTTGATAACAGCCTCGGCAAATGTCTCCGGTTTGTTGTCCTTGATAACAATGCCAAAACGGAATTTATCGTTCAGATATCTGTGCTCGGGAATATCAGACATGATCACGGGAAGCCCCGCAGACGCATACTCAAACAGCTTGTTGGAAACGGAAACTTCAAAATTTATGCAGGTTCCCTCGGTGATTGCAACACCAACCATTGACTTAGATGCTTCGGGTATGAGCTCCTGTACCAAAACCTTGGGGTAAAAAATGATGTTTTCGTCGCCAAGCTCTTTTGCTCTTTGCCTAAGGCTTTCTTCAAGGGATCCAAACCCTCTGAGGGCAAGCTTGATATCCGGATAATCCTTCAGCAAAGGAAGTGCTTCAACCATGATATCGTACCCACGTCCTGCATAATACTGTCCGTGGTTCAGCACCTCAAAGCCGTCATGCTTTTCTTCCGAGAAAAATTGTTCTGACTTCAACGAGCAGTTAGTGACAACCATAGGCTTGTCAATATTATATCTCTTGGCAAGATAGTCTGCGGCAGCGTGACTTACACATATTACTCTGTCAATTCTTTTGCATATATGCTTTTCTATTATTTGTAAATAGGCAGCATACAGTCTTTTATCTATCAAATAATTGTTTTCGGTGTATATCTCGTGAGAATCGAATATTACTTTACAATTCAACACTTTTTTTGCCATATACGCAGGAATAAGTGCATCAAGGTCATTGGCGTGAATGATGTCAGGCTTTTCTGCCACAATCGCATCACATACAGCTTTTTGAACCAGTCTTTCACGCTTCAATTTCAGGAAAACATTGCGTTGTTTGCCCAAATATTTTTTATCACGCATTACAATATTAACCTTACAAGGCATTTGCTTTATTTTTTCGGCATCATATCTGGGACACTCGTATCCTACACAGGCCAACTCAACACCATCATTCAGATATTCTACAATCTGTTTTCTTACCCTTGGGTCATACCAAACAGAATTCATAACCACGTCACATATCTTCATTATAAGTACACTCCCACATCACGAAATGTTAAATTATTTTTTTACTGCTTCTTATAAAGTTAACCGCTATTCCCAAAAGCCAATACAAATATATTTCTTCCAGAAAACTATTCGACAAAAAAAGTTTAATAAAACCTGCAAAAAGGAGCGGGATGAAAAGCAGGGCATATTCGTCTGTTTTTTTCACAACTTTAGCTGCACGGAGCAAAACAACTATCATTCCTACAAACACAGCAGTTCCGAAAAGAACGCCAAAGGAATGCCAAAGCTCAATTACGATGTGATGAGCATATGTATCGAGTGCCATTCGGTCGGAGAATAAGCCATAACCAAAAACAGGATTCTCGGAAATTCTCTCAAATAAGCGGGAAGCAATCACATCCCGAGAGGATGAATTAGATAAAGAGCCTTCAAAGAACTTGTCAAAAATTCGAATACTAAGACCGGTCTTTTGGGATATGATATACAGCAATGACATAATAAAATCTATTCCCATCATCAAAGAAGCGCCGCCAAGAACTATTAATGAATAAGCAAGGAACGGCTTTTTGTATTTTTTGTAGAATATCAAGTAAAACACGATTGCCATTACCACACAGAGCAATGGTCCCCGGCTGCCAAGGAATGAAAGCATAAGAATACCGAGCACAGACGAAGCTATATTGATAAAGCCGGGCTTTTTTAACATAGCAAGCGCAGCCACACACACATGAGGGAGTATGTTGTATGCCCCCCACATATCGCCTTGATATATCGACTGTGTATCAGTCATAGGGGTACTGATGAATAATTTATATACCGTAAAAGCAGCAATTGTAACCAACGAAAGTCTGTACATCCAGGGAAATACTTTTTCATAATCCAAAGAAAGCCCTATAAAATACAATGGAAACGTAAAAAACAGAAAATTCGGTAAAAGATCATCCAATATTTCCGTATTGTCCGGAAAAACAAGGTAATTCAACAAGCATATGATAACTGTTGTAAAAACAAAGAAGAGGTCTTTGATTTGCATACATTTTAGAATCCTTGGCACGGAGAAAACAATCAGGACAACATAGACCGCAGTTATCATATAATCTGCCATAAATCCGATTATGGGCAATCTCATCATTATAGCACGGACATATGTTAAAAGAATACGGTCTGTCCATAAAAGCAATGTCAAAACAAACAAAGCTATTTCACTAAAAGACATTGATTTTAGATGATTTTTGACCATTCTGTTTTTATTCTCCTTCAAAACAATATCCATTTATCTTCTCCTGTTCAGGCAATTTACAAAGCATCAACCATTCTTTTGATCTTTAAAGCCTGCTTTTGTGCATTTTTTTCATTTCTAACAAAATAAACTGCTCTGGATGCGCATTCACGTGCCGAACCGTTTAAATCTTCACATACTTCAATCAGCTTATCGCGCAAAGCCTCAATGGAGTTGTCGCCTACATAATTGATGTATTCATCATACTCATCTGGAATACCGTCCAGCTTGTATGCAACAAGAGGGATCCCCGCTGACAAATACTCAAGATTTTTGGAAGGAAAACTGTATTTTGTAAATTCCTCGTTGTTTTGGCGAGGATTTACAAGAACCGTAGCTTCTTGCTGAAGTTTCAAGATATCTTTTCGATCAAGCTGCCCCTTAAACTCTATTCTTTTGTCAATGCGTGCTTGCTTCATTATTTCCGCTTCACAATCACCGATACCGCATATAATAAGTCTGTAATCGGAGTTGTCAATCGCCCGGAACGCTTCAACAAGATTCAATACACCGAATCTCCTGTGCAGTGTTCCCGTGTAAAGAATCGTTTTTATTCTGCCTGTTTCTTTTTTCTGCGGAAGCTCACCAATGGTGGCAATTCCTTCCATCACAACAAACGGTTTGTCTATTTTCATATAATCTGCCATTTGTTTTGTGAGAAGAACAAATGCATCAACGCAATTCATAGATGAATATGAATCGGCTGCCATCTTCTTTTCAAAAAGTCTTTTAGCAAGACTTTTGTTTGCGGAAAGGTTTGACATTTCCGGAAGGTCGGCAATGATCGCACACACCTTGAGATTCGGAAAATGTTTTTTTACTTGATTCACTGCAATCATAAAGGGGGCAGATACGGTGTAAACAAACAACAATTTGTCCTCACTGTTTTCTGAACACCATTTTTCCAACAGGGCAAATATTTTTTTTGGCTGGTGGTATTTCCTAATCAGCTTAATATTGCAAAAGCCAATATTTATATGACCTTTGTGTCTCTCGTCATCAAATACGGATTTTTTTATGAAAGGCTTTGAATAATACTGAGGAAAGCTTCCGATAGGAAGAACATTGAACAGTTTTATTCCCTCTCTGTAATTGGAACACAAGCCCTCATAAATATGCCACTGCAATGCATT
This sequence comes from uncultured Coprobacter sp., assembly GCF_947855755.1. Classification (NCBI taxonomy): domain Bacteria; kingdom Pseudomonadati; phylum Bacteroidota; class Bacteroidia; order Bacteroidales; family Barnesiellaceae; genus Coprobacter; species uncultured Coprobacter sp. The sequence goes on from NZ_CANUAR010000037.1 coordinate 6,504, forward strand.
TGCTGCAGCCTGCATATTATATGTTGAATGTTTTGCTACTTCTTGCTCCATTTGTTTTGGGATAAGAGTAGTTAAAAAAGCATACTTCATATTTGCTCCGAATCCGCCTTATTCAAGTTTAATTTATACTCATCATATGACTGCGTTTTTTTATACCCGTCTTTGCCGCAAAGCATCCAGGTCATCTTCTGAAAAAGGGACAAATTCCCCTTTCCTTCGGTCCTTAATGCCATATATAAGTATTTTATAAAAGATGTTCTTCTGTTTATTGCAGCATAGCAAGCACCTACACCATAGAAATACTTGTTATCGTAACCTGTGAACCAAGTGGATGTTTCATAAGATACTTTGCCTATTGTTTCCTTGGAAACGTAAAATGTAAGACCTGCACGGCGAAGATCTTTAATCCACATACTGTCCTCACCCGACGGGAAGATGCATCCGCCGCCAAATAAGGCAGTAAACCACGCATTCGCTTTACGAACAGAATTCAATCTGAATGCGATTCGTATCGTTCCCCAAGGTGTTCTGGCAAACCTTGGCCATTTTTTCGTTTTAAAATACTGAGGCGGTTTTCTGTTCGGATCATTTGAAGCAAAATGGAATACTATCACATCGGCATCGGGATGCTTTTCAAACTCATCAAGAACACGGTCCTCCATGTCATCATCATACTGTACGTCGTCATCTGCCATCAAGCAAATATCTGCAGAAGCATACGCAAGAACAAAATTCCTGTTTATTCCAACCCCACGTGTTTGCGTTGAAATCATTTTTGCTGTATGACCTTCAAATTCATATTCCTCATATGAAGTATGGTCTGCTTGATTGGCATACACAATGTTAGAGTGAACATTCATTTCCTTTATCTTTGAAAAGTCATTCTGGTGCATTGTTACGCACAATATTTCAAACTTGGACATTTATTAACCTCTTTTATGATTACCGTAACTTCTTTTTTAACCGCAGATAAATAGAGTCAGGCAAATGCTTTAATATGCTTTTCAAATTCCTCTTCACATTCGTTTTAAAAGAAAGCATCCTTCTGTGTTTTCTCACTACAGTGTCTATGCCCTCGTCTCCCGAAAGCATGGAAAGAACGGAATTTCTTCTGTTATTATCAAGATTGTGCGCTTTTTTGTATGATTGCGCACTGATAATTTCATTGAAGTCAGCCCGGTCGAAATAAAACTTATGTGCCACAGAATCAAATAACTCCTTGCCTTTTTCAGAGGAAATGATTACTGCAGATACCCCTTTGGTATTTAAGTCATACCTGCCGCCCCAGAAATCTCCCATTCTTATATCGGTCTTTACTACTGTGCTTCTTGTTAAACAATCATAGCAAGCTTCGTTCATTGCATCCTTTCCGAAAAAGATTTCGTGAAAGGCATCGTTGTATTTTGAACTGGAAAAATGCTGTGCGCCTTTCACAAAATCAAAACAATACTCATGCCAGCCATGAGTTTTGCTTCGGAAGCTTATCAGGTCAAATCGATCGATATTCTTTTGTTCCTTTATTTTTTCAAGATACTTATCCCAAAGCTTCAGGCTCGGGCAACCGTGGCAAAAAATATCAACCAAAATATACTTGTCCGATTCGGCTTTTAAATCACTCATTTTCGAAACGGCATAGATTTGGCATGGCGTCCCAAATACTGCATATTTCTGTCCGCTTTTATCTCGGGCCATTTCTTTGAACGCATCTGCAGTGTAGCTTTGAAAATACTTCGACCCTTTGAATTGTTCAAGTTCGTTTTCGCTTTTCGCTATTCTCGTTACTGCACGGTTTAAGGAATAATCGTAAGCAACGCCAACCACATAATAGCCTCTCTTCAAGCATTCGCGCATCAACTCGATCGATACAGCGCCTGAGGAAGCACTTCTAAGCTCCTCATCGTTTTTATTGACCGCACTGTAGCATTCGTGATCTTCTTGTTCCTCGACAGAAATTTCACCATCAAAACGATAGCACACTTTCGTACACAAGGAACAACCTGTACATAAAGCTTCGTTAATTTCCGGACGGTAAAATCCCATGCGATCTTCTTTTATCTTAATTGCATCAAAGCTGCATACAGAAGCACATATACCACACCCCGTGCAGTCTCGCAAAGCCTCAGGATTGCAAACATTTCTTTTCATAAAACCTCAAACCCTCTCTTCGAGTATGGAAGCAAGGTATTCTTTCGATCTTCTTCTTTCAAAATCCAAAATAGTATTGGACTTTTCGAAGGATATATCCATACACGACTCGAAATCATCCACCTCATAACGGTTGAAATGATCTGTCATTTTTAATATGGACTCAATTCTTGCAGATTGATTGCCCCCATTCCCGTATTTTCTCTCAAAAGTGAAAAAAGGAATGTTAAGATTCAATGAAAAAGATGTTCCGTGGAAAGAATCCGTACATACAAACGATGCATTTTTTACATATTCAACAAATTCACAGGGACCGGCATTTTTCACGTTGTTTATCCCTGAATCTTTGAAAATATACGGCAAACCTATAATCTCCAAACCATATCTTTCGCTGATAGCATGGATTGCTTTTTGTGCTTTCGGCGATGGGGAATCCAAGAAATATGCGAGCAAATATTTGCCCTTATTGTTCTCCTTCATATTCAGCAATGAGACCCATTCTGTGCGGTTGAGAACAAGAGTGGGATCAATTAACACTGTTGAATCCTCACCTGTCAGTTCTTTTATGATATCAACCCCTGATGCCTCTCTTACTGACTTGTATTTGATTTCGGATATGTATTTCTTAATTGTCTTTTTGTTATAGTCAGGAACAAAATCTCTTCCAAAACTCGGTGCAAAGGCTATTCTTTTTTCCAACGGAGCAAACCGCAAATAATAGAACGGATCAACATAAAAAACCGCAGAATTCCAGACTTGATCACTGCCGCAAAGAAAAGCAGCATATTCATCGTTCTTGGCCTTTTTCTCCAAGGTCCTATATGACACCAAACGAGGCGATATTTCGCTGTTGATAAATTCATCAAACAGTTCAACCGTCCCTTCTTTGAATTCTTTTGACATACTGGTGCTATAGTTTTTCAGACTTTTTACACCGTTCTTATGCAGTAAGGAACGCCATGCAATCGTAATCAGCTTTTTTAATCTGATATCTCTTCCCTTTACAAGACTGCCGTTTATTTTCAAAATTTCTGCTTCGTATCCCATACCGGAAAGGATTTTCTTTGTTGCAAATGCCTGGAGGACCGATCCATAATTATAGCCGGTATATACGGTAGCAATCCCTATTTTTTTCATTTTGGCCCCTTTAAAATATTCACACATGCTGCAGGCGATGAGAAGAACGCTTTGAAAGCATTTTTCATAAATGCACCGAATTTTTTTCTTCTTATTTCCGCGAATGCGAGTACAGCGTAATGTCTTGTTTTTATGTATTTTACTGCTTTGGGTTCAAGTTTGGAAAAGTACTGTTTTTTATACTCAAAAAGCTCATTTTCACCTTTGATTTTCCCGTCGCCGCTTGAAATGCCCCGTTCTTCTCCCGTATGAACAAAAGCTTTGATTTCGCAGCCGGGCAGATAACCGAACTTTCCGCCCCCTTCGATGGCTCTCTGCATCAAATAAAATTCATCCCCTACATCTATGGGTGCAAAACCACCTATTTTTGTAAGGTATTCTTTTCGAAACATCATAGTGTCGGTTCCTGTCAGATGATATTTAAAGTGATATTCAAGAAGATCTTCGGGGGTAGTGTTTACAATATAGTTTCTTATCCTCTTATCAATCAGTCTGCCTCTCTCATTGTAGAGGTGCAAATCAGTCACCGAATAGTCATACTCTCCTGATATCATAAACTCCACCTGGCGAGAAAGCTTTTCAGGAAGGTAAACATCGTCATCATCAAGAAATGTTATAAATTCAGCCTTAGATGCTTCAATACCGATATTTCTCGTTTTAGCGGATCCACGGTTGGGTGAATTGACAATATATTGTATCTCAACGGATGGGTAGTTTTCTTTGAACTCTGCGACAATAGAAGAAACTTTCTTGTTCCATTCGGCATTGCCATTATCATCGACAAGTACTATTTCAAAATCCGAGAAGCTTTGAAGCGCAAGAGACTCAAGGGCATTTTTCAGATCTAAATCCCTTTTATACGTTGCGACTACAACACTTACGACGGGCATATTCATACGTTAACGTTCCTTTCCTACTGTCTCTTCTTCCTTCTTTTCTTCCTGCTTCTTCATTTCGCCTGTACCACCCTCGACAACGCCGTCTGATTTCAGCACACTCACAATCGTACCGAAAAAGCACTTCACATCCATTGCGAAGCCTTTGAACTTTCCTGCATTCAACGCAGCGGCATATTCACCGTCAAACTTTGCTTTTACATCAATTTCCAGCTCGTCCCGACCATTGATCTGCGCCCATCCGGTAATACCGGGTTTGATGTCATTTGCCCCGTACTTCTCCCGTTCCGCTACCAAATCATCTTGCGACCACAAGGCGGGTCTGGGACCAATTGCGGATAGTTTCGACGTGAACACCTGATAAATTTGAGGAAGCTCATCAAGGCTGGTCTTACGGATAAAGCGTCCTACACGAGTGATATACTGATCGGGATTTTCAAGAAGATGTGTAGGGGTATCGTGCGGTGTGGACATCTTCATGCTACGGAACTTCCAGATCATAAAATATGTAATCTCTCCGTTTTTCTTCTTGCCGACTCGTTTCTGCTTGAACAAAACGGGACCGGGATCGTCAATCTTAATCGCAATGGCGATAATCAAAATCGGAAGTGCCAAGACGATTATGGCAACACTCGACAGAATAAGGTCAATAAGTCTCTTTATAACGTGCTTATACATCTTGCAATATCTCCCGCTTTAATTACATTCCACTTTCAAATGTGTAGTCTAATCCATCAATTTCCTTTGGTGTACGTTTTGAAATATCAACCAATCGTTCCGCCCACTTTTGCGGATCAAAGAATAAATCTTCGGTCTTAATCGTATCTTTGCGTTTGTACACCTCGCCACTGCAAATCTTTGTCCCAGCAGGTACAAGGCAATATCCATCAACCGTAGCATTACAATCCACATGAACACCGTCACAACACATTGTTGCGTGATTCACGATAGCTCCGGCAGAAATGATACAACCAGGGCATATTACACAACCCGTATGAACAACCGCCATTGGTTCAATAATACAGCCACTCATGATTTGTGCTGATGGAGATACATACGCTCTAGGAGAAACAAGTGAAACAATACGATAGGGCGTCTCTTCTTTAATTCTGTTGAGTAACGAAAGCCTGACTTCCGGATTGCCAATCGCAACAATGATATTGCTGTATTGGAGTGCCAGTTCATCAATATCCTGTGTTGTGCCAACAACATCAATACCGTTGGGAGTTGTTTTTCTTTCATCGTCAACGAAATCTATTTTTTCAAAGCATCCCATATCTGCTGCTATTTCAGAAGCTACAACGCCATACGTACTTGCACCGATAATTAACAAGTTTTTATTCATTTGATATTCCACCTTTCCAATCAATCTTTAATCATCTCTCGGCATACACCCATTACACAAGTGTTCATCACCGCCCATATCGTCATACACCATTCCGCAGAGTTCGCATACATAATGCTCATTCTCATAACCGCAGTAACAGCATTTTCCGATTGGTAATAGATCTTCGGTGATAGACACACCATCCTTGCCACATTCTTGGCAGGCAAAATCTGCAACAGGAGAAGTGCCGCCATGTCTGCCGCATTCGTACTCCATAGCTGACACTTGTTTCACGTAAGGGTTCAAATCTTCTTCAATATACGCAATCAAATCTTCAAGAAAATCGTGAACCTCAGTATCGTCATATTCCGAATCGCTGTCAGCCACACGAAGACCTTCTTCGCCCTCATGCCCTTCGCCGTTGTGGTAAGCACACTCAGCCTTTGCAATTACATCCTCACCGTGCTTCGCTTCAATGGTCAAATAACTTGATGTGTCCATATCATCATCAACCACAATCGAAACAAAAAGGGTTAGCTTTTCATCAGATGCATTGCTTGTTACCGTGAATACTTTAGTTGTTCCGTCTTTCACGGGCGTTTCCATATCGGAAACCTCAAAGCAAGGGTCATAATGATACCGATCCGAAAGGGTATCATACAGATCAGTAACAGTCTGACAAAGCAGTTCGTAAATCTCATCTTCATCACGGATTTCAACACCCGTCTCTCCAAAGAAACGATCACGCCAATACTGTTCATCGTATTCGTCCTGCTCCTGCTCATGCTGCCAAGTATCAAGAAGTTCTTCTGAAGCGTTCATTCGCTCAAACTGCTCAAGTGCTTGTGTTATAGTAGTTTCAAAAACCGACAATTCATCGTGCATCTTCTTGAAAGCAAAGAATGTCAGTAGCTTGTTATGCGCTATGTGATTACGAGCCTTGATAAACTGATTGAGCTGCTTCTTGAATTGCTTCGGATCAGCAAAATACTGTGAAAAAACATCATCCCATAGATTGATTTTTGTCTCACGTTTTTTCTCTACAAATTCTTTTGCTGCTTGTTCGTTGCGCTTTTCCAAATACTGATATAATCTTGTGAGTTCAGCGGAAGTTAAAGTAGTATTTTCTTTATAGATTACCGCTTTCAAAATAACCTTTGAAAGTGTTTCCAAGGTCATTGACAAGAGAGAAGTATTGATATTGGCGAACTGCGGGACAATCTGCTTGAACGAAGTTTCCATGCTGCATACGGAATCCTTGTACTGTTCCAAACCAGGGCGGTCAAGCCAATTCTGCCCCAAATGCTGTATAAGCACTTTGTTTGCATAAGCACGGAACTGATTTTCTATTTTGAAAAAACGATGATAGAGATCAGCACCAAGCATTTCGGATTGGTCATCGATCAGCCAAGTACAACCTTGCCAGTCTTTGCTGACCCGATCTTTCAAAGCAAGTTTCAACGCTTCCAATGTCTTGTTGTACCTTGTCTCAAAATCGGGATTTTCTATAATAGGAGATTCAATTTCGATGTGCAGTTGGATATTGTCATCCTCACGTTTGTCAAACACGAAGAAAACATCGTATGTCATGCCGTTGATTGTAAGTTGATACGCTTCACGGGCAATGCGTTCTCGGCAACCAAGATACTTGTATTCTATAAATCCGGACAAGCAGGATTTCATATCAGCGAGAATCGCTTCGCTGTATTCCTTTGAACGCCTTATCTCCACTGTGATCGCATCTTCACCACCGAAAGGCGACTCTCCAACCTCATCCGTACAAGCATACAGAAGGCTTGTATCATCGGGAGAATTGAACATAAATTTAATTGTCATGACCTGCCTCCTTCTTCCGACATCTTGTTTCGATATGAAACATCCCGACTATAATAAAAGTCTGGATACCTTCGTATCACAGACTACATAGACCTCTATTGCATTGTATCTATCCGATAATCTGGTTTATGTAGTCATATCCTGTAACACTTTTTCCTTTATAGCACGACGAATAGCCAAGAGATGCTTCCCATCCTCGGCTAATTCAACCTCCTTATCAAATTTTGTACGCTTATCAGATTGGGTCAAAATAAGCAATCAAGAAGCCATTTTATTCTCAAAGGCTGTTTTTGCCTACCCAACCGTTATATACAAAACCTTATAACGAAATTGAATTAGCCGCAACAACCCTTGAAAACACTATGTTTTTCTTGGTTGTCTCTATTATACCTCTTTCTCCTCGCATTACATTGATTATCTGAGGAAGCTCATCGAGACTTGTTGCACGAATTATTCTTCCGACACGAGTAACGCGGCTATCTCCTTTTCCGGAATAAACTCCAGAACCTGTTTTTTCCGCTCCCACACACATGGAACGGAATTTCAAAATCTTAAAAACTTTTCCGTTTTTACCCAACCGATCCTGTTTAAAGAGGATTGGCCCAGGAGAATCCAGCTTTACTGCTATTGCCGTGATTACCATCGGAATTACCGTTACGATTAAAACCAGAAAGGCGATAATCAAGTCTAATATTCGTTTGACATGATCCCTATAAAGTAGACTTCCTGGCTTCATGCCCGGCATATCATTTTTCATAGATAAATTCATATTCCTCGTAATTTTAAGAGAATATCCTCTTTATTAAAGTAATAACTAGATTATATCCCGGCCCTTGTGCTGCAATTGCCTCACGCGCTGATCGGGGGTTTGTCCTCAAGGCCGTCTTGATTGTGAAGAAAATCAAAGGAACGGCTGTCGGGGTGATAGGTCGGGACGAGCTCCGAAACCAAGGCCTTCATGTCGTCTGTCTCTGCATAGGCTGCCTCGTAGAGATCGGACAACTTTGCAAAGAAATTCACCTCATCGAAAAGGATGGGCTGTGCAACGTTAATAAGTCCGTTGGGAGTCCGCTG
>NZ_CANUAR010000038.1:0-14813 GCF_947855755.1 uncultured Coprobacter sp.
GGCTGTCATAGTTTGTAGGTGCTGCAATTACCACAAAATCCGCATCCTTATATGCGGTTTCCGCATCAAGCGTTGCACACAGATCAAGCTCCTTTTCAGCAAGGTATCTTTCAATGTATTCGTCCTGTATGGGAGATCTCTTATTATTGATCATTTCCACCTTTTCGGGGATAATGTCAACAGCTGTTACTTTATTATGTTGTGCCAAAAGCACAGATATTGATAAACCTACATAACCGGTTCCTGCGACTGCTATTTTCAATTTTTATTACGCTCCTTTTTAATTTCACCCTTTGAGTATACTCTTTTCATTATGATAGGTTCTTCGATATTTTAATTAGATTTGCGTATGTTCTTAAAAAGATTATTTATTATTCGTAAATCATCTTTACGAATAATAATCAAATCTAGGATTCTTGTTTTAGTCTTTACAGAGAAAAACAAGGCAAAACTCATACCGCAAATGAAGTGGCTTATCAAAGATGCAATTGCGGTACCTAAAACACCGCAAAGTGGAACAAGCCACAGATTCAGCAATATATTAAGCAAAACAGCTCCTGCTAACAAGAACATATTAGTCAATTGCTTTTTATGTACTATGTTATATTGCGAGATCATTTTTATGAACACCATAAAGACAGTTCCCAAGGTGCATACTACAGTAATTGAATACGCAGTTAAATATTCATTACCAAAAAGAATACTAATAACTGGTTTTCCAAAAAACAAAATAAAAACTGTTATCAAGGTGGATATAAAAACGCCCAATCTGCAAGCCTTTGCAACCTCATCTTTTTCTTTTCCTGAGACTAATTTTCCCAATAATATTTCTCGTATTGCATCAGGAATAAAGAGAGCTTTCTCCGCCAAACCCACACCTGTCGAATAGATTCCCACCTGATATGCCGTTATAAACGTAAAACCATTCAGCATAATAATATCCAGGCGAGAATTCAGCATCGTAAGCAACAAAGCAATCATCGGAATCCAGCCGAACTTCAATAATTCCCATAGGTATCCAAAGTTTAACTCTTTATACACAAAACTAAACCTTACAAAAATTGTACTTCCTATAGCTCTAATGATGATTGCAATTGATATGCCAATGATCATCAGAAAATTATTCGGCTGCAGAAATATCCAAAACAATAGCAGTACGATTGTTTCTATAAAAGATGCAATCAAATTTGTTAAGTTCCTTTTCTTGGGATATTCAATGAGAAACACATAATTAATAATTGTTTCATACCCAAACAAAGGGATAAGCAATATGGAAACCTTAATTACAATACCTGCAGGGATTAGGAATGAAATGATGCCTGCAAGAATAAACAACACAGAATATACAATTAATATAGTCGAGCAAAATTTATTAAGAAAATTCTGTGAAGAATCTTTTTTCCTATAATACGGAAATGCCTGATGAATTCCGCATGTAACTACAATGCATCCCACCGATACTATGCTCGTGATGGAAGCCGACAAACCCTTGAGTTCGGGTCCCAAAAACCTTGCTAAAAAAGCAGCATGGAAAACTCCGACAACAACTGAGAATAATTTTGTCAGAAAAGAAAAAACATAATCATTTCCCAGAAATTTATTATGTAAGTAATTGCGTCTCATTTCAATGCCTCAATGTAGTTTTTCAATTCATCAAAATTTTCATAGGCAGAATCAATGATGGCAGCCGGTATCTGGATCGGGACTTCTGCATAGTCTTCTAACATGTTGAATATTGTTTGGCTGTTCGCCCTATAGAGCGGCAATACTCTTTCAGGATACCCAATATGTTTATAATAACGCTCAACTTTTTTGTAGTGCTCTGGAACTGCTATAACAGATTTGCCATAGGAGCAGGCAACAATGCCAACGTGAAGTTTATAGGTAACGACCACATCAGATTGTTCTATCACAGAACAAAGTTCAAAAGGATCTCCGTACTTATAAAAAAAGGAATCCGCTTCTGCAAATGTTTTAATCTTCTCATAAATCGCATAGTCATCAGGACATACCTGATCCGATGCAACAATAATATTATATTCTTCCTTGTGTTTTTCGTAAAATTGTTGGACTGCAGGAAGCACCTTATCTGCTGCCAACTTGTTTTGATTAATGTGAACCAGAATTTTTTTCTTTTTGGTACAATTTAGTTGCACAGCAGGAAGTTCATAATCTGTAATGGTTTGTGCCAAATCGGATGTAACTATACAATCAACTCCAAGCTTCTTAAGAAATTCGGCAGAATCATCTTCTCTTACAAGCACCTTATTTGCACGTTTGCTAATATATTTGATAATACTTTTCATAAAAGTATACTTACACGGTCCGGCACCAACTCCGAGAATAAGTATGGGTTTGCGCAAAAATGCAAACTTCAGACCAATTGGAAAATACCGTTTAAACCATAGATAAGTTGTATATAAAGAAGTATCATGGCGATCTCCAAAAAAGCCACCAGGCATATATACCAATGCCTCAGCTTCACATATTGGAAAATCAGAAATTTTTGTTTTTTTTATAAAATTCCGGGCATAGTCAGATAACAGATAGTATCTAAATTGACACTTATCACCCAAGTAATCCGCCATAATTCTGGTAAACAGCATATCTCCAAAATTATCTGAATACGTTGCCCCTACAATCAAAATCTTATTCATGCGCTTTCACCTCATAACGAAATATGGCTTCAGATATGCTTATCTGACTTAACAGATACACTATATAGTACCAATAGAATTCATCAAAAAAGAATTTATCAAGCGCCAACAACGGTAAAATCTGCGCTATCAAAAGTATCATTGTCTTCTTATTAGTATTGACACGAGTTACATATGTCATTCGTTTAGTCCTAATATACAACGCCACATACCACACCAATACAACGATAACGCCCAATATTCCCATTTTCCAGAGAATTTGCAAAGGGGTATTGTGCGTTACATGGCTACCTACTGTTTCAGCGTTGGTTGTCGCCCCTAAAAACATTGTTTTTAACGATGTGGAAATTTCCGAGATATACGCCTTCCATATATCGCTACGACCTGTAGTAATACTTGATACACCTTCATCACCAAATCTTGATACGATAACATCATAATAACCGCTACGAACAAAGTATACCGCAAACATGACTAATCCAACAGAAAACAAAAATAACATTTTGCTTTTTTTTGAAAGTTCTTTTCCAGATGCTGATTTATCAGTCATGATAACAAATATGCTTACACACCAAGTCAAAGCAATAAGCAAAAGGAACATTTTTGATAAGGTCAACACACCAATTGCAGATAATATAACGGCATATATCATATATATAGATCGTCTTGTAGTGATAAGACAAGTAAGTTGCAATGCAGTTGAAAATAGAACTAACGATGAAAAATAATTGGGGTCACTGCTTAATCCACAGAAACGATTAAATATTGTTTCTCCAACATAATATATATCTTCAGTTGCAATATAGCTAGCAAGATGTGGATCATCTGCCCATATAATTCCGATTAAAGATGAAGTGCATATTCCCGCAAAAGCCATTATCGCAGTTTCTTGTAAATTGAAAGTTAATTTTCCTTTTTTGTAATAATCTATACATTGTGGAAGCAATACTAACAGCAAAGCTATTCTTATGTAACTGAAGGGAAAACCGAATTCTCCAACCATGTTCTTTATAAGCAATAGTGTCAAAAATATTCCGCATATTAGAAATTCAGTTACTCCTAATCGCATCTTATTATTAAACAACATTACGCAAAGTGAAATTATTGTAGCTATACCTAAAACAGTCATTGCTTCTGGCGAATATTTCATAATACGAGCTAACGGTATAAAGAAAACAGTTAATGCTACTATATTTTTATAGTCGATGGCATACAGTGCAATTGTCATAATTGCAGCAATATATAGCATTGGTGAAAAATAAAGATGTCCGACCAAAAAAGCAATTACAATTGTAAGCCCCTTTAATATATCAGTTATTTTTGCTTTTTCATTCTTGACACTCAATTTAACCCCTCACAAGTTTCTCGATTTGTTCATGACAAATATCATTAGTATATTGAAATGTCTTCATATGATTGCGCATTTCCGTAATCGCACCCCGGTTGGTCAGCAAGTTATTTAAGCCAGTTCTTAATCCATTTTCACTGTTTTCACATATAACTCCATACTTATTATCAACCATCTCTGATGAGGATATGTTTTCGGTTGTTAAAATAGGGCATTTACATATCAATGCTTCTCCATATACCATAGGTGCAGCCTCGTAAATCGACGGTTGAATATAAAGATCACATCTTTTCATGTATGGATAAGGATTATCAATAGCGCCTAGCAAAACAATTTGATCACCTAAACTTTCTTGTTCAATCAATTGCTCGCATTCGGCACGTTCATTTCCGTCACCAGCTATATACCATTTTACATCTTGATGCTGGTGCAAAACCGGTGCGAAAGCACGAATAGCACGTGGGATTGCTTTTTGCGATGTCAAACGACAAGCGCTAAAACACACAAGCTCCCCCTCACATCGCACTATTTTTTCATCATTCGATGACAATTCAAGTATACGATCTATATCTTGGAAATTGTAACAATATTCGACCTTATTTTCAAACATAGGATGACATTTAATAAAATTGTCCGCTGTACCTTTTGAAACACACACAAGTTTATTCATTTTCTTCATGTATTTACGATTCTTTGTATCATCATATGATACAAATCTCGGATCATAATGTATCCATCCAAGTTTCACTGGTGCATCGGTTTTTTTAGCAACGAATCGATAAAATCCCGAAATCGACGCTTTAGGAGAATCTTCGTGGTGAAATGCAATAGCCACATCATAACCCGTCAACTTCTTTTGAAACAACAAAGCGAACCAAACAGAAAGAGTGTTCGTAAATACACGATCACATGCACAAGTCATAGCCTTCAAAATATAAGTTGTAAGACTCTTCTTCTTTGCCTCACCTATACTCATTCCATGCAGTTTCATCAAATAACATGGTTCGATTATTTTTACATCAGCAGGAAAACGATTTTTCAATACACCATCGTTGTTAAACATCAAAACAGTAATATCATATGTATCCTTTAGTTCCTTTACCATATTTATCAGAGCTGTTTGAATTCCGCCAACTGCAAATGATTTATCTACAATCAAAATCCTTTTTTTCATGAATTATCCCCCATATCATAGTCAACAAGTTTTATATCATTATTTATGATTATGTTCAATGTTTCGGAGGAAGTAAACATCTCATACTCCTTAATTCTCTGCTCAACAATTTTTCCAAAATAAGGAGAGTCATTTTTGGATGCCGGATGTATTACATATTCACCGACATTTTTGTTCTTCCATGATATGTTTGCAAATAAATACTCCAAATTGTTAATATCCGAATTGTTCAAACACACAATAAGTCCATCTGGCGAGGATACCCCTTTTTTATGTGCATTGTTTTGCCAAGTATCAAGCATTTTGGATTTGACAGGCTCAAGAATTCTCCATTTGAGAGGCATCTTTTGCGTATCATCACTTCGTTTCACATAAATACGCTGATGACTGCGCATTTTATTAATCCCCAACTCTGCTGCCGTATCAACGAACAACTGGTAAATACCAAAATCAACATGCGTATTCTGATGCGTGTTCCAATAATCTGGCTGCCCCATTAGCTCGTAATATAGATTATATTGGGCAATCAATTCTTTTTTTATATCAACAAAGGAAATCAGTTTTTTTCTAAGTCTTTTGCGAAATTCCGGATAAGAATAAAACTCTCCGTTTGGTGATACAAGCGTAGGAATCTCATCAGCAGAGAGAATAGGCTTTCCGCAAGCCAATACCCAATGCAATCCGACACTAACATTTTTCCTATCTTTAAGCTTGATAGCTTCCTTATAAAACGGCATATTTGTCATTACATTGGTTGAAGTTATAAGCCCTGCATCAATGCCAGCATCTATCGCTTCATTTACACCTTCAGACATCCCGTAATCATCTGCTGTTATTATCAGTTTTTTCATGAGTTTTTCTCCTAAAGAATAATTGTTTTTCTATATAGTATTTCAGATATGATGACAACAAATAAAAAATCCCGTTCAATTTAGAAAGTTTTATTGCGATACTTTCATCGTGCTCGAATGGTATATCTAACAAGGTTGAAGCTTTTTTATCTATCAAACCTATATGCAACAAGGATTTCTTTCTGAGCTTTCTGCTTACCGCCGTCCAAACATAGATGATCCTGCGTGAATTAAAAATGTTCAAATATACTTGTCCTATTGCATTGTAGATCAAATTTTCTTGCGCTGCCCATCGTCCCAGTCTGCTTTCAATCGAAAACAGATCAAAAGTATTAATTTGCTCGCCACTCTGTCTTATTTCATCCAACCATATTTTCAATTGTTCTTTTGCTTCGTTACTATAATTGTGAAGCTTACATCTAAAGTATGATGGTGTCGCAAATAAACTCGGAATATCTCTATGCAAAGAGCATTTTCCAACCTGACCAATTATATCACCGTTGATTATTGCACTATTACCGCAATGTTCTTTTATTGTCTTTGCAATACGAAGCGTTCTCGTTGAATAATTTCCTTTTCCAAGTAAATTATCCATTTTATCTATTTCTTCCTTCGTTAATTCAACATCAGCAATCATAGCATACGGTACATCTATCGTCGAACAAAGTTCTTGCGGTATAACAATATCTTGAGTCTTCTCGTTGTGTTCGGGATGCTTGATTGTATAACAGGCTCCATTAAAACTATTAGCCAACAAAAAAGCCAACACAACACGACTATCTCGCCCGGATGTTATAGGGCAATTGATCTTGAAAATGCTTTGATAATAACGTGTCAATACATCAATAAGAGGCAAAACTTTATCGGTAGCTTCTTCAATTGATATTATATTTTGCTTGCTTATCGAATTAACAAATCTTACTCCTTTAGCATGATTTACATCATAATAGTGATTAGGTATAAGTTGCTTTATTTCCTTATATACAGTAATATCGAACGGCATTGCTTGAGATATATCACCATGTTCCCTAATCTTCATATATTTAGAGTCGGGAGTCAAATCGAGTTTTTCAACTATACGCTGATAACTGTTTGCACAAACAACCGTTCCGCTTGGCGAATAGAATATAGGAATACTTAAAGTCGCATCCCCCAAAATGTAATAATCTTCTTCGTTCTTGTAAAAGATTATGTATTTACCGCCCAGGTTTTTTTCATATTCAACAACCCGATCTATAGAGTTGCAATTCAGTAAAATCTGTTCGGGAATGCAATCATGTTCTGCTGTAACTAAATTGACCGCATAACCAAATAGTGCACATTCACAAGATTGATTTTTGAAGGCGTGATATGGAGTTTGAGAATCAACAGAAATATAATACTTGCCGAAACGATAGTGAACCGGCATATCACAGTTTTCTATTAATACCGAACTAAAACAATACGAGAAAATTGGCGTCTCCACAGTAAGCCTCCATTCTTAATCTATACTTTGTGATAAATTGCTACATAATGTTTTGCTATATCTTCCCAATTGAATTTTCTTGCGTTGATAGTTATTCCTTCTCTGATTGCATCAAATGAATTAATAACCTTTTCAATTCCGTCAGCAACAGACTTCGGATCATTAGCTGACACGTGGAACCCTACAGATCCTTCTTCAAATTGATTGTCGAAACCCTGTCCCTCGGAATAAACAACAGGAAGTCCTTGGCTCATTGCTTCAGCGTAAACTAAACCGAATGATTCAGTAAAGGATGGCATTACAAAAATATCCGCCTTTTTATATTCATCTATCAATTTTTCCTTGGGCATTGCAGGAAGATATTTTGTGCGCTTGTCTTTTAATATTTTCAGATACTCTTTCTTATCTTCAACTTTCCCTACAACTGTTAATGTTGTATTGATTCCACGATCAGACAATAATGCCATTGCTTTTTGTGTTGTCGGAATATTTTTATTCTTGTCAATCCGCCCCGCATATATCAATTTAACACCGTTTTTAATATCTATACTCTTATTCTGAACGATAGAATTATTCAACCAAAAATCATCTATACCATTAGGAATAATATAAGTTTTCTGAAGAATCTCGTCATGGAATTTAGCCGGAATATACTTCTTAAGCACTTGATCCAGATAAGCATTCGACAGAAAAAAGACTGCTGATGCTTTTCGCATAATCTCAATTCCACGTCCTCGCAAATGCGGCATAAGTCTGAAAAAATCGTTCACATCGGTGTTTCTTATCGCAACTACATACGGTATTCCATACGTCTCCGACAACTTCATAGCAACATTTCCGTCAGAAAAGAGAGTATATGCATGTATACATTCGTATTGATCGCAACTATATGTTTTACATATCGCTTTAATAATCTTATCTTGCTTCTTATAGAAGAACAAGCGATCCCATTTTTTCAAACACTCTACAACCCGCACATATGATTTGACATCAACTATTGATCTATTAGCATCGTATGTCGGAACGAACACATCGCTTTGAATGTCTTGTTTGTTTAAGTTCTCAATCATAGTTTGATGCAAATTAGACAATATGTAATTGCAATTGATATGTAATATACGCATATACTTTACCTACTCTAAATTATAGTCTCCAATAACTAAGTCCACTTTCATTGAGATTATTTACGGAATACAGTCCCTTGACATCAATCAGCACTTTTTCCTTTTGAGGAATATCCTTGAACATTCCGCTGAGTTTATCAAGTCCAAGCTGCTTAAACTCATTATGAGCAACAGCAAGAATAACGCAATCAGCATCTTTTGCTTCTTCCATCGGTTTAAGCTCAATGTTGTATTCATGCTTCGCATCACGCTCACTTGCCCAAGGATCAATGACAATGGGTTGTACACCATATTCCATCAAACTGTTATAAACATCTGCCACTTTGGAGTTTCGTGTATCAGGACAATTTTCCTTAAAAGTCAAACCAAGGATAATGACTTTTGATTTGGTGGGAGCCTTACCAACCTTAATCATCTGCTTAATTGCAGCATCCGCAACAAACTTACCCATACTATCATTGACAATACGACCATTAAGAATGATCTGACTATGATAACCGAGTTTTTCGGCTTCATAAGTAAAGTAATAAGGGTCAACACCGATACAATGACCACCGACAAGACCAGGACGGAAGCCAAGTGCGTTCCACTTAGTATTCATACCTTCAACAACTTCGTTTGTGTCGATGCCCATACGGTCAAAGACCATCGCAAGCTCATTCATAAACGCAATGTTAATATCACGCTGGCTATTCTCAACAACCTTGACAGCTTCGGCAGTCTTGATGTTTGAAACGGGGTATGTACCGACTTTGATAACAAGATCATATACAGCCTTGATTTCTTCAAGTGCTTCTTCATCACAGCCGGATACAATCTTTTTGATATTCTCAAGTCTATGAACCTTATCACCGGGGTTGATTCTTTCGGGGGAATAACCAATCTTAAAATCAATGCCACACTTCAAGCCGGATTCACGCTCTATGATAGGTAAGCAGACATCCTCTGTCACACCAGGATACACAGTAGATTCAAATACCACAATTGAACCCTTTGTAAGATTTCTGCCAACGATTTCACTTGCTCCGATAACGGGAGTTAGATCAGGAGTATGGTCTTGATTTACCGGTGTAGGAACCGCA
Source organism: uncultured Coprobacter sp. (assembly GCF_947855755.1). NCBI lineage: Bacteria > Pseudomonadati > Bacteroidota > Bacteroidia > Bacteroidales > Barnesiellaceae > Coprobacter > uncultured Coprobacter sp. The sequence goes on from NZ_CANUAR010000038.1 coordinate 9,702, forward strand.
ACGATGTGGAACTTTGCTTTCTTTAAGTCTGCTTCATCAGAAGTAAACATAACGCTGGTCTGCTTGATAGCATCATCTCCAACTTCGTTTGTAGGGTCTTTTCCGTTCTTGTAAAGATCAATCTTTGCTCTGTTGAGATCAAAACCTATAACTTTTACCCCTTCATTAGCAAAAGCAACTGCGATAGGCATACCAACATAACCAAGACCGATAAGCGAAAGCGATTCTTCGCCAGATTTGATTCTTTCAAACAAATTTTTCATTTGATTTTCTCCTTGTACCTATATTTTTTTATTAAGCCCCAAAATAAATTATTTGCAGTTAATAAAGCAGAGGAAATACAATTTTTATGTTCTGCTTCGTTGAATAGTTTGTAATGCCAAGAAATCAATTTTTTATAATTGTGAGAGCTTATACTTCCAGTTCTGCCCCTTCTGTATTTAGCCAATGTTTCATCAAGCAGATAGCAATTGGCTTTTTTGCAAACCTTAAGCCACATGGCATAGTCATTGTTTTTTTTAATATCCTCGATCTGAAGCAGACCAACATACTCGGCATCATACATAACAGTTAAGCAGCCTGGCCAACAATAATTGTACATGCCTACTTTGGTTATTTTTGATGGACCGCTGACCACTATGCCTAACGGTTCCGAACCTTCGTTGATTTCTTCATAACGTGTATATGAAAAGTGGTAATTTCCATTTTCCATAAAGCGAATTTGTTTTTCTAACTTTTCAGGAAACCATAAATCATCGCTATCAAGAAAAGCGATCCATTTTCCTTTTGCTTCACGCAACGCTCGATTTCTTGATAATGCTGCTCCGCTATTAGTTTCATTTTTGATGTAAGTTATTCTATCGTCTGTAAGATATTGCTCAACGATTTGATCTGTATCATCTGTTGAACAATCGTCTACAATAATCAATTCCCAATTTGTATATGATTGCGCAAGTACCGATTCTATTGTATCTTTTATAAATCGCCCTGTGTTATACGAAGGCATTATTATAGACACTAAATCATTCATTCTATCTTCCCACCTCTTAATCAAATTTATGCCACAAATGCTTTGCTACATATATTGTGGCGAGGCATATATCCAAAGTTCCTTTTATACGCTTTCCAGAAATCAAGGAAGTTAAGGATTCCCCCCCCCCCCGACTTTTCAAGTATTCTACAGGGAACACCTACTGCTGTCGCATTATCCGGTATATCTTTGTTGACTAATGTACAAGCACCAATCACCGCATTTTCGCCAATCGTCACTCCATTCTTTCCGGATATAACATTCGCTCTCATGCCGATGTATGCGCCCCTTTTTATGGTAATGGGTGTATGTTGTTGGTTTCGTCCGTGACAAGCGAAGAAAACCCCATATGAAATAATACAGTTATCTTCCACCGTAAACATATGTGGCTCAAGGTCATCGAGATAGCATCTCATTCCAATGAACACATTTTTACCGATGTTGTATCCGCACAAGCGATAGAAGAAAATCCTCCAGCCATTAAGTACCATATGCGGGATGATTTTTGCACTCATCCACTTTCGGAAGAAAGCCTTTATTTTTTGCCAGATTGTCTTTTTCATAACCGTACACTTCCTCCCGTGTTTATACTCCTAATAACTCTCTTGCTTCCTCTTGCTTCTTTTCATAGGTTTCTTGATCCACTTTACCTTGCATCATCAACCAATCTCCGAAATCCATATCACTGACCGTTCCCTCACGAACTGTATCATTTCTTTTGAGAACCTTTCCGACTGTTTGAATGATAATCTTCATATCACCAAGAAAGGTAATTCCGCTATCAATGTATTGGAGATCATATTCAAATTTGCGTTCCCAAGTTATGTTGTTCCGTCCATTGACCTGTGCCAGTCCAGTTAAACCGGGACGCACATCATGACGTCTCCTTTGTTCTTCTGTCATAAATGTCATATCTCGAACAAGTTGGGGTCTTGGACCGACTATTGAAATGTGCGCTAAGGCAATATTGGCTAAAGATGGTATCTCGTCAAGAGAAGTGCTGCGAAGAAATGCACCGTACTTTCCGAGACGCTGATCATCGGGAAGTAAATTACCATCCTTGTCCTTGGCGTTACTCATGGTACGGAACTTGATCAACTTGAAAATCTTTTCTTTTCCGTCCTTACCTTTCTTACCGGGTCTTGGCTGAAGAAAGAACGGATTTCCTTTCATAGCAATTGCACCAACTACAGTTAAGATCAGCAGAACAGGAGACAACACAATCAAAGCTGTCACAGACAATATGAAATCTATCAATCTCTTAAAAAACTTTGCGTACATTATATATTCTTCATTCAAATTTAATTGAAACAGCTTCTGATAATCTCGATAACCTTGTTCTGTTCCTCAGCCGTCATCTTATTGTCAGATGGCAGACACAGACCCCGTTCAAAAATATCCGCACCAACATCCACACAGCCACCTGCGATATAAGCATTGGTTCTGCAACGCCCACTTCCTTCACGGGTCACAAATTCGTGCATACGGTACATCGGCTGCATATGCATCGGTTTCCAGATTGGTCTGCCTTCTGCATTATACTTTGCAAGTGTTTCAAGGATTTCCGTAGGACAAGTCTTGCCCTTTTCGGATATGTAAAGTGCCTTTGAATCGTCTCTGACCTGCTTGCACATATAATCCTTGTCGATTATCATAGCAGACAGCCAGTAGTTCGGTTCTGTGCCGTCCATAATCGGATTCATTTGTACAGGTAAGTCCTTAAACCCGTCACGATAACGTTCATAGATTGCCTTTTTCTGTGCAATGTGTTCCTCTAAATATGGATACTGACCACGCACAACACCAGCGATCACGTTGCTCATGCGGTAATTGTAGCCGACTTCTTCGTGCTGATACCAGGGGGCATTTTCTCTCGCCTGTGTTGACCACTTGCGAGCTTTATTTGCCACCTCAATATCATTTGTCAGCAAGCAGCCACCAGCAGAACCGGTGATGATCTTGTTGCCGTTGTAGCTAATAGCCGAATAATCACCGAAAGAACCGCACTGTCTGCCGTGAATAGTTGCGCCCATCACTTCGGCAGCATCCTCAATCAGAAGTGCGCCATGCTTCTCGCAGATTTCCTTAATCAAATCCATACGTCCGGGGAAGCCGTACAGTTCAGCGGAAACCACCAATTTTACATCGGGGTACATTTCAAACGCTTTTTCAAGTGCCACAGGGTCCATATTCCACGATTCTGCTTCGGTGTCGATGAACACGGGAATGCCACCCTCATAAACAACAGGATTCAACGTAGCATCAAAGGTCATATCAGAGCAGAAAACTCGCTTGCCCTCTAAAGCTCCATGACTGATCGCAGGCTTGCCGTAGAGCGTTTCTCCAGCGTGCTTCACGGCAAGATGGAGTGCTGCGGTACAGCAAGACAGCCCTACAGCATATTTCATCTCTGCTTTTTCAGCAGCGATACGTTCAACTTCGTTGATATTCTCGCCAACCGTACTCATCCAATTTGTTTCATAAGCCTGCTGAACATATTTCATTTCTTCGCCGTGCATTGTCGGTGTGGCAAGCCAGACCTTTTTCTCAAACTTCTCCATTTATCAAAACCTCAAACTTATCAGTTGTATGCTTCACGGATTTTCTGTGCTTCCTCATAGCTTTCAATGGTGCGCCGCATTTCTACAACACGATGCGGTTCAACATATGCACCTGTCTTTATGATGCTATAGTTTTCACAGCAGCAGCCTTCCGCAACAACGCTGTTATGATTGATCAATGCCCCCATTTTAATGATAGAACAAGCACCGACTGAAACATTGGAATTAACTCCTGCAAAGGGTTCGATGATACAACCTTGATTGATCTGTGCAGAGGGAGACACATATGATTTAGGGGAAATCAAAGAAATAATCGCAAATCCGGCTTCGATCAATTTATCAGACCATGCTAATCTTGTATGCGAATCCTCAAAAGCAGCTACGGCATAACTATATGTGCCTGCAAATTTTTCGTAATCTTCTAATTTGCAAACACTAATTTCGTGATACTCTCCCTCAGCTTCCGGTACGCCAAAGTGCTGATTCAGCACATCGACCTTTTCAAAGCATCCCATTGACAAAGCAATCTCCTTTGCCACAGTTCCGTAAGCACTATCACATAAAATCAACAAGTTTTTGTTCATCTCTAATTCCACCTTTCCAAATCTTATAAATATAAAAAGTCCGGATACTCTCGTACCAAAGACTACACAAAACCTTTATTGCATTGTATCTATCCGATAATCCGGTTTATGTAGTCATATCATGTAACTCTATATCCTTTGTAGCACGACGAATAGCCGAGTGATGTTTTCCATCCTCGGCTAATTCAACCTCCTTATCAAATTTTGTGCGCTTATCAGATTGGGTCAAAATAAGCAATCAAGAAGCCATTTTGACTTTTCAAAGGCTGTTTACCGCCTTTTCCAACCTCGCACAAAACCTCATAGCGAAATTGAATTAACCGTGACAACCCTTGAAAAATCAGCATTATTCTTGGTTGTCTCTATTATACCTCTTTCTCCTTTTAGTATATTTACAAGCTGAGGCAATTCGTCGAGACTTGTCTTGCGCAAGAAATTTCCGACTTTTGTTACACGCTTATCCCCTTTCCCGGAATATACCCCGCTCCCAGTATGCTCTGCCCCAACACACATAGAGCGAAACTTTAAAATGCGAAATTCTTTGCCTCCCTTGCCGATACGCTCCTGCCGAAAGAAAACAGGTCCTTTTGAATCGAATTTTACAGCGGTCGACGCGACCAAGAATACGGGTGACAATACAATCAGGGAAAGACCAGATATGATCAGATCAAAAACTCGTTTTAAAAAATGACGGTACATAATTCTCTCACTTGTACAGATTCATTATTTCTCACGCGCTGATCGGGGGCTTGTCCTCAACGTCGTCTTGTCTGTGCAGAAAATCAAAGGAACGGCTGTCGGGGTGGAAAGTCGGCACAAGCTCCGAAACCAAAGTCTTCATATCCTCTGTCTCTGCATATGCAGCTTCATAAAGCTCGCCCAATTTTTCAAAGAAACCCGCCTCATCGAAAAGGATGGGCTGTGCAACGTTAATAAG
>NZ_CANUAR010000039.1:0-13526 GCF_947855755.1 uncultured Coprobacter sp.
ATGTTTCTAATCCTCCTAAAAAGCATGGGAATATGCCCCTATAATCACTGAATTAACAGGAGATGGAAAATAATACTTTGACGGAACAAGAGATCCTATTATTACGAAAAAAGCTTGACCTTTTGCTGCGTACCGGCAAACTGCTGATGGAAAGTGCAGCCGACACAAACCGGATCGAACGGAATATGAAGCGTGTTGCCGCTTTTATGGGAATTCCTGAAAATAAGTTGCATATCGATATCAGATGGACCATGATAATGGTGAATGTAAGCGATGAACGACATTCTTTTTCAAAATTCCAAAAATGTGAGAAACATGGTATCAATATGACTACGATCTCACAAATCAGTAAACTGTCATGGCGGGCGATCGAAGAAGATTATTCATTGGATAAATACGAAGAAGAGCTCACTAAAATAGCCGAACAACCCCGAAACTATACTCATTATATAGTTGCTATGGGTGCGGGGTTTGCTTGCGGGGGATTTTGTAAACTATTCGGTTGTGACTGGACAGCTTTCTTATTCGCATCAATATGTGCGTTCATAGGCTTTAGAACACGTGCCCGTTGCATCGATTTCGGAATTAACGTTTACATGAGTATCGCCATCGCAGCATTCATATCTACCTGCCTGGCATACGCTTCATCTTATACAGGATTATCTGAAACACCCTACCATCCATTATTGGCATGTGCCTTGTTTATCGTACCGGGCGTACCACTGATCAATTTTGTGGACGATATGATAGACAATCATCTGCTTACCGGAATTACTCGCGCTGCCAATACGGCGATGATGGTCGGGGCAATGACATTCGGAATAGCCTTCGTCATGCGAGTATTGATGATGGATGATGTTACGATAGATCATAAATTCAGTGAATTAAGTATGGTTCCTCATGATTCATACTATGTATATGCGATTGCAGCCGCAATCGCGGCAGTTGGATTTTCTATGATATTCAATATTCAGCGCCGTCTACTATGGGTTGTAGCAATTGGTGGTATCATCGCTGTATGTACGCGTAATTTTGTAAATTTCGAATTGGGATTAGGTCCGATAATCGGCTCATTCATGGGTAGTTTTGTCGTCAGCCTTATTGCGGTAAAGGCTGTTCACTGGTTTCACGTACCTAATCATGTACTAACAATTCCGTCAGTTATCCCGATGATTCCCGGTGTACTGATGTATCGCTCTTTACTGGCATTTATAAATATGAACGGTATCGTCGGAGAAGTGACTAATGCTTTTTACAATGGAACTACATCGGCTCTTATAATCCTCTGTATCTCGTTAGGTGTAGCTATTCCTAATATCTTTGCCCGCCGTTATATCGCTCGTGATCGTCAGATTTATTTGGAAAAGGAACTTGAAAAACGTCGCCAGCGAGGCAAATTTATCGAATGGTAATCAAGATAAACTCCCCTTTCTATGAAAAAGAGAAATAAATAAAAACTGCGAAAATAATTTCGCAGTTTTTTATTTATATTTAACTTTGTGAAAAACCTGCAAATGTTAATGAACACACAAACAGTTACATAAATAATAAAACTCACTATCTAAATATAATATCATAATGAAAAAGTTCTTATTAATCGCCGGACTGGTTGCAAGTCTGTCTTGTCCGGCACAAACACAGAAAGGTTATAAAAATCCTGTAATACCGGGTTTTCATCCCGACCCGAGTATATGCCGTGTAGGTGAAGATTTTTATTTGGTAACCAGCAGTTTTCAATATTTTCCCGGAGTACCCGTATTTCATAGTAAAGACTTGATAAACTGGGAACAAATAGGTCATTGCCTAACACGACCGGAACAAGTAAACTTGAACGGCGCTAGTGTCTGGGGCGGCATTTTCGCACCTACGATTCGTTATCATGAAGGAGTCTTCTATATGATCACTACGAATGTTACCGATAAAGGTAATTTCCTCGTACATACGACTGATCCTGCAGGAGAATGGTCTGATCCGATACCGATCAAACAAGGGGGCATCGATCCTTCGCTCTATTTTGAAGACGGAAAATGTTATCTGGTAAGTAATCCAGACAATTATATTACATTGTGTCAAATAAACCCGAAAACCGGAGAACAATTGACTGAAAGCAAACGTATATGGATAGGTACAGGAGGACGTTTTCCGGAAGGACCACATATTTATAAAAAAGATAACTGGTATTATCTACTGATTTCTGAGGGAGGAACAGAATATGGGCATAAAGTAACGATTGCACGAAGCCGTTACATTGACGGACCTTACGAACAGAATCCGGCAAATCCTATTTTAACTCATATCAACAGAAATATGCAAAGCAGTCCTATTCAGGGAGTCGGACATGCAGATTTTATACAAGCCCCTGACGGAAGTTGGTGGACGGTGTTCCTTGCTTTCCGTCCACAGAGCGATATGCACCATTTACTCGGACGAGAAACATTCCTCGCTCCTGTCCGCTGGGATAAAAACGCATGGCCGGTAATCAACGGTGACGGAAGCGTATCTTTAGAAATGGACGTCCCGACATTACCTCAACAACCTTTTGCAACTAAGCCTGCACGCACGAATTTTAAGGACGGGAAATTCGGCTTGGAATGGGTTCACGTACGGAATCATCATCCTGAAAATTACACATTCAACTCCGATAAACTATGTTTAAAATCTACTCCTGTCACTTTGAATGACTTTAAAGACAGTCCGACTCTGGTATGCCGAAGACAAGAACACATAAACTTCACGGCAACAACATCGGTACAACTACAAAAAGCATCTTCTGGGGACGAAGCGGGTCTGACTGTTTACATGTCGGAAACTTCTCATTATGATCTTTTCATCAAACAGCTTTCTGACAAAAAACAAGCCCTCACTCTCCGTTATCGTTTAGGAGAACTTTCTCATATAGAAAAAGAAATCGTTCTTCCTAAAGGAGACATACAACTTCGTGTGAAAGGGAACAGGGACTTCTATTCATTCGAATATGCTACGAATAATAAGACTTTTCATGAATTGGGACGAATGAATACTCGTTATCTAAGCACTGAAACTGCGGGGGGCTTTACCGGAATCATGCTCGGTCTGTATGCTGTCTCAATCAATCCTTCATCAAAAGGATATGCAGAGTTCGAGTATTTCGATTATCTGGGAGAATAGAAAGAGAAACTTTTTCTTTCTTGAACTCTGTACATAGATAAATAAACAGGGCGGAAAGTTCCATTTTAAGAACAAAAGCTTTCCGCCCTGTATAAGAAATTATTTAAATTTTCCGATAAAGTAACAAGGTAGAGGCTTTCTTTGTATTTTCTTTTGGTTTGTTTTCCTATTACCTTCGTCATAAAAACAGGTAAATATCCTCAACAGAAATTTTACTTTTTACAAAAGTAAAAGCAGTTCCTAAATGATAAGATTCTATATCACTTTGTACGAATAAGAAGGCCAATGCTGTTTGATATAATCTACCTTAGTATTTTCTGTAATAATATAATCCATCTCTCTCAAGGAAGCGACATGATATGTTCTTGCAGTATTTAATTTATAACTATCGGCAAGAACGACCCTTTTTATTCCCCTCTCTATCATACTGCGTTTAATCATAGCTTCTTCTCTATCCGGACACGTCAAGCCCTTTTCCGGATGAATATCGCTAATACCTAAAACGACCCAATCAGGAATAATGCAGCAACTCGATGCAAAAAATCCGAAAGCTGCATTCGCCACATGGAGTAAGAATTTTATGGTACATAAATCTGAGATCGAATTGTTTTCCAATATCCTAAATACAATCTTAACATTAAAGGAGAAAGGATCAATTTTAGGATTGGTTACCTCTCGTACTCGCGACGAATTAAATAACGATGATACGCTATGCAAGATAATCGACAATTACAAAAATTTCAAGTAAACATTTTTATAAAAAATAATAGCTTTATACCCAAATATTTAATATCAAAACTATAACTTTGTATTGTTAAAAGAACATATCTAAAAACGAGATATAAGTTCTAAACCGTTATTCAGCATCACACAATCAAAATTCTCTTTTCAACATGGAAAACAGAAAAAATAATACTATTCGAACACAACGGTATCATTCTCCTTGTGGAGACTTGATACTCGGCTCTTTTGAAGATAAACTGTGCCTTTGCGACTGGGCAATAGAAAAACACCGAAGCGCAGTAGACAAGAGAGTGCAACGAATTTTACAAGCCAGCTACGAAGAAAAAACATCCGAGACTATCGAAGAAGCGGCTAAACAACTGGATGAATATTTTAACCGGGAACGAAAAATGTTCGATATTCCTCTACTCTTTATCGGCACGGAATTCCAGAAAAATGTATGGCACAAACTATTGGAAATACCTTATGGGAAAACCGTTTCGTACGGTGAACTAGCTAAATTATTGGGTATCCCGAAAGCTGTACGTGCTGTGGCAAATGCAAACGGGGCAAATGCCATTTCAATTTTCGCACCTTGCCATAGAGTCATCGGTAGTGATCATTCTCTTACAGGATATGGAGGCGGACTTGCGGCAAAACGTCTATTGTTAGATTTAGAGTTGAATGGTAAACCGTTATTATAAGTACCCCAAAAATACTATAATACCAAATAAGTTACCATTCTTCTTTAACGGTGATTTTAATCACCTTGATATAGACAAATAATCGGAACTACTTTTTGCTAAAGAAACATACTTTTTATAGAAATATTTATTCTAATAAAAATAACGGTTTATGTCTCCAGCTTTCTGTATTCCTTAGGAGATATTCCCTTTTGTTTTTTAAAAACCCTATTGAAATGTGGGACATCATTAAATCCTACAATAAAACAAATCTCAGAAATCTGTTTTTGCGAATGTTTTAAAAGTTCACAAGCCGTATTCAAACGATATTGAGTAACAAATTGTGAAAAAGTGATACCCTTACATTTTTTAAAGTAAGAACAAAATGCTGAACGATTCATACCTACTTCCGCCGCAATATCTTCTAAAGAAATAGAATGAACATAATGAGCCATTACATAGGTACAAATTTGTTGCATACGTCTTACGTCTTTTTCAATATATACCGGTTTACCGGCAAATGTATGATCAGATGACGTGAAAATAGTCGGCAACAAACGAAACATTTCGCATAGGCGTCCCAATTCATCCATTTCATTCATTTGTGACAGTATTTTACGAATGATACGTGAACTTTCTTGTCCGAACTTTAATGCATTAATAGGAAATGTAAAACCTATCAAACAGTTACGCAACTCAGGAAATATTTCTATACATCGTACCACCAAAGTATGCTTAAAGGCAACCATTAAATAATGAACACATCCGTTACTATCCACAGACGAAGACGCATACTTCCAATAATGATGCATAGATGGAGGAATTAAAACTACATCTCCCGCCGAAAAGGGTTGTAATGTATCGCCTGCCATTCGGTCACCATAACCGTGTATCACATAATACAATTCCCAAGCATCATGTTGATGCAATTTGGCTTCTAAACATGCATTTATTCGTTGGTTCACAAAAAAGAAAGAGTGATTCTCCACTTCCGGCAACTCATAAGGTATTACTATTTCTTCCATATCATCCTACTAAGCTCTATTTAATACAAATATAAGACAATTATTTAATAATAAATGACAAATATGCAACAATAATACCCTATAATTTTGCTATTGGAAATAATAAGTTGAACCATTCAAAAATACATTACTATGGACTTTTATGAAGTATTGAGGAAAAGAAGAACCATTCGTGACTTTTCATCAAAAGAAGTAACAGATGAAGTATTGGAAAAGGTATTATCAGCTGCATTTTTCGCTCCAACGAATGACCATTTGCGCCAACTTGAGTTTGTTGTCATTAGAGGGCAAGATAATATTGCCAAACTTATATCTCCTGTGGCAGAAAATACGAAAAATATCCAACAAATCGGGCTCAATGCCTCTGCAGATATAATGGATAAGGATGAACATGCAATGTTTGTAGATGCTTTACCAAAACAACAACGAATGTTGATTCAAAGCAATTGTCTTATCTTACCGTTTTTCAAACAAAAAGACTATCCTTTATGTAAGCCGGCAGAACAAAGTTCACTGAACTATTTTGCTTCTGCTTGGGCAGCAGTAGAAAACATATTATTAGCCGCAACAGCAGAAGGGTTATCATGTGCATTCCGCATTCCTATCAGTAATGAATCGGAACATGTAAAACAGCTTGTTAATGCTCCTGAAGAATATGAATTTACCTGTTTTCTCGCTATTGGTTATGCAGATGAAAACGCACATATCTGTAAACAAAAAGAGATTTTAACAAAGGATCGGATTCACAAGAATATTTGGTAATTAGATAATACATAACTAACCGCATTTCCTCCCAAATACAGTATTAAAGATGCTCGACAGGAAATAACAAAACGAATATGCGTTAGACCACGAATAGTAATAGGCAACTCCTACAACATCAAGGTATTGGTAGGAGCTGTCTTTTGCGTGTTTGTGTTTGTTCAGTCTTTCTGTAATCCGCCCGGATCATGAACCAAACATTATTTCTTCCTCAATATCAATTTTTCAGGGTTTCACGTTTTATTTAATCTCAAAACTGTTCGTGTTTGTCTAATATCTGTTTGTCTAAATTTCAAGTTCAAATATATGTAACTATTTTTTTAACAATTTAAATTGCTAAAAACAAGCATTCCAAGATCAGGTACACTTTGCCATAAAAAAACGACTTAAAAAAGGAAGCATTTTATATTTATAGGGTCATTCCTTTTTTCTATTTTTGTATTTATAAGCCTTATCAAGTTAAAACATCAGTATGAATATCAATGACATAATAAATAGCATTTACAAATTACCTTCAACTTCTCTTGATACCTTAACTCATCTCATATCAGAAGTTGAATATCCCAAACATTTTCACTTATTTCGGGAAAATAGAAAAGAATCCAAGTCTTATTTTCTGAAAAAAGGAATCGTTCGAGCATACGCTCATAAAGATGACAAAGAAGTCACATTTTGGCTTGGTCAAGAAGGGGATTTTATCTTCCCTTTACAGACCCTTTTTGTGGGTTTGGGCGAATATGCAAATGTAGAATTATTAGAAAACTGTATTTTATACGAAATTGATTTAGAACGGTTACAAAATTTATATTTAAACGATATACACATTGCAAATTGGGGACGTAAATATGCTGAATATGCCTGTATAAAGTCGGAAAAATTATTTATTTCTCGACAATTTAAAACATCATTAGAAAGATACCAAGAACTCATAAACGAATATCCCGATATAACACAACGTGTTCAATTAGGTACAATAGCATCTTATTTAGGAATTTCTCAAGTCAACTTGAGCCGCATCCGAGCACAAATAAGATAAATAATTTATCAAATGTAAAATCGTTTTTTAAAACATGTAAAAAAGAAATAGCCAGTAAATAAAGAATTTTGCGCCTGAAAAATAAAGATTATAATGAATTGGTTTCTTTTGATTTTATCCGGATGCATAGAACTTGTTTTTACTTTTTGTTTAGGAAAAGTAAGTAAAACCATAGGTTTTGAGAAAGGCTTATGGTGTATAGGTGCTGTAAGTGCCATTACATTAAGTCTATTTATTGTAACTAAGGTCCTCAAAACATTACCAATAGGTACAGCTTATGCTGTTTGGACCGGTATAGGCGCAGTTGGAACAGTTTTAATGGGTATTCTCTTTTTTAAAGAACCTGTAAGTTTTGGAAGGTTGTTTTTTATCTTCACTCTGATAATATCCATTATTGGCTTGAAAGTGGTTTCTTCTTAAGTCAATTTAAAGCAATGTAAAATATCAGGATAATATTTTTCTCTATACGAAAAAATAAATACTCTTCGTGCTTTCCTCTACCCTATATTATTCAGTCAATAATATGTATACAAGCAGGTGATTCGCCATTTTTCAAAAGGTCACTCCTTTTAATAAAAACAAAATGCTGAAAGTTTTTCTTCCCATTTTTACATTGTTTTTAGAGTTACAAAACTATGTATTCTCGTTCAGAATAAAACTATGCAAAACATTGTAAACCAGCGAGAAATAAGCTAAATCATGAGGCTAAACCCATAGAGAAAAAAGTCCCACGATTTAGCTCCGAATAATATGCCTGAAAGTGCGTTTTTTTACCATTTACCAGAAAAATAAATCCCCGATAATGCTTGATTATCAGGGATTTGATTGATTTTTCTTTTGTTTTCAGTGATCCGCCTGGGGCTCGAACCCAGGACCCCAACATTAAAAGTGTTGTGCTCTACCAGCTGAGCTAGCGAATCATCACTTGCATTTGCTTTTTCAAATGCGTTGCAAAGGTACGCTTTATTTTCGTTTCTGCAAATTCTATGCACACTTTTTTATCATTTTTCGGCACATTTTCAAATACCTAAACTGCAAATAAAACTTACATACTTATTTTTTAAATAGTTATATATAATGATGACAGCAAAAATTTCTCATCCTACCTCCTACCCGATTCCAACATCTCCTCGATTAATTACAAGCAAACAGTTTAATAACATCAATTTGAATTTTATGTTATTGATCTAATTGCATAATAGAAAATATTTTCTTTCAAAATATTATATTTGTTTCCTACTAATTAAATATAATATGGAGAACTCTATATTTGCCATTGCCGAAAGAAATCAAAAACGAGCAAAAAATATCATAGAAGAAACAAACATAATAAATATATGGAAGTCGATAGGTGCAGAAATCAATCTAATCGGTTCTTTAAGAATGGGGCTGCTCCTAAAACATAAGGACATCGACTTTCACATTTATACCGAGCAGCTTAACATACATGACAGTTTCAAAGCCATTGCACAATTAGCCCAAAATCCTTCTATAACAAAAATCGAATTTATCAATCTTATCAATACAGAAGAACATTGCATCGAATGGCATGCATGGTATATGGACAGAGATAACGATTTGTGGCAAATAGACATGATTCATATTTTGAAAGGATCTCGATACGACGGCTATTTTGAGAAAGTCGCCGACAACATTTGTGCAGCTCTTACTCCTGAAAAGAAATTAGCCATTTTAACCCTGAAGAATGAAACTCCAGATACAGAAAAAATCATGGGAATAGAATATTATCAGGCTGTAATTGAAAACGGAATAAATAATTATTCTGATTTTGTCGAATGGAGAAAAAAACACCCGGTAAATGGGATCATAAATTGGATTCCATAAAACAGAATTCGTACCCTTTTTCCAAAAGAAGAGAAAAAGACCATAAAAAGAAAGATTTTGACAATTTTTTTAGTAGAAATAATAAAATAGCGGCTTGCCGATTTTTGTATTTTTAGGTAACTTCGTAAAATAAATTCAAGGTTCTGTCTAAATTTTATGAGAACATTTTAATTGTCGTAATAAAATGATTTTATAATTGAGGGAAATCTTTAAAACTTGAAACTGCTTGTCTCTTTTTTTAAATAACCTCAAATAGATTTTATCGAATATATTTTTAAACAGACTCTTAATCCCGACTTATTTATAATAATTTATTGTAATAATCTATTTATGTCTAAACTTTAGATCAATATTTTTTTTTATAAAAACTGAATTATCAAAATACGAATCTCGGATATGCCTCTTATCTTCTATTTTTATATATTCATTTATCGTACAACTTTGATCTCTATCTATCTAAAAAAGGGATTTCTCGTATTCTTAACAATCATCTCATTCGGATTCGTAAATAATTTACACGCACAACAAAATACAATATTTTTTCATTCAGAACCCTTATATAGCAATACTGGAGATTCGGCGGTAGTCAGGTTTCTGTCAGATGCCGGAATTCCGATTACAACAAATAACAAAATTCATTTACTTAAAAGTGGAAAAGAAAAATTCGATGATTTATTTTCTGCTATAAAAAAAGCTAAACATCACATTCATCTCGAATATTTCAATTTCAGAAACGACTCTATTGCCAAAGAACTTTTTACCCTATTGGCCTATAAAGCTCAGGAAGGAGTGGAAATACGAGCTTTATTCGATGCATTCGGAAACTGGTCGAACAGTAGACCTCTGAAAAAAAAACATTTAAAGAAATTACGCGAAACAGGTATCGAAATCTATCATTTCGACCCCCTACGCTTTCCCTATATAAATCATGTATTCCATCGGGATCATCGAAAAATTGCTGTCATAGACGGAATGATTGCTTATGTCGGAGGTATGAATATTGCCGATTATTATATTAAAGGCTTGCCGGAAATAGGCGAATGGCGAGATATGCATATACGAATCGAGGGAGGAGCTGTTCATCATCTGCAAGAGATATTCCTTTCTATATGGAATAAGACTACCAAACAAAATATCTGCGGGACGGCTTATTTTCCTATCCACTCCGATACGACATTTCATGATGGAAAATCAATAGTTATTGTTGACCGAACTCCGAGAAAATCACCTAAACAAATAAGACAAACTTATGCAAAGTCAATCGACGCAGCAAAATCGAATATACAAATCGTAAACCCATATTTTTTGCCTACCCGTTCTATAAAAAAAGCTTTAAAATCGGCATTAAAACGTGGGATTAACGTAGAAATCATGCTTTCTGCAAAAGCAGATATCGCATTTACACCAGAAGGTTCAATTCGTGTTGCCCATAATCTAATGAAAAAAGGAGCACACATTTACTTATACAAAGGAGGGTTTCATCATTCCAAGATTATGATGATAGACAGTTCTTTCTGTACTGTGGGAACAGCAAATCTCGATAGTAGAAGCTTACGATATGATTATGAAGTAAACGCATTCATTTTCGACAAAGGAATAACTGAAGAACTCTCCGATATTTTTGAAAAAGACAAACAAAATTGTACCATACTGACACCGGAAGAATGGAAAAAAAGATCGGTATGGAAACGTTTTGTCGGATTATTAGCCCAAATGTGTACCCCTTTCCTATAAACTTATTTAATTTCTACAAAGATCTATATCAAGATAAAATATCAACCGATCCCTACAAAATAGAATTTTGTAATTTACAAATTTATATTTATTTAACAGAAAGATATCCTATATTCAAATAAAGGAAGATAATTTTGTTTATCATTTCACAGTATATTTTTCTTTTCATAAAACACACATATTAAACACTCAAAACCATGAAACTTTCAAAGATCATTTTTATCATCGCGATTTTTATTTTTACAGCAAATTCAATTCAGGCTAAAAAAATCATTCCTAAACGGGAAACTGTAGAATGGATAGATGTATGGATGCCACATACTAACGATGACAAATTACCAAGAGTATTGCTTATCGGAAATTCCATTACACGAGGATACTATCCAAAAGTTGAAAAATTACTAAAAGGGAAAGCTTATGTAGCTCGATTGACAACTTCCAAAAGTTTAGGAGATCCGGCTCTTATTCAAGAAATAAATCTAATAATGAACTATGGAAAATTCGATCTCGTACACTTCAACAACGGATTGCACGGCTGGGAATATACCGAAGACGAGTATGATGCAGCTTTCCCCGAAATGATCAAAACAATTCGTAAAAATGCACCAAATGCAAAACTGATTTGGGCTACAACCACTCCTATACGCACAGGAAAACAGTGTGAACGGCTCGAAGAAAGAGTAGCCCGTATCGTCACCAGAAACCAAATAGCTCAAAAACATATTTCCAAAGCAAAAGATATAAAGACCAACGACTTATTCAACTTAATCCTCGACCATCCCGAATATTTTGCCGGAGGAGACGGAGTACATCCGGTAGACAAAGGTTATCAGGTACTTGCCGAACAAGTCGCCAAAGAAATTTCAAATTCTTTGAATGAATAAGAGCTTGTCTAAATTTTCCAATTAGAAAATATTATCAGGTCATCTTTGCGTTTTCTTCCGGTCTTTTTTCCCGTTTTCCCTCGTCAGATAGCCCGCTATCCTCCTCGTAAAATCAGAAAAATATCCTCGAAAGAAACTCTCAAAACTGACCCGAGCAAAATTTAAACAGGCTCTAAATTTTTATTCGAAAAGAATCTATAAAAAGATTTTTTACTTCAATACACACACAATGAAAAAAGTATTATTATTTATCTTTCTTGCCTTTATATGCCATACGGTAACTTTTGCACAAATCAAAGTGGCTTGCATCGGGAACAGCATAACTGCAGGATCAGGAGTTAAAAATCGGGATAAAGACAGTTACCCTTCGGTATTGGGACAAATGTTGGGAAAAGATTATTTAGTGCGCAATTACGGAATCAGCGGTCGCATAATTATAAATAAAGGTGATAATCCGTATCTGAAAGAAAAAACATATCAGGATGCCTTAAAATTTTTACCGGACATAGTCATTATCAAATTAGGGACGAACGATTCTAAACCTCAAAATTGGAAATACAAAAACGACTTCAAATCTGATCTGGAAGCAATGATCTGCGATTTCCAGTCCCTTTCTTCCCATCCAAAAATATATTTATGTACTCCGGCAAAAGCTTATGGGATACAATGGGGAATTAATGATAGTATCATAACCGAAGGAATTATTCCCATTATCCGACAAACCGCACAAGAAAAAAGTCTTCCGGTCATCGATATACACACAGCTACCGACAACATGCCAGATTTATTTCCTGATAAAATCCACCCAAATCCTGAAGGAGCAATTATTATTGCGGAAACAGTTTACGAAGGTATCAAAAACGAAAAACCATACCATATTATGCAAGCTTTTCCCGGAATAAAAAGCAAATGGGAAGGATATGACCGATACGACTTCAAATTCAAAAACCGTAACGCTATTGTCGTAGTACCCAAGAAAGCCGCTCCGGGTAAACCTTGGATATGGCGTCCGGCATTTTTCGCTGCATTTCCCAGCGTAGATATAATGTTGTTAGCTAAAGGATTTCATGTAGTTTATTACGATCTCACTCATTTATACGGAAGTCCTCATGCTATAAAATTAGGAACCGAATTCTGTGACTACATGAAAGATTTCTATCAACTTTCATCGAAAGTTACTGTTGAAGGTTTTAGTAGAGGCGGATTTTTTGCTTTTAATTGGGCTGCTCAAAATTCCGACCGGGTAACATGTCTATATGTCGACGCTCCTTTATGTGACCTTTTTCTGTGGCCGGGAAGAGACAATAAAAAATTATGGAACGATGTATTGAAAGAGTGGAATCTAAAAGACGATCAAATGACCGAAGATAAAGGAAGATCTATTTATCGACTCGAAACTTTGGCAAAAGCGAATATCCCGATTATCAGCGTTTGCGGAGACAGTGATGAAGCTGTCCCTTTCGAGCATCACATGGATCTTCTCAGAAAACATTACTTAAAGCTGGGAGGTACGGTGAGAGTTATCACCAAAATAGGATGCGGTCATCACCCTCATAGTCTCACCGATCCTACACCCGTTGTCGATTTTATTCTTAAATATACAAAATAAGAGCCTGTTTAAATTTTCCAATTAGAAAATATTATCAGGTCATTTTTGCGTTTTCTTCCGGTCTTTTTTCCCGTTTTC
>NZ_CANUAR010000040.1:0-10801 GCF_947855755.1 uncultured Coprobacter sp.
CGCCTTTTAACTATCTATTTTTTGGAATAGTTATTTTTATCTCACATCTCTTTGATATATGATTGACTACCGTACATTTTTTTCTATGTATCATACTCCAGGGACTTGACATCCTGAAATCATACTTTAAAATTTACCCGTTTAAAGGCCTGACTCTATCTCGTGTATGACTTCTTGCATTTTCAGTTCTCGATCCTCTTTACTTTTTAATTCACATTCCCAAATTATTATAACTTTCCAACCAGCTGACCGTAATTTCTGTATATTAATATTATCTCTTAATTTATTGTGTTGCAGCTTGGTAACCCAATATTCGACATTCGATGCTGGTAAAACAAAATTTTTACACTCATGCATATGCCAAAAACAACCATTAACAAAAATTATTGTTCTGTATTTTGGTAAAACAATATCAGGATGTCCCGGATATCTTTTATCGTTTTTTCTAAACCTAAAGCCATGTGAAAATAAATATTTTCGAACCAGTTCCTCGGGTTTTGTATCCTTATATTTAATTCGTGACATATTATAATGTCGTTGTTCTTGGGTATGATTATCCATAACGAATAAATTAAGTTATATTAAATTCTTTTTTTAGCAAAGCAATTAGACTCTCTGCATTTTTCTTATCTAGCTGAATTACTTGACTAACTTTTTCTGTAAAAACTCGTTCACAACTTCCATACATATCAATCTGAAGATATTTTTCATCATCTTTAATAAAAGTTGAATATGTAGCAGCAGCTTCTTCTTGGATACTATTTCTCGATTTCTCAATTTTCTCTATCGCCATAACATTTAATCTTGCCATATTATACTCCTATTATAATCTTTATTTGATGTGCGATCGCTCTTGCTAAAATAGGGGGGACAGCATTACCTATTTGCTGATATTGAGAATCCTTAGAGCCATAAAAAATATAGCTATCCGGAAATGTCTGCAACCGTGCAGCCTCTCTAATACTTATTGCTCTATCTTTAACTGGATGAATCCACATTGATTTTCTGACATTAACGACAGTCCCGCATGCTTCATCGTATGGCAACCGTAAATATATGGTATTCTGTGTACGAGACGGGTCAGAATAGGTATTCATCTTTAATTCAGGACTCAAACTATGAAAATTTTTACCTTGCGGAATATTCTTAAACCTTTCAAGAGCTACATCGCGTGTATCCGTATTTACATGATTATAAATATTGCTCTGCCCATCCTGCAATGCTTTTGTAAACTCATTGTTTGAAAATTCTCGCCTTTCGATAGGTGGATCAGCAACCGACTTGGAAGGTTCAATCTCCTCTAAATCAGCTATCGCATCACGTACTGTATGTTTTTTTCCTTCTGCTGATATGGGAAATAAAATCTTTGCATTCGGCTTATAATCATGCCTTACCCCAATCATAATAAATCTACGACGTTCCTGCGGTGCGCCATAATCATAAGCATTAAGTATTTTGTAATCTATTATATATTGACTCTTCAATCTCTTGGTAATGTAATCAAATACAGTATAAGTATTAATTTTTGCCGTTATTTTGCCATTAGATTCATTCTCTAATTCAAATATAACATCATTATCGTATAACTCAGTCATAAGACTAGTAGCACGAATAAATTCTATAAAAGTATTAATAGTGTATAAACTATCCGGCCCCAAGGACTGATTTCTGTATATATTGAGCAAGGTGTCAACATATCTCGAAACAATTTCTCCGATAGGATTATTATCTATCTTATTTCTATATGATTCTAAGTTAGAAATTATAATTCTTGAATACTTACTAAAATATTTAGAGATTTTTTCTGTTTTATTCTTATATCGATTAACTAATTTAATTAAATTAAACGTCTCATCATCAAGACTATATTTTTTTACACCTTCTTCTGAAGATAATAAGTTAATCATATCCATGCCGTCAGGATTATGATTCATAATGACATAATTCTCTGCCTTCATATCAACACCTATTTTGATAACATTATCATGGTCGATACGAGAGTCAAAAAATTTGTGTACCTCTGAGGCAAGCATTGCAACATTTTCCATTACAAAAGCCTTAGGCTTTAAGGCAAGAATAGCATCGGCATATCTTTTTACCAATGAATTATTCATACTGATAAACTTTGTCTTTTGCCTATTTGCATTAGAAAATCCCTGGCAGGGCGGCCCGCCAATAATCACATCTACCTTGCCAATTTTTTCTCCATATTCATAAAAATCGATTTCCCTGATATCTGTATCAACTTTAATAGTTTTATTGTCGTGATTTTTCATATATGTGGTAAGTGCATTTTTATTGTTTTCAATTACACCAATAATCTTAAAATCACCTTCTTGCTGGAACCCTAAGCTTAATCCGCCAGCTCCGGCAAATAAATCAATCACTGTGAACATATTTATTTTTTAAATCCTTCTGATTCCGCAATTTCTTTAATTTTTAAGCATAAACTTGCTTGCTTCTCTGTTGGAATCCAAGTTGGTATTTTAACGGCAACCTTTAATGCCTTTAGCATTTCAGGTGTACAAAGGTTTTTTTCTATAGCAAAATCATATATTGCCTGCCATACATCAGGGGATACTTGGCAAACATTTGTAATTGCTTCAATACCTGATACAAATTTTTGATCTTTTTTGGCTTCTTTAGCAGCAGTTTTCTGATCTGTATCTGATATTAGCAATTTTTCTATAGATTTGTCAAGCATTAGAGCGCATTGCTGAATTTGCTGCCAGCATCCATCACGCTTACACCACTGTGTAACGTTTATAGTAGGCCGCTTAGGATCTGTTATTTTTTCAAATACAAATTTTGTAATTTTTAACAATTCGCTGATAATGACATCAGGTACATCTTGACGATTCCATATTATCATTAAGTCCAAATCATATTTCGGAAACTGTTCTACAATTAATTTATGGAATAACGCTAAAGCATATGTAACAATATTAGCTCTATAGCCTTGTTCAAACCATTCTTGACGAGAAACAAGCCACTCAGTATATTTGAATAAAATCATTAATGCAACAGATTCTTTAAAATATTTCTCATTAAAAATCTCATCATTTTTATTCCACTGCTCATCTACGCTTTCAGCAAATTTTAAAAAGTTTGTTTGGGCGCCTTTACTTACTGCATGTGGTAAACCCTCCCATGTATTTCTGATTTTCGCAAGATCCGTTTTTGTAATAAGCTGTTTTTTTGGATGCTGAGTTACAAACTTTTCTTTTTGTGCTTTTGTCATGCGCATTTGCGCTTGCAACCATTGTCCTTTCGCTCTTTCATAAAACCATTTTGTTTCAAATTGAGCCCCTCCTTTAGAAGGAGCATATAACCGTCTGGATATCTGTTCCATTCTAACATGAAAAGGATGTGTAGAAAAGAAATCGACGTCGCTGACTTTATTTTGACTATTTGACGAGCGTGAAATATTTCTGACTAATTCTGTAGATTTTTCCGAATCCGCCTCAACAAGAGTCAGCTTCATTTGAACAAAAATAGAATCTAAAGAGGCTTTATCCTTACGTCTTGCATTCGATAATGAAGCTGTGGTCTGTCCCCCATTGATTATTTGAAAATCTTTGGCATATGTAATGAATTTGCCTTCATCTCTGTCTTCAACTTTTAAGTCAATTGCAGTGGCGGAAATACCATTATTATAGGCAAAGAAGTTTTGGGGCGATTTTAATATAGTTTCCCTTATTTTTTTATTTACAGCAACTTTAGTCGATAAAAAGCTTCTTACATTTCCTTCCAGAAGATGGCTGTCAAACTCATCATAAATATCTGCTAATGAATTTCCGGGAATTATACAAAGATAGCTTTTATAATTTTCACTATTTGCAACACTTGCTTCTAGACAAGGAATACCTACGCCATGTGTAAACTTTAAAAAATCGACTTCAATAGTATCGCTTTCCGTATTAGTAAAATTTTTATAAATACGTTCAATATCCCAAATTTGTCTATCAATTATTACATTGTCATAAGCGGTCGATTCAATATTATTTATTCGATCGCTCATAAAGCCATCCGTAAAAAGAAAAATTTTGTATTTTCTGATCTCGGATTTCTTAAAATTTAAAAGCTCAACTAAATCGGCCGCAGCTGAACTTATTTCAATATCTTTTACCAGTCTGCCACTGAGAGCCTCTTCCAAAAAAAATTGTACACGGTCAAAAAATTGAATTGCTGTAGTTTTTGTCAATGTATCTCGTTTGATATCCCCAGTATAATCTGCAATAATTAAATTCATCGTTTGATCAAACTCATCATAAACGTACCCGTCGACTCTAATTTTTCTATTATTTTTTCCTATGCCATTATAAAATGCATAAGAAAAATCCGGAAGATATTGCGCTTCCACTAAATAATTTGCTATAGTTTGAACAAAAGCAAAACTAGATCCGCCGCCTTCTGTTGCAGCGGTAGCTTTAACTTCTTCCAATAAATCCTTTCTAAACTCGTTTACATCCATAATCTATTTTCTCTGAATCCTATATTTTTCAATTGCAGCAAGTGAAAGTGAATACTTTACCGTTGTAACTTCAGGAGGAACATTGGCTCGTGATAAACGAGGGAAGGTAATAGCAACGTTATAAATTCTACTTTCCGAGATGCGGTATTTTGGTTCAAAATATCTTTCTATTTGATATTTTAAACATCCTTTTTGCGCTAACTTGCACCAAAATTTATCACGCATCTTTTGGGATTTTAACTTTGTGTCAATTTCACTTATAACCGAAGCTAATGAACAAGCCGCGGGATCATTAGGTGATGTTTTATCCATAAAATACACCACTAAACGCCCATTGTCTGTTCTTTCAAGCTGTTGTAAAGATGAAATCCCCACCTCATTTGCAGAAATTGTAGCAGTTTTTATTTCGAACCAGCAATCAGGAAAAATATAATCTTGATCAGCACCATCTGGGCCAAGCCAACCTAAAATAGATTTTTCTTCACCATATAATTCTATATATTGAGACAGGAAAAGAAGTTCCCCGATCAGTCCTTTGATTTCATTATTAGATAACAATGATACTGAGGCTTTCTGTAAAAGTTTCTGCCATTTCTTATATCTTTCAATTAAGGCATTTATAGCTCCGATTTCAAGATCAGAGTTATCCATTAAATCCCAACATAGCAACGTGAACATCTCGCTGAGTGGAGGATATTGCAATGAGAATTGTAAAGAATATATTCCTGAATCTGTATTAATACATTTTGCAGATATAGATTTAGAATTTGGGACATCATCAATTTTTCCGGTATTATAGACAACGAAACTTCGTTGTTTAAGATTGTTATAACCTATATGAAACGACAGCGTATGATCACCGGATACAAGAATATAGTTTTCATCAGTGTTAGTAATTTTGTTCCATCTCTCTTGTAACTCAGGAAACGATATCATCATCCTCATACTCCAAATCATCTTCATCAACATAATTTTTAAGCTCTGTAATGTTGACCATATAATTTGCCACTCTTGTTTCTTGCCCTTTAGGGAAACCAAGACCTAATGCAAAAATCGGCATAGGTAAAGATAAGTCACCTTCAGCAGAATTCTCTAAAAGATGAATTATCGCAAGGGGATTCCTTTCTTCAACGAGATACGTAGAATCATTGATTTTTTGTCCTGCCGCTTTTGCTTGATTGCGAAGTTTGGTTATTTCTTCTTTTTCAAGGCCGATTTTAGTACATCCGCCGGCTCCGATGCGCACGTGATGCCCCGAGACTTTCAGCATATCTTTTGCCGAAATATCTTTTTCAATAATTCTGCTTTCATGATAAGGGTTTATAGTTGTTCCGTCAGATAAGATAAGTTCAGAGCAACTTTCAGAACTTCCTTCCGGTATAGCAATATCCCAAAAAGGATATCTCGTATTAGTACCGATATAGTCTGCCAATGCTTTAGATTGGAAGTTTAAGTTCCATGGATGTGTAGTAAAATTTAAAACCAATTGTTGAACCATTTCTTTGGGAACATTTTTCCAAATAAATGCTTTTGTATCTGGATCATATTTGTATGGTACAGGCAACTCTTTTATAAAATCTCTGCAAAGTTTTTCATTTGCGTTTAATGCTTCCAAACTATATCTTAAACGCGGAGTTTCTATTAATCTTCCGGATACTGTAATTGGCTGTTTTATTGCCGTTGCAGAACGCATTTTTGTTCTTGCAGTAACCAAAAGCGCTCCCGGTGCCCTCCGGACTTTAAGTCCGAAATCTTCCGGCGTCATGCCTTGATTTTTCATGGCAATCAATTCGTCTTTAAGCTCGTTGATTGCATCTGTAATATAACCATACCAATCAATCGCGTCTTCGCCCATCCAAATTTTGAAAAGATCACTGTAATTAGGTCGATAACCAAACCATCTGCCCATCTGCAAAAGGGTATCATACATCATCGTATTTCTATAAAAATAGCTGACGCAAAGGCCTTCGAGAGTTAATCCTCTGGAAAGGCTGTTGCCACCTACGGCTATGACTCTAAGACCGATATCTTTATATTTAGTGTAGTCTAATGATTTAGCCCCTGTCTTTTGATTAACCGCGCGAACCTCAATTCTGCGAATAGAATTAAAAAGAAATTCTTTAACTAAAGTATCCCAGGACAATGTTGAGATTTCTTCTAAATGGTATTTCTGCCATGTTTCAAATAGCTTTTTAAATGAATTAAGTTGCATGATTTTTTCTATCGGTTTCTGTGCATAGTCTTCTATATCTCTGCACAGATCCGCGACGTACGTTTCAACAAAATCAGCAATAACAATATGCACGTCTGTGTACATACTGACATTAATGAGCATAGAGCGATGTTCTTTTGTGTCATTTCTATAATCAGTTATTGCATTTACTAAAATAAAATAATTTATTGCCTCGTATAAACTAGGCGGTAAATCGCTTAAGGAATCTGCTAAATCTTTTTTATGTTTAAAAACAAAAAAATCTTTTTGCTCTTCATTCATAATAGGGATAAGAGAGGAATTAAACTCCCCCTCAGTGCGTGATTTATCCCCATCAATATCCCAGTCGTCAGCATTGCCGTTTCCGAAAATTTTATCTGCTCCGATATATAAATCCGGAGAAGGCAAAACTGTAATAAAATGCCGAGGAAAGAGGTCTTTGGCATCGTTAAATTCTACGTCCGGATCAATAAATATATTTGCGAATGGAGTTGCCGTAATTCCCAAATAAGATGCTTGCTTAAAGCAATTTAAGATACTTCGGATTGCTTTGTTGATTGCAGTAGGGTCTTTCTCCTCCGAATTAGTATTTACAGAAGCATTATCAGCTTCATCGTCTATAAGCAGGAGAGGATATTCAATCAGCTTATCTTGAAAAGTACTTGTAAGCCAAGAAAGCAAATTATTTAAAACACTTTTATTTTTTTTGACAACAAAAAGAGCCACTCCTTTTAGATTATCAAGGCTTAATCTTAAGGCTTTTAATGTATTTTTATTGAAATCTGTTACGCTTGAAGTAAAACATGCAATAGGTTTATCAGCTTTTTCTTTGTTCGCAACTATTCTGCCGACACCGACAGGAACATTTTTCATAATGCTATCAGCTTTTTTATCGAGTATGAATTTGCTTTCATTGCCTACAAATTCTGCATCAAGTCGTTCCTGCGTTTGAATTCGCAAATTTTCCATCATACCGGCTAGAATAATTATTACTTTATAGTTAGCATCTGCTGCTTTGTTACAGATTGCCGTGTATGTAGAAGTTTTACCTGACTGAACATCTCCCAACAAAAGGCCTCTTCGCTGAAAAGGCTCTGTGCTGTTCGGATCGCCCAAATCATCCATAATTTCATTCGTTGTTTTGTGTAGCCGATCAATGATATTTCTGCTCCAATGCTTCTTATCACGCAGATATCTTTTATATCTTTCCCAATAGAATCCATCGTTTGTATGAGTAAAATACCAGGGTTTATGGTTTGAATCTGCCCCTCTTATGGTGATGGCTTCACCTATCTTATGGTAGATTTCTGCATTTAATTTTCGTTTAATTTGATTAAATTCTTCATCTGAAATTGGGTATATAGAAGCAAACAACTCTTTAATTTTAATTGCTTCGGCCTCAATATCATCAACAGAAGGGATGTCTTCCTTAAATTTGGTGTTTATTGCCGCATAAATTTGTCCATAAATCATTTCAGCGTTTTGAGTCATTGTATTTCCCCCTTTTTGATAGCTTTGTCAATTTCTTCAGCAAAATTGCAAAACGGTTCTATTGATTTTAATGTTTCCAGATAAGATTTTCGGTCAACATCTGGGATCGACGATAAAATGGATTTTAGTAAGTCGATTATATTTTTTGCATTCGCATCACTGTCGTTGGATATTTTTTCATCTTCCGTTAGGTCAATATACAACTGATTTAACGGCAATGAAAGTGCAATTTGTTTTAGAATGTTTGTCAAATATTTTTCCGATTGCGGGTATCGATTTATAAAATCGACCACCATCGGATGTTCATTATTTACTTCATAAAAAACGTTCCCGTCTCTGGTTATTTTTCTATTCCACACATGTACCATTTTATCTGAAATTTCTTTTTTGCCTCGAAATGTCCATGTGCGTCTGCTTCCTTCTGCAATTTTATTTATAATTGTCTTTAAGTTATTTCTTACCTCTTCTGGTGGAGTGGCAGTTGATTTTTTTATGTCTAATGTCCAAAGATCATCCAGCGAATTGGGAATATCTACTTGAACGCGAGATAACTTTGTCAAATCACCTTGCCTCATCAATCTAAACCATGTTCCCCAAATCAATAACCTTTTATTGCGATATACATAAAATCCTTGCAGTTTCCTTAGTCCGTCTTTGCCTCCCAGCTGAATCAATTCTGCTTTAGTAAGTTTTGATGTATGAGGTAAAATAAAAGGTTTTACCTTGACTTTTTTCCCTCTGACAACAATAATTTCTTCATCCATTAATTGGGTGCTTTTTTTAGTAAGAAACGGGTCGATTGGTTCAATGCTTAGATCATTCATTCTTATATTAAGTTTTATCAGACCGCTTTCTCCGCTGATATATCGATGAAAAACAAGAGATAAATGTTCTCGAATGATAGCCATTTTATCTCTGAACGCTTTTTCAATCTGAATTTCTCCTACGGCCAATCTATCTAAATTCTGCCAGATTACAAGGGTACCATGCTCTGCTTTTTTAATTTTTTCGTAATTAGGAAATTGCTCTAAAATTTTCTCATCAAGAAGAATCAGAGACCAGTCTTTGCTTTCGTTTGCAATATAATCTAAATTCCATTGACACCCGTTCGTTTTCCCATTCTGTTTGCTTATAACTGTAAGAATACGGCATTGAGACATTGATGCCATTTTTAAGCCAAGTCCATATCGGCCCAGATCATTCTCATCTCTTACCTCAAGTGAATTACGGCTACCGTATTTCATTGCATTAATAAGAGTATCTTTGTCCATTCCACAGCCGTTATCAAAGATAGAGATGTACGCTTCTCCAATAGGGAAAAAGTCAATATCTACACTGGAAGCCTTAGCGACTATACTGTTGTCAATAAGATCTGCTATTGCTGCTTCAATAGAATAACCTATCGCACGAGTAGACTCCATCAGCACAGGGGCATAGGGCGGAAGAGAAATTGTATTCATTTTACTCCTTTTTCTTTCAACAAAAGATATTAAAAGATATTTTAAAAACGAACCGCTTAAATCATAACAGCATCAACACCTCTGCCGCGTTAGTGTCCGGCTTAACTTTGGGCATAACTTTCAAAATTTTACCCTGCTCGTCAATGATAAAAGTTGTGCGGACAACACCCATGCTTGTCTTTCCGTACAGTTTTTTCTCCTGCCATACGCCGTACGCCTGAATTGCCTGTAATTCGGGATCGGAAAGCAAGACAAAAGGCAAATTATACTTTTCCGCAAATTTTTCGTGCGAAGAAACGCTGTCTTTGCTGATACCGATGACGACGGCGTTTTTCTTTTCAAATTCGCTGTAAGCGGCCGCAAAAGCACATGCCTGCCGCGTGCATCCGGGCGTATTGTCCTTCGGATAAAAGTATAAAACCACCTTTTTACCGCGAAAATCGGACAGCGAAACTATCTTTCCGTCTTTATCCGCGAGCGTAAACGCCGGTGCCTGCATTCCTTCCTGTAACATAAATTATCTCCTATACAATTTTCTTGCGTTGTGCTTTTTCTCTATTATACCAAACTTTGATCGCAAAAGCAATATTTCGCCAAAAAACGTGAAGTGTTTTCATGATTTCTTCTTTTCTTCATGCCTTACAGCATAGCGCTCGGCGAGGCGGGCGAGGAGGCGTTTGAGGGCTATACTTTCCTTTTCTAAGGCTGCAATTTCCCTGCGCAATGCAGCCTTTTGCGCGGCGTTCCGCATTCGTGCAGCGATGCGTTTGGCATAAGAAAGCGTTTTGCAAATGTGCCGCAGCTCGTACTTGCGCATGAGGATCTCTTCAAAATAAAAACTGTATGGAAGCCTGCGGCGATGCGCCAGCTCCTTGATCTCCTCCTCATAGCGGTGGAAGGCGTTGCCGGACGGTTCGGGAATAGTTACGGCGCGCCGCTCGACCTCCCGCAAGAGACGCAAACAGAGACGCTGTTCAACCTCATCAGCAAATTCCTGCCTCGCAAAAAATGCCTGTCCATAGGCAGAAAGCTGTGCCAATAGCTCCTCTTTTGTCTCCGACCCTCCCATCATCAGATACCGCACCGTATAGCGCAGCAGTTCGCCCGGTGTAAAGAACCACTTGTACAAAAGCGCCAGAAGTTCCCCCTGCGCGCGCAGAAAGA
>NZ_CANUAR010000041.1:0-10168 GCF_947855755.1 uncultured Coprobacter sp.
ACCTGTAACCTTCTGATCCGTAGTCAGATGCTCTATTCAGTTGAGCCACGGAGCCGTTTTATAATTATGTGACCGCGACAGGATTCAAACCTGTAACCTTCTGATCCGTAGTCAGATGCTCTATTCAGTTGAGCCACGGAGCCGTTTTATAATTATGTGACCGCGACAGGATTCAAACCTGTAACCTTCTGATCCGTAGTCAGATGCTCTATTCAGTTGAGCCACGCGGCCATTTCATTGCCGAATCCGGTTTTGTTTTTGAGCCGCAAGCCGGAATCGAACCGGCGACCTTTTCATTACGAGTGAAACGCTCTACCGACTGAGCTATTGCGGCGAAAACGGTGCAAAGGTAGTGCTTTTTTTCTAAAATACTACTTTTTGATGCACCAATTTTTTTCTTTTTTAGGTGCTAAATTATATATTCCTATATATCAATATGTTTTTGTACTGTAAACCATCTCAATTTTTATATTTTTCGTATCGAGTTCGACAAATGTCGGAGCTGAGATATAAGGAGTTATTGCATTGATTATTGTCCCGTAATAATCGCTGGTCGTTGTAGAAAGCATAACCGGAACAAGAATGAGATCGGAGTCGATGGGATAACCGTTTTCTATGCTTCCTCCATTGGGATTCTTTTGTATGATATTGGTAATAAATCCTCGTATGTTTCCGAAATCGTAGGTATTTGTCGTTGAATTATAAGATGCGTAGAAGTAATTCAGTCCATCGGTTAATTTGCGATCGAGAAAGAACTGATTCTTATTCATTTCTACAATATCTCCATTACTGTCAGCAACTTTTCCTCCGGCACGCATCAGTAATAGATAGGGGGGAGGGGTAAGTCCGTAATTTGAAAAAATATCATTTGCTGATTTCTTTATAGGAATTGAGAAATTTATTGCATTTATCAATCCTGATACAGTTCCGGTGTTTTCAGCTTCTTCAGGCACAACTTCCCGGTATTTTTTTATGATGTCGGTGACAGGGAATGTTATATGGGCATCGTAACCGTCAGGAGATTTTATAATTGCACGATCATCGGCAATGGCATTTTCTATATAAGGTGCGTTTGTCGATATAATATGGTTGATTGTCGGGACTTCATTACTCGAAACTAAGACAGAAGTTGTCGCCTTGTTTACTACAAGGGGGTGAGTTCCGTCGTCGTTTGTTATATCTTCATTTTCTTCCAGACCACCGCCGCCTTGGTCATTATATACGTATGTGTCATGATATATTTTAATGACTGAAGAAAGTATATTGATTAAGACTCCTTTTCCATAAGTGTTCGTCACGTAAACACCCGGAAAAAAGTCTGCTATATCGCTTTCTGTTAATATACCGCCTTTATCGTTATACAGTTTAAAAAATTCTTGTGCCAATTCTTTGGACGTGTGTCCGGGACGGGCCAACTTGATTTTGATGATTCGTGAACCGTCGCTATTGATTAACGAATCAGGATAACTTTGACGAGAAGTTGTATAAATTTGCTGCCCGAGTATTTCTTCAGGAGAGAAATAATTTGTGGGATCAAGATTGCTGTATATCGGTTTCTCAAGCACTTTATTAAGCGGATATACGCTTACCTGCATCGGGGTCAGAGAATCTCCTAAAAAACTGCTGGGTAGAAATCCGAGTTCGAGAACCAAAGAATCCAGCATATCTTCTGTAACCAGTCTGGAGTCGAATTTGGCTATCGGTCTCATCTGAGTAAGAAAATCTGCACGTATAGATCCGTAATCTACCATATCGACAGCTCCGAGCATTTGAATAATGGTACGATTCGTGACAGGACCGGCAGAAATGGAATATACCGAGTCGGCAGTTGTATATGCTAAAGAGTTATCTACTTTAATAGAAATAAGTGTATCGTCGATCGATGTCCCTATTTTGTTAATGTCGTCATTACAAGAGATCGTTAAGGCGATCAGGACAAATGGTAATAACCAATTTAACTTCATACTGGTTTATTATTTATGAGCGTTTTCCCATACAACGTCATAAAATTCGTTGTATGCATCGATATAGTTTTCCGGATCTTGATAAGGTAAAAACGGGATACCGGCATTTTTAGTATATTCGAGAATATCCGGTTGCATTGTTTCGCTTGCCTGAATGACTCCGTCCGAAAAACGTATGGCCAATTTAGTAAGTTCAGAAAAATCTATCGGTTTATCGGTAAAAGTCAAGTCTTCTTTTCGTATTCCTTCCAATAAAAGTTTGTCGGAAAAAGATGTCGGAAAAGGCGGATTGAAACTATTGTTATAAGAAGAATAAATAACTTTGGTATCTCTGAAACATGGGTCATCGGCATAGGCCTTTTTGATATAAAGAGGAGCTAATGCCGTCATCCATCCGTGACAATGAATGATGTCCGGTACCCAACGAAGCTTTTTGACAGTTTCCATTACACCTCTCACAAAGAAAATGCTTCGTTCATCGTTATCGTCAAAACTATTTCCGTTTTCGTCTTCGGTAGTGAATTTTCGTTGAAAGTAATCTTCGTTATCTATAAAATATACTTGCATGCGGGCTGCCTGAATAGATGCGACCTTTATGATCAAGGGATGGTCTGTGTCATCGATAATGAGATTCATTCCCGAAAGTCTTATTACTTCGTGTAATTGGTTTCTCCGTTCGTTGATATTTCCGTATTTCGGCATGAATGTCCTTATTTCACGACCTCTTTCCTGAACTCCCTGAGGGAGATAGCGGCAAACGTTCGCTATTTCCGATTCGGGCAAATAAGGAGTTATCTCTTGTGCAATAAATAATACCTTGGTGGCTTTCATTTTATAAATTCCTCTTATCTCAATATTATTTCGCAAAGATAATAAAAAAATCATCTTGAATCTCCAAATATTAGAAGTATTAACAAGCTTTCCGTTTATATCAGGTAAAAATACAGATAAAATAAGTTTTATTAGAGTCTCTCTGACCGAATCGTTTTATCGGAAAATTAGACAGGCTTTTACTGGAAGAGATAGTATGTTTTTTTAATTTTCTTGTCAGAATACTTCGGGATGTGGGTTTTATTTACTTCTTTTGCACCGATTTTAAAATTATGGTAATGGAAGTTGTTTCTAAAATAGCTGATTTACAGAAGAAAATAGCTGAAATACGTGCCAAAGGCGGTACTGTGGGGCTTGTCCCGACTATGGGAGCATTGCATAACGGACACCTTGAGTTAGTGAAACGTTGTGTTGCGGAAAACAGTATTTGTGTGGTTAGTGTATTTGTAAATCCTACTCAGTTTAATGATAAAAACGATTTATTGCATTATCCCCGTACTTTGGATGCTGATTGTAAGTTGTTAGAATCTGCCGGATGTGCAATAGCATTTGCTCCTGAAGTTGAAGAAATGTATCCTGTTGAAGATACTCGGGTTTTTAACTTGGGAACTGTAGCGGAGGTTATGGAAGGCAAATATCGTCCGGGACATTTTAACGGAGTCGCTCAAATTGTAAGTAAGCTATTCGATGCCGTACAGCCGGATCGGGCATATTTCGGCGAGAAAGATTTTCAACAAATTGCCGTTATACGTTCAATGGTAAAATTATTGAATTTTCCTGTGGAGATTGTCGCATGTCCGATTGTGAGAGAAGATGATGGTATGGCATTGAGCAGCCGTAATTTACGTTTGACTCCCGAACAGAGAAAAAATGCGGTGAGCATATCTCAGACTTTGTTTAAAAGTCGTACCTTTGCCGAACAACATTCGGTTGCAGAAACGATAGACTATGTCGTGAATACATTGAATTCTGTACCTGATCTAAATGTAGAATATTTTGAAATCGTAAACGGGAATACATTGCTCTCGGTAAATGATTGGACAGATTCGGATTACATTGTAGGATGCATTACTGTATATTGCGGGGATGTGAGACTGATCGATAATATCGCTTATCGCCGTTAATGGAAAGCCTGAACTTAAAACGAAAAAAAATGCTGGTAGAGGTAGTAAAATCGAAAATACACAGGGTTACGGTTACGCAAGCCGATCTGAATTATATCGGTAGTATTACGATTGATGAGGATTTGATGGATGCTGCTAATATTATTGCTAACGAGAAAGTATATATCGTTAATAATAATAATGGTGAACGTTTTTCTACTTATGTTATTAAAGGAGAACGCGGTTCAGGAGTCATCTGTTTGAATGGAGCTGCAGCCCGTAAAGTGCAGCCGGGAGATGTCGTGATTATCATGGCTTATGCGATGATGGATTTTGAAGAAGCTAAACACTTTACTCCTGCCGTAATATTTCCTGATACAAAGACAAATAGACTGATTTAGGGCTGGAAATAAAATTTGCTTTTCAACGCTTTCCGATAAAAAAATAGATTGAAAGCCTATTTAAATTTCCCAATAAGGAAATACGATCAGGTCTTCTTTATGTTTTCTTTCGGTCTGCTTTCTTGT
This sequence comes from uncultured Coprobacter sp., assembly GCF_947855755.1. NCBI lineage: Bacteria > Pseudomonadati > Bacteroidota > Bacteroidia > Bacteroidales > Barnesiellaceae > Coprobacter > uncultured Coprobacter sp. The sequence continues at coordinate 4,426 of NZ_CANUAR010000041.1, forward strand.
TTCCGCTCTTGTAAAAATAAGAAAACATCTTTAAAAGAAATTCTCAAATCCGATCCAAGTAAAATTTAGATAGTATCTAAGAGCCTGTCTAAATTTTTCAATTAGAAAATATTATCAGGTCATTTTTGCGTCTTCTTTCGGTCTTTTTTCCCGTTTTCATTCGTCAAATAGCCCGCTATCATTCTCCTGAAAACAGAAAAATATCCTCGAAAGAAACTCTCAAACCTGACCCGAGCAAAATTTAGATAGGCTCTAAGAAAACCCGTCGTTTTGATGGGTTTTCTTTCACTTTGACCGATGCGAATTATGTACACGAAAAAAGAGATCTGGAAAATATCTTATCCTATATTGATCAGTCTTGTTGTTCAAAATCTGATCAACATTACCGATACGGCATATTTGGGGCATGTCGGGGAAATCGAATTGGGAGCTTCGGCTTTGGCCGGCGTTTTCTATATGGCTATCTATATGATAGGGTTCGGGTTCAGTATCGGTTCTCAAATTCTTATCGGCAGACGTAACGGAGAGAAACGTTATGAAAGTATCGGAACAATAGTTGTGCAGGGAAGTTTGTTTTTGATTATTCTCGCATTGGTACTATTCGGTATTTCTCATTTTTATGCTCCTTATCTAATGCGGAGCATCATTTCCTCAGAGGTAGTTTTCAGTGCGACCATGCAATATCTCGATTATCGGATATATGGGCTATTCTTTTCTTTTGTCGCTGTCATGTTTCGTGCGTTTTATGTCGGAATAACTCGGACGAAGATATTGACGGTGAACGCATTGGTAATGGCTGTTGCAAATATTGTATTCAATTATATGTTTATATTCGGGAAGTGGGGGTGTCCTCAAATGGGAATAGCCGGGGCAGCTTTAGGTTCTGTACTTGCTGAAGCACTTTCGCTGTTTTTCTTTATTATTTATACGATTTGCAAAGCAGATATTCATAAATATGCTTTTTTTGAGACGATACATGTTGATGTTAAAGTAATTGCCCGTATATTGAATATCTCGGTATGGACTATGTTGCAATCTTTTCTGCCTATTATCACATGGTTCTTTTTCTTTATTTCTATAGAACATTTGGGAGAAAGACCTTTGGCTATATCGAATATCGTGCGTAGTATATCGACGTTGTTCTTTATGCCTGTAAATGCATTTGCTGTCACTGCAAGTTCGTTGGTGAGCAATGTAATCGGTGCGGGAAAACCGGAAGAGGTTATGTCTATAAGCCGTCGGATAATAGGTCTTTGCTATATGATCGTTATTCCGATGATGGCATTGGTCTATCTGATACCTGCTCCTGTTTTGAGGATATATACCGATTCTGCATCTTTACTTCAAGATTGCATTCCTGCACTGTATGTGATGTTGGGATACTATTTCATTGCCGTGCCGGGAAGTGTTTGGTTCAATACGATGTCGGGAACGGGAAATACACGTTCTGCATTGTTGGCAGAATTGATTACGGCTGTTGCTTATACTTTGGCAATCTATTTTCTGATATTCCGTTTGCGACCTAATATTGCATCATGTTGGATTGTAGAATATGTTTATTGGGGTGTTTTATTGCTGTTTTCATTTGTATATTTGAAAAAAGCCGATTGGTGGAATAAAAAGATATAGAGCCTGTTTCAATTTTGTTCGTGTCGGGTTTGAGAGAGTGTTGTCTTGTTTTTAAAAGAGGATGTGAGCTATCTGACAGGTGAAAACGGGAAAACAGACCGAAAGAAAACATAAAGAAGACCTGATCGTATTTCCTTATCGGAAAATTTAAACTGGCTCGTAGATAATCTCAACCTTTTTTGTATTTTTGCACTTTCAGAAATTAAAACGGAAATATTACCATGTTTGAGAATCTAAGCGACAGACTTGAGCGGTCATTTAAAATATTGAAAGGTGAGGGCAAAATTACGGAAATTAATGTTGCCGAAACTTTGAAAGATGTGCGGAAAGCTTTGCTTGATGCCGATGTCAATTATAAAGTTGCTAAGCAATTTACCGATACTGTTAAGGCCAAAGCTTTAGGAATGGATGTTCTTACGGCTGTGAAGCCGAGCCAGTTAATGGTTAAGATCGTTCATGATGAGCTGGCTTTGTTAATGGGGGGAGATTCTGTCGATGTCAATATTACCGGATCTCCGGCAGTGATATTGATGTCTGGTTTGCAAGGTTCGGGTAAAACGACCTTTTCCGGTAAGTTGGCTCAACTGCTTAAGGGAAAACGCGGAAAGAAGCCTTTATTGGTAGCTTGTGACGTTTATCGTCCTGCTGCGATCGAACAGTTGAAAGTGTTGGGTGAACAGATCGGCATTCCGGTTTATAGTGAACCGGATTGTAAAAATCCCGTTCAGATTGCGCAGAATGCCATTAAACAGGCTCGTCAGGATGGACAGGATTTGGTCATTGTCGATACGGCCGGACGTCTCGCTGTAGATGAAGAGATGATGCGTGAAATAAAGGCGATCAAAGATGCCATAAATCCGAATGAAATACTGTTTGTCGTCGATTCTATGACAGGACAGGATGCTGTTAATACGGCGAAAGAGTTCAATGATCGTCTTGATTTTACCGGTGTCGTTCTTACCAAATTAGATGGAGATACTCGTGGTGGTGCTGCGTTATCGATCCGGACGGTTGTCAACAAGCCGATAAAATTTGTGGGAACAGGCGAGAAGATGGATGCTCTCGATGTTTTCCATCCGGCACGTATGGCAGACCGTATTCTCGGAATGGGAGATATTGTTTCTTTAGTAGAACGAGCTCAGGAGCAGTATGATGAAGAAGAGGCAAAGCGACTGCAGAAAAAGATTGCAAAAAACCAGTTTGATTTTAACGATTTTATCAGCCAGATACAACAAATCAAAAAGATGGGTAATCTGAAAGATCTGGCTTCGATGATACCGGGTGTCGGTAAGGCAATTAAAGACATAGATATTGATGACAATGCGTTTAAAAGCGTCGAAGCCATTATTTATTCGATGACTCCGAAAGAAAGAAGTAATCCTGAATTGTTGAACGGCAGCCGCCGTCAAAGAATTGCAAAAGGTAGCGGAACGTCAATACAGGAAGTAAATCGGTTGATAAAACAATTTGACCAGACACGGAAGATGATGAAAATGGTAGCGGGTGGAAAAATGGGTAAAATGATGCCCAGAATGAAACGCTGATATGGATTTTGATATAGGAGAGGAGAGAGTTTTTTACTTTCTCCTTTCTTTATTTTGCAATATGAAGAGAGTCCATTATATTTGTTTTGATTGATCTAAAAACTTGAAAATTAAATAATATGCAATTAATCGATGGGAAAGCCATTGCCGATCAGGTAAAACAGGAAATTGCTCAGGAGGTTGAGCAAATTAAAGTGGCGGGAGGGAAAATTCCCCATTTAGCGGCCGTATTAGTGGGGCATGACGGAGGAAGTGAAACCTATGTCGCTCATAAAGTGAAAGCATGCGAGCAATGCGGATTCAAATCTACATTGATTCGTTTTGAAAGTGATGTGACAGAAGAAGAACTGCTGAGAGAAGTGGATAGGTTGAATAGAGATGAAGATATCGATGGATTTATCGTGCAACTTCCTTTGCCTAAACATATTTCGGAACAAAAGGTGATCGAGGCTATTGATTATCGGAAAGATGTCGATGGATTCCACCCGATCAATGTCGGACGTATGTCTATCGGATTACCATGTTTCGTGTCGGCGACTCCGGCCGGTATCATGGAGTTATTGAAGCGTTATAACATCGATACGAAAGGGAAACATTGTGTCGTATTGGGTCGTAGTAATATCGTAGGGAAACCGGTTGCGACGTTGATGATGCAAAAGGCAAATCCGGGAAATGCGACAGTTACCGTGTGTCATAGTTACTCTGAAAATCTTAAGGAAATGTGTTTGCAGGCAGACATCATTATTGCAGCTTTGGGAGTTCCTGAATTTTTGAAAGGGGATATGGTAAAAGAGGGAGTTACCGTTATAGATGTCGGTACGACGAGAGTTCCTTCGGATAAAACAAAATCGGGATTTAAGCTGACCGGTGATGTGAAGTTTGATGAGGTTGCTCCGAAATGTGCATATATCACTCCTGTTCCCGGAGGTGTCGGTCCTATGACAATTGTTTCTTTAATGCGTAATACACTGTTGGCGGGTAAGAAGGCAGTCTATAAAGATTGACGAGTTAAGAAAGAAAATAAACTATCCTGTTTTAATATTTTGAAATTAAAGCAGGATAGTTTATTTTTATAACCGTATAAATTCTAATTTATGAAGACACGATTTTATCTCCTGTCCCTTTTCTTTTTAGTTTCGGTATATATACAAGCTCAACAACGTATTACGCTTTTATTTGCAGGAGATGCGATGCAGCATTTGGCACAAATAGAAGATGCCCAGACTCCATCGGGGTATAATTATGATTCGTGTTTCGTACAAGTCAAAAATGAAATACAATCTGCCGGATTGGCTGTTGTCAATTTGGAAGCTCCTTTAGGCGGATTTCCGTATTCCGGTTATCCTCAGTTTTGCGCTCCGGATGCTTTTGCTCAAGCTCTTAAAAAGGCCGGATTCGATCTGTTTTTAACGGCAAACAATCATTGTCTTGATCGTCGAGAAAAGGGACTGGAGCGTACTATACGGCAATTGGATTCTTTAGAGGTTTTTCGTGCAGGAACATATTGTTCTGAAAATGAACGTAAACGATTGCATCCTTTACTTTTACGAAAAAACGGAATACGATTGGCCTTTTTGAATTATACTTATGGTACGAATGGAATACAGGTGCGTCCTCCTTATATCGTTAATTATATACAATTCGAGAATATATTACGAGATGTAGAAACTGCAAAGAAAAACGGAGCTGATGTGATTATCGTGTGTCCTCATTGGGGGGATGAGTATCGAACTCTACCGAATGTTTCACAAAAAAAATTAGCGGATACATTGGTCGATGCCGGAGTACATCTTATAGTGGGAGCACATCCTCACGTAGTACAACCGATTGACGCTCGTTTGGATTCTATAGGTAGAATTAAGTCTGTAGTCGCATATTCTTTAGGTAATTTTATTTCTAATATGAAAACCCGGACAACAATGGGAAGTATTGTTTTTAAAGTTGATGTTGTAAAGGATTCGTCGGATATTCGTATCGAAAATCCTCGTTATGCCCTGATATTTACTCAGCGACCTGTACATGTTCCGGAACAAGGTTTTACCGTACTTCCGGCTGCTCGTTGGCTGGCTAAAGGCGATTCTATACCATCATCTTTGTCGATTCCTTTAACTCGTTTTGTTCAAGACACAAGGAAACTTTTTTCACAACAAAATAAAGGTACGGTTACAGAGTATGAGTTTTAGAGAGATTTAGAAAAGCAGTTTAAATTTTCTAATAAAGAAAAATTATCAGATCATTTTTGTGTTTTTTCGGTCTGTATTTCTATTTTCACTCATCAGATAGCCTGCTATTTTCTTTTCGTAAAAACAACAAAATATCCTCGAAAGAGACTCTCAAAACTGTTCTAAACAAAATTAAGCAGACTCTTAGAGCCTGTTTCTGAGTAAATAAAAGTGGGATTACAAGAATCTGATTTGGTTTTTGATAAAAAAGTATAGTTTACTATTGTATGTTTCAAAAACAAATACTATCTTTGCATCGCAATTGAAAATGGTGAATGTAGCTCAGTTGGTTAGAGCATTGGATTGTGGTTCCAAGGGTCGTGGGTTCGAGCCCCATCTTTCACCCTT
>NZ_CANUAR010000042.1:0-9879 GCF_947855755.1 uncultured Coprobacter sp.
ATGTTGTTGTGTTATTATGTTATCAGGGTATTACACTATTGCAATATCACAACAGAGTTTATTTCACATACACACTGATTATCAATATATTACAATCCTCATTAAGCAGCGCATACAACTTTACTATAACAATCTGCATACTATTATATGATACAGATTGATATGTAATATCTGTAAATCAGGATGCCATAGTTCAATACAGCATAAAACTTTCAATATTGAATATTTAAATTTCGGCAAATGACTAAATATCAGGCACTCCATTCACACGATATTCAACTCTGCATACATGTTTGTCACAAACAAACTGATATTTACATTTTTCATCAGGCAAATATGACTCTATTTTATAGCTATAAATGGGCATGGAGCCACAATCCACTTTAAGTGGATTCTCTGTTCAAACGAACAGAGCAAGTTGTGTTTTTGTCGGACAGAAAGTTTTCTGTCCGACAAAGACTAACTTACCCTACCTAACGGTCTGGAATTCTCCTCCAAAGTCAGAGCACACTAAAACAAAAATGGAATTAGTATGATGTAAATTCCATTATTATTTTATAAGCGAATATCTAGATAATATAAGCTTAATATTTTTATAAAAGTAGATATCTAATACGATACTCACTATTAAATCTATAACAAATAAATGTGATAAATTATTAAAGGGAAGATAGCATTTTATTTATCTCATTTTTCATTGCTTCTGTTTCACGTTCGTTCCCCGTATGTAATTTATCAAGTAATTGTAAAAGTTCTGTACTACATTGGTGTGTTGCACGAATCTCTTCTCTAATATTATTTAATAAGGCTTTGTGAACTAAATTTATAGCATCTACTTGTATGGCATAATTAACAGATTCAGAATAGAGTTTTCTACCTACTTCAATATTTCCTTTACGATACTCATTCAACCCATTTGTGGCTTTTGCACAAATATATAGTTCCCTTTCATTGGAAACAAGTGGCAATAATTTTATCAAAATCTCATCAGCCTCCTTTGTTTGTCCATTTAGTGCATAAGCATAAGCAAGATTATTCATAAATGAAAGTTCTTTAGGATTTGCTTTTAATCCTATCTGAAGTATCTTAATAGCATCAGCATAGTTATTTTGATATGTATATGCTATATCTGCAGCAAAATTTATTGGAGTCCGTGCAAATGGCATTATCCCAATCCATGCAATAGAACTTTCTAATGCAGACTGATATTCTTTTTTAAAAAAAGAATATCTCGCATCTGATTCAAAATTAAATATAGGCTTTTGTATATTTGAAAAATTCAACGATAAGGATTTATCATTATTCATTAACCAATCTGCTTGTGATAAACTATTATCATTTGGTGATATTAAAGATTTTTCTAAAAACAACTTTCCTTTTTTTCTTGAAGATTCTAATTCCTTTGTACCAATAGCACTTGCCAATTCACTAAAACTAAACGGAGAATAATTACCAGAGAACACCATAGACATTCCCATTTTAATGAATCGAGAACTTCTTCCTCTTGAAGCATTAACTGCAATTTCTGATGCTAATAACCATGGATCATATTGAAGAGTTGGATTATGTACTAGAACATGATGGGCTCTATCAATATCACCTATATGAAGAAATAACCTAGCTGCAGAACGAGAAATAAATCTAGAAGTGGGAGACAAATGAATTGCTATTTGCATTGCATTAGTAGCCTTTTCGAGAAGCCCCAGATTAATATAACATCTAGATAACTCTGCATACCATATTGGATTAAAAGAATACTTTTTAATTAAATTCCTAAAATACTTAACTCTTTCTTTGTAAATATTTTCACCATTCAGAATATTATTTAATTGATTTGAAATTTTATCTTGAGACAATATCCTATCCTTATGTTCTTTTGATTGAAGAAGTGTTTGTGCAACAGAGAGTAATGAGGAAGTAGATTTTTCTGGTCTTTCAACAATGTACTTTGCAGCAGTTAATACTTCAGGCATATGCGTATGTCCATTCATAATAGCTGCACTTATAAGGTCACCAGCAATGGCTATATTTTTCTCTTCTCTCCAAGCTTCTAGATACTCCATTATCGGATATTGGGGCAATTGTATTTGATATGAAGAGTTTCCTGATAATTCACCTGATTTAAAACAAGTTTTAAAATCTTTCCAATCCGGAATAACATTTCTGCTACTTGTATCTGATTTAGATGCCATATTATTTTTTATACAAATTTAGTTCTGCTTTTCTTTGAAATAAATCTAACTCTGAAATTGTCCTTTCTAAATCATAATTAGGGGTTCTATTTGTTTTTGATATGTTTTTAGGATGTCCTCTTTTCTCAGGTTCCGGATGACATAAATATTCAACTACTTTTGTTAGTCCTTCTTTTAAATCTTCAAGTGGAATACTTTCTTCGAAATCTAATAAAGATTGATGATATGCATCTAATAAATATGTTCTTGCTTCATCAAAACTTATTCCTGTTTTAGCTAAAGCACGAATTCCTCCGGAGAGCTTACTATCAAGTAAAGTGTTAAAGGAAACTCCATTTATATAATATACAATCAAAGATCCTATCATATAATTATCCATTTGATAAAGCCTTTCTTTATCATCTGATAATCTATAGTTAAAAAAAGCTTCTGGAGGTGCGTAAGTCCAATCTCCATTAAACATTGATAACGAATATGGACATTCGACTTCTGTACTAAGACATAATGAGCGTCCTAAATCACCTAATTTCGAATTATTACCAATAGAAAGGATATTAGATGGTTTCAGATCTTGATGGGAGATCTCTATTTTATGAAGTTGCTTAACTCCTAATGCTATATCATGAAGAGATTTTAATTTAAACGAAATAGTTTTTAGTTTTTCGGTAAAAACCAATTTTGTAGAAAAGTTGATAATCTTTCTAATATTACAATCTGCTTTTTCATAGATTATATAAGTTACAGTAGGGAACATAAAATCTGTTAATTCACACTCTCCACCATCTACATACGTAATTATATTTTTTACTCTATGTTTATTGCAATGCTCGGATAATGCCATTTCGTATTTAAATTCTCTCGTTGCTTTTTCAATTACTGATATTCTTGTTTCATGCGGACGTAAAGGTCTTGTCATACAATTTCTATAATCAAGTACCTTCATAAAACATTCAATACCATTTTTCTTTACAATATAGCATATAGAGAAATTCCCTCCTGTTTCTCCTTTCGACCTATCCGGTTCTGGAAGTTGATTTATAACCTCCCATCCGTTTATACTTTTACCTGTTAAATTACATACTGCAAAAAGACTATCCATATAATCCATTCATTTCGATTTTTAGTATAATGTTTAAGCAAACATACAAAAGAAAATCTAAATTATCGAATATAATTCACTATATTTGCATAATATAATTGCATCTAAAAATGAAATTAAATAGAATAAAGGTTGTTTTATCGGAGAAAGGGATTTCACAAACGTGGTTAGCGAAAAGACTGGATAAAAGTTTTAGCATGGTCAATGCGTATGCTTGTAACAGAATCCAGCCTAACTTGGAAACCTTACAGCAAATTGCTGAAATTCTTCAAGTTGACCTAAAAGACTTGATAACAGACAAAGAAGAACGCCAATAGTTCTTCGTATTTGTAGATGTTATTATTGTCTTAGTATGCAACTTCCGATAATATAAAAATATAGGAATATATGACACCAGAAGAAAAAGCGAGGCAAAAAATAGATCAGTGGTTTAGCGATGCTGGTTGGCAGGTGGTCAATAGAGATAACTATGAACCAAACTGTACTGCAGTTGCTATAAGAGAAGGACTTTTAAAAGGTAATCTTGAGGCTGATTATTTCCTTTTCATTAACGGAAAAGCTGTTGGTGTGCTTGAAGCTAAAAGAGAAGAGATAGATCCTTTTTCCAATAATGTTTGCGAACAGGCTGTTTTATATGCCCGGAATGTTCCTAATATCTATCAAGTATACCAAAAACCTTTGCCTTTCATATTTACTTCAAATGGAAAAGACTTGTACTTCTGTGACTTTCGTAAACAGGATTCTTGTTTCAAACAAATTATGACGATTCCAACTCCTCATGAATTGGTTAAGCTGTTGGGAATAAATGATTATTTTGCCGGACTCCCAACTTTGCGAAAAAAAGGATTACGTGATTGTCAGTATGAGGCAGTTACTGAACTGGAAAAAAGTTTCAGGAGTGGGCAGAATCGCGCCTTGATGGTATTGGCAACAGGTGCAGGTAAGACATATACCGCATGTCTTGCTGCATATCGTCTTCTTTCATATACTCCAATGAGAAGAGTATTATTTCTTGTGGACAGAAATAACCTCGGGAAACAGGCGGAGGGAGAATTTGGAACTTTCCGGTTGACAGAAAATGGAGATGCATTCAATACAATATTTACAGTGAATCGTCTTCGTTCCTCTTCTATACCATCTGATAGCAATGTCGTTATTTCAACAATACAGCGTCTTTTTTCTTTTCTGAAAGGCGATGTTATTGAGGATAATGACAACGATGATGATAATGATCCTACAGAAGAAGTTGTATTACCTCCTAATCCCAATTTACCACATGATTATTTTGATCTGATTATCATAGATGAGTGTCACCGCTCCATTTATGGGAATTGGCGTAAGGTATTGGAATATTTTGATACAGCCAGACTTGTTGGATTGACAGCCACACCAATTCCTGAAACAATGGCATTCTTTAACAATAATCGTATAGTCAACTACACATTGGAAAAAAGTATTGTTGATGGTGTAAATGTAGATTGCCGTGTATATCGAATCAAAACTCAGGTTACAGAAAATGGCGGTGCTATATTAGAAGGAGAAAAAATCAAAGAAGAAACACGATATACCGGAGATGTAAAAACCATTTCCAATAAAGAAACGAAAACATATACCAATAAAGAACTAAACAGAAGTGTCATTAATCCTGCGCAAATAAAACTTATTCTGTCTACTTACCGTGATGTAGTCTATACAGAGTTATTCAATGATCCACAGCGGGATGCCAATTTTAACTATCTGCCAAAGACTTTAATCTTTGCTCTAAATGAGACTCATGCCAGCAATATCGTAAAGATAGCTAAAGAAGTATTTGAACATACAGATGACCGATTTGTGCAGAAAATAACTTATTCTGCGGGCGATAGTAATGAATTGATACGTCAGTTCCGGAATGACAAGGATTTCAGAATTGCTGTAACTTGTACATTGGTAGCAACTGGTACAGATGTTAAGCCTCTTGAAGTATTGATTTTCATGCGTGATGTAGAATCTTTACCGCTCTATATACAGATGAAAGGACGTGGTGTACGCACAATTGGAGATGAGCAGTTACGAAATGTCACCCCAAATGCGTTCAGCAAAGACTGTTTCTATTTGATTGATGCCGTAGGTGTTACTGAACACGAAAAAACAATACCTACGATAACCGATGAGCCTACTACAAAGATTATCACTCTTGAAGAGCTGTTGGAACAGATTACCCATGGTTACCTTCCTGATGAGCATCTGAAACGTCTTGCTGCAACACTTTCTAGAATATACAACAAAGCAGATAATTCACAGCGGAATGAGTTCGTACGTTTGGCTAATGACGACATGAAAGAACTTGCTTCAAGGATTTACGAAGCATTTGAAAACAATACCCTGCCGCCATTCATAAGTACCAAAGAGCCTAATAACGAACGGAAAGGTTTAGTAACTCCACTTGCAAATCACGCAGATGCGCGCAGGTATCTGCTCATTCTTGCTGCTGGGTTTGTCAACACGCTGATGCCTGGTGAGGACACGCTTATTTCTAAAGGTTTTTCAATAGAAGAAGCTAAAAGTACAACAAAAGCATTTGAAGATTTCTGCAAAGAACATTGTGATGAAATAGAGGCTCTACGTATAATTTATAATAATGAAGGTGAGCCAATTACCTATTCAATGCTAAAAGATTTGGAAAACAAACTCAAGATGGCTAACAATCATTTTACTTCCAAACAATTGTGGAATTCATATGCCATTCTGAATCCAAACAGTGTTCGACGCTCTTCTACAAAAGAAGAAAGCGATGCTTTGACTAATATCATACAGCTTGTACGTTTTGCTTTACACCAAATAGAACGATTAGATAGTGTAGTTTCTACCTCTAAACAGTATTTTAATCTATGGTTAGGACAAAATCAGCGCGAAATAACAGATAAACAACGTGAAGTTATCAGTCGTATTGTAGATTATATTGCTTCCAACGGAGCTTGTACGATCAAAGAGATTCGTGAAGATGATGCAACTCAGGCAGCACAAATGATTCGTGCTTTTGGCAATATGCAGAAAGCAAACGAAGCTTTACAGTCTCTATACACATTTGTGGTTTTAAGAAAAGCAGCATAATAATGGCAACCATACAAATAATAGATAGTATACGATTGAATAGAATAGGTTTGCAAACAAAAGATGCAAATGGGAAATGGGTCAATATACATAAACAACAAGGTGATTTAGATGGAGCATGTTCTGTTTATTCACTCATAATGGCTATGCTATGCCAAGGGATGATTGAAGAGCAAGATATTCAACTATATAAATTCCCCGATAGGCGTACTCCTAAAGGCAAATTCTTATATCATTTTTTCTATGAGCAAGGATTTGTCCAAAATGGTTATAACTACACAGCATTAGCACGTGAAATCAACGAACAGCCATTTGAGATTAGAGCAATACACAAAAGGCCAAGAACTAATGATAATAGGATTGAATTAATAGAACAATTCGTAGATCAAAATATCCCAGTAATAATCTCAACAGAATTCAATGGTGGTGCGCATGCTTTATTAGCCATAGGAATAGAACGCGATGAGGAGGATGTCATAACTAAAATTTTCTGTCTTGATCCGGGAGCTCCTTCTCCAAAGGTTTCCTCGTGGAATTGTTTTATTGATGTCTCAAAAGAAGGCAAATCGCAATATCCATTCTATTACGTAACTGAGATAAATACTTATAAGGTCACATTAGATGACATGCTTATAATAGAGCATAAAAGTTTTGATTAAAAATATGGCAACAAATAATACAACAGAGCAATCTCTCACCAAAAAAGTTTGGAATCTGGCAACGACTCTTGCCGGGCAAGGTATCGGTTTTACAGATTATATTACACAGCTCACCTATCTTCTATTTTTAAAGATGGACGCAGAGAATGTAGAAATGTTTGGAGAAGAATCAGCAATACCATCTGGTTATCAATGGAGTGATTTAATATCTCTTGACGGTCTAGATTTAGTAAAGCAATACGAAGATACTCTGAAACAACTGAGTGAACAGGAAAACCTTATCGGCACAATTTATACAAAAGCACAAAACAAGATTGACAAGCCAGTCTATTTGAAAAAAGTCATTACCATGATTGATGAGGAACAATGGCTGATCATGGATGGAGACGTGAAAGGTGCTATCTACGAAAGCATCCTTGAGAAGAATGGACAGGACAAGAAAAGTGGGGCCGGTCAGTACTTTACTCCACGCCCGCTCATCAAAGCAATGGTAGATTGCATAGCCCCACAAATTGGAGAAACGGTTTGTGACCCGGCCTGCGGCACTGGAGGTTTTCTCTTGACTGCATATGATTACATGAAAGAACAGTCTGCCAGTAAAGAAAAACGTGATTTCTTGCGTAACAAGGCACTGCATGGCGTAGATAACACACCATTGGTCGTAACGCTAGCTTCCATGAACCTATATTTGCATGGTGTGGGAACAGACCGGAGTCCGATTGTTTGTGAGGATTCTTTGGAGAAAGAGCCATCCTCCCTTGTAGACGTAATACTTGCCAATCCTCCTTTCGGTACTCGTCCAGCAGGTTCTGTGGATATTAACCGCCCGGATTTCTATGTAGAAACGAAGAACAATCAGTTGAACTTTCTTCAACACATGATGCTGATGCTCAAAACCGGAGGTCGTGCAGCCGTAGTATTACCAGACAATGTCCTTTTTGAAGGTGGTGCTGGAGAAACAATTCGCAAGAAGTTACTCTCAGACTTCAACTTACACACGATACTTCGTTTGCCTACAGGTATTTTCTATGCACAAGGCGTAAAAGCAAATGTATTGTTCTTTTCCAAAGGTCAACCGACAAAAGAGATTTGGTTCTATGATTATCGTACTGATATCAAACATACGCTTGCTACTAATAAATTAGAGAGACATCATTTGGATGATTTTGTTACATGCTATAATGCAGGAAATTTAGAAGGACGCAAAGAGTCATATGATGCAGAAAACAATCCTCAAGGGCGTTGGCGTAAATATCCGGTAGATGATATTCTCACTCGTGACAAGACAAGCCTTGATATAACCTGGATAAAACAAGGAGGAGAGTCTGATGACCGCTCCTTGGCTGAATTGATGGCTGACATAAAAGAGAAAAGTAAAACTATTAGCTCAGCAGTTGCAGAACTTGAGAAGCTGCTTGCAAACATAAATGAAGATTAAGCGTATGAAGAATAATGATATCGCAAAATCAATAGAACAACAATTCGGAGAAATCATAGATATTATTCTCCAACATAAAAGTAATGCTTCAAAAGCCGTCAATGAAGAGCTGCTACTCACAGCATGGCATGTAGGCGGATATGTATCTGCTAAACTGAAGAGCGAAGAATGGGGAAGTAAGGTCGTTTCGCAACTGTCTGAATATATACGTTCCCAACGCCCTGACATCAAAGGTTTTGGAAGAAGCAATATTTACAATATGGTGTTGTTTTATGAAGAATACTCTTCTGAAACATTTTATACAACAATAGTAAAATATCTGAACTCTGAATTTGTCCAGCCAATAACTGGACAAATTGAAGCAAGAAATCATACACAGGAAACTACTGTAATTGTGCAACCGTTGGCTACACAATTTGTCCAGCCAGCAATTGGACAAATGCCTAAGATATTGGAGTTAACGAGTTTGACTAATCATATAGAAATATTATGCCGATGCAAAAGTAATGAAGAACGTTTGTTTTATATACTCTATGCCAATAAAGAGCATTTAGTAAAACGAGAACTTCAGCGTTGTATTTCTAATCAGACTTATGCCGGGTTATTAGGTAATAAGGATAATATGTCAAAAGGATTGCTTGAAACATATCCTAATGCACCAATAATGTTCAAAGATACTCTATTTGTTGATTTTCTTAATTTGCCTAAAAAGCATAGCGAATCAAAGCTAAGAAGTAGTTTAGTAGAACACATGAAACAGTTTATTCTTGAACTGGGAAAGGACTTTATATTCATGGATCAGGAATATCGTCTTAATATAGGAACATCTACATTCAAGGCAGATCTATTATTCTTTCATCGTGGCTTACAGGCATTAGTTGCTGTGGAATTGAAAAAGACAAAGTTTCATCCTCGCGACCTTGGACAGTTGGAATTTTATTTGGAAGCACTTGACCGAGATGTAAAACGTTCTAACGAGAATCCGTCTATCGGTATTATTCTCTGCCCAGAAGCAGACCAGGTAGTAGTAGAATATGCCATGAGCAGAAGCATGAGTCCTACCATGATTGCTGAATACAAGCGTATTCTCATTCCACAGGAACGCATGCAGCAGCAACTGAATGAGTTTTGCAATCTATTCTTAAACAAAGACTAATCCAAATGGATACAAAGAAATTACGTCAAAAAATACTAGACCTTGCCATTCGTGGTAAACTTGTTCCTCAAGATCCGAATGATGAACCTGCATCCGTATTACTTGAACGCATTAAAGCAGAGAAAGAACGTTTAATAAAAGAGGGAAAAATAAAGCGTAGTAAAAAAACAGCTAAAACTTCTGATACGCCCCATTATGAGAATGTGCCATTTAATGTGCCGGATAATTGGATTTGGACGACT
>NZ_CANUAR010000043.1:0-9549 GCF_947855755.1 uncultured Coprobacter sp.
CAAAATACAAACAATAACTTTATAAATCTGCGTAGAAAGGTTACTGTAATTTTTTATAGAACAGAAAAGGAAGTTCTTTAACAGAACTTCCTTTTTGCTGTTCGTATTTGGATTTATAATTTTTGCTTAAATTCTTTGATTGACACAATTTTGACTTTTTTCACTCAAATGACTTTTGTAATAATCTAGTTTATCTGCGATATTTTTCTTGACTTTAACACAATTACGGAATCGCTACTCTCGCTAAGTATGTAGAAAATTTAAGAGTAATTTGTTCCGCAAACAAATCATCTAAATGAAGAATTCGATTATTTTTGTGGTTAATAAGATATGTTATAGGAACCGTAAAATAATGTTTGAAATCAATGATTGCATTTTCTATTACCTTTT
Organism: uncultured Coprobacter sp.; assembly: GCF_947855755.1. NCBI lineage: Bacteria > Pseudomonadati > Bacteroidota > Bacteroidia > Bacteroidales > Barnesiellaceae > Coprobacter > uncultured Coprobacter sp. The sequence continues at coordinate 391 of NZ_CANUAR010000043.1, forward strand.
TTTTATTTAATTCAACGGTTAATGCATGAATTCTATAGTGCCAGTCTCTTTGCGAAACCTTATAATCATCACCTTGATAGGTATTCTCGCCTTCAAAAACTAATGATAGTTGTTGAAAAACGTCTTTAATATGTTGTCCCGATTTAGCTGCATCATGCGCATAAATTGGACACATTAATATTGATGGCATAAATTTTGCGGGCTTTCCTTTCTTGTTATTCACTATACTTTCCATCGCAATTACATCACATGCTTGACTAATAATAACCGCCAAAGGAAATTCATATTCAATAACATTTACACCACTATCATCTTCACAATCAATGTAGTTATACTTTACATTACGAAAAATATCACCTTGGCAAATAGAATCCGTCAATTGACTTGTTTTAGCTTTTGATATCGTTGCCATTTATTCACTTCCTCAATCTATATATTCGTACAATTACTTTTTTTGGTGCTTCATATGAGTCCAAGCTTTGAGTACTATTTTCGTATATAGGAAATTCTGTAGAAGTTGTAGATGGAGCATCTAAACTTGCCTCTAACAATACCGAGCTATTTGGTGTGTTTTGGCTATAATGATCAGTTCCTACCTGTTCCATTGATTCAATACTTTCAAGATACTTGTTCAAAGGCCATCACCTCACGCAGAGAATCTGTAATAGATTGTTCAAACAGAGATTGTATTTCGTCATGTCCTTTATTCAACAATTGAAGGATTACATCAGATGAATCAATAATCTCATTTGAAAAGAAATCAAAATCCAACACAAAATCATTTTTCTTCAGAAAATTTGGATATTCCGGATTAAACATGCCGTATCTAAAATTCATAGTCATTTCATCAATACGATATTCAGCCATATGCATTGACCTTATTAAACGTGGCATATCTTCTTCTACAAGGTTTATATGCAAAGAAGAAGCAACTTCCGAAGTGAAAAATTTTTTCTGTAGTTTGATTCTGGATGTATCAAAAATATTAATATAGCGAATGCCAGTTCGAGTCGCAGATATCCTATTTTTCTGAAAAAGTGCAAGCATTATCGTCTGAAACCATTGCCTGTGCACTTCAAATCGGACATAATTATTGATTTCGAATATGATAAACTTGTTGCTTAGAATTAACTTATTACCGCCGTCATTAGTAAAATACTCCCTCTGAATTCCCTCGGCAATTTCATTATTAGCATTTTGTAAGTTGTTATTTTTCGGATCTAAGACTACATTAATAGAATTAAAACGAATAATTTGATCTTTTCCACGGCGAGGAAATATTTTCAGTATTTCCTTTTCAATAATCTCATCAAACACCATATTAGTCTGAATAAAATGAAAAAAATCAACTCGGACAATAACTTGATTAAGAAAGTTGTTTTTGTAGCATATAGACGAATAATCCATCATTTACATTGCCTCCATTTAATCTAATAATATTATCATACATTTATATGTACCATATCTTCTTTTAAGACCCTCTTAGTTTCTTATAAATATCCTCTAAGAAAACTTGCATCAGTTCCCGCTTCTTCTCGTCGTTATCAAGCAAAAGCGCAAAGAAGTCCTGATTCTGTTCATACCCGGCAATCAAGGCATCTTGTACGGCGTCAAAATAGGCGAAGCGGAAATCTTTCAGCGAATTATTCCGTGCACTATCCCGCAGATGTCCATTCTTCAGCAGAATATCCCTCATTTGTAACGCGGACTTGGTAGCAACATCAAGATCAAAGCTCTTGTTATACGCTGCATTGATCTCGTCGATGATCTCGGACAATTTCTTTTTTACGGCTTCGTCCATAAAGACCTCGTTGGGTGTTGGCAGGCTGACCTCCGGTTTGGATTCAATCTCGTGCGTCTTTTCTCCGGTCTTATTCTGACGGAAGTTAGAGGCAGTGATTTTGTCCGCAATGTCAAAATCATTTCCACCGCTACCAACTTCAATCTCCTTAACTAGGTATGAAAGGAAATTGTACTTCTTATGAAGATCTACGCTTTCAAAACAAGTTGCCTGAATCAAGAAACTGTAAAACCGCAAAAAACGCTTGATCGTTGCACGAATTTCCAGCTTTTCCAGTTCCGAATGACGATTGATGAGTTGTAAAGACTTGTCCAGTAGCGCCCACATCCGAGCCTTTTCTTTGGATGTTCTTTTCTCTTGATATAAGTATCCGTTAAATTCCTCCATATCGTCTATATCCAGAAAATTATACTGATCCACCTGAGCTTCCACCGCCCGAATATCTGAAGGGGTAATAGTTTCGTTCAGAATGGTCTCGGTATAGAACGGGGCAAAGGAAGCTTGAATATCCTCATATTCATTTTTGAAATCCAGTACAAAGGTTTTCTTATCATAAGGCGCACATATACGATTCAGGCGAGAAAGGGTCTGCACAGCATTGACTCCCCGCAGGCGCTTGTCCACATACATAGCGCAGAGCTTTGGCTGGTCAAAGCCGGTTTGATACTTATTCGCCACCAGCAACACCTGATAACTGTTGCTGTCAAACACTTCCGGCAAATCTTCTTCCTTTATGCCGTTCATTACCGCTTCAGTGTATTCGTGGCCGTCAAGAGAGACCTTACCCGAAAACGCCACCAATGCGCGAATCCCCGTGTACCCATGCTTGGAAATATAGGTTTCAAACTCGTTCCGGTATTTGACTGCTGCCTGCCGCGACGAAGTAATGACCATAGCCTTTGCTTTGCCGCCCAATTCCTGCATGATTCTGTTTTTGAAGTGCTCAATGATGATTTCCACTTTCTGGGCGATGTTTGTATCGTGCAGTTCAATATACTTGGCAATCTTACGCTTTGCGGCAATAGTTTCCAGCTCCGGATCATCCTCGATGGCCTTGTTAATTTCAAAATAGGTCTTATAGGTCACATAGTTTTGCAGCACATCCAGAATAAAGCCTTCCTCAATCGCCTGTTTCATAGAATATAGGTCAAAAGCGACCTTTTTTCCTTCTTCATTCAAGCAGCCGAACAGCTGCAAGGTAGTCGGTTTCGGGGTTGCGGTAAAGGCGATCATGGAAACATTGGGTTGCTTTCCACTGCGGGCAATCTCATCTTCGATAATATCCCCCATAGATTTTTCTTCTTCCGACACATCAACAGGGGTGGCTTCGCTCAACTTGCGGCTCTCCGAGAGAGCATACGTCACTGCTTCCATGGCAGTTCCTGCGGTGGAGGAATGAGCTTCGTCGATAATTACGGCAAAAGTTTTACTTTTCAGCGCCTGCACAAGTTCCTGAATGTACATGAACTTGTGAATAGTGGTCACAATGATTTTTGTATTGCTATTGAGAGCATCAGCCAAGTCTTTGGAAGTGCATTTTTCATCCATGACCTTGATAAGTCCTGCCTTGTGCTCAAGTGACAGCACAGCATTCTGAAGCTGACGATCTACCACGATACGGTCAGTGATGATGCAGACCGTATCAAAAATAATTTTGTTTTCCCTGTCATGCAAAGAGGCGAGACGGTGTGCCAGCCATGCAATGGTATTGGTTTTGCCGCTGCCGGCCGAGTGCTCAATGAGATAATTTTTCTCGCTGTGGTGTTCTACGACGTCTGCCACCAGCTTGCGCACGGCATTGAACTGATGATACCGGGGGAAAATCAGCGTTTCCTTGGTAACACGCTTACCGGTATCCGGGTCTTTCTTGGTTTCTTTTTGCAGGAAAATGATTTTATCAATCAGATACAGCACTGTATCTTTTTTGAGGATATCTTCCCACATATAGGAAACATTGATGCCGTTTTCATTGTGGGGATTGCCCTTGCCGGCGCGAATCCCAACGCCGCAACCCTTATTGAATGGCAAAAAGAAGGAAGATTTTCCCTTCAGATTGGTGCACATATAGACTTCGTTCAAGTCCATGGCGAAATGAGCCAAACAGCCCGCCTTGAATTTCAGCAGACGGGTCTTGTAATCCCGCTCAAACTTATACTGACAGATCGCATCCTCATAGTTCTGTCCGCTGGTGTTGCATTTCAGTTCAAAGGTAAAAATGGCAATGCCGTTGAGGAAAATCACAAGGTCAATGCGCTCGCCCTCTTTGTGCCAGACTTCCTCCATCACCGAGAGTACATTCTGCTGATACAGCGCCTCCGCTTTTGGGTTAAAGGTGGTTGCAGGCTTGCGGTACATAAGGGTCAGGGATACACCGTTATCAAACTCCACGCCGTGCTTCAGCACATCCAGCAGACTGCGATTTTTCTTATTGACCTCATTGTTGATGTAGTTGAGGATGGTCTGGCGGGTCTTATCGCCATAGAGCTTTTCCAGCCGCGCCAATGCATCTGGCTGGGTTGCTTCCAAAAAGGAGAACAGCAGCTCCACATCCATGCCGTATCCGGGATCGTAAGCGGTAGAAGGGCGTACCTGATAGCCGTTTCCCTCCCGCAGCATTTCCAGTATGTACGCCTGATAATCTGCCCGTTCTTTTAACTGACCTGCTTTGATGGCCATCTCACTGTACCTCCTTTACTCGTTTTTTACCGGTAACATATTCGTAGATAAGAGATTTTTTGTGCTGGGTAATTGTAGCAAGAGACTTCTGCTTTTCTGCTATTATACCGTCAATTGCTAAACATTTCTTCGATAAATAGCCGTAAATCTTCTTCTGCTCATCAGCTGGAATAACTGGTAGAAGAATATCTTTCAATGAATAAGAATAAATAACTTCTATCGTAGTTGCATTGCTCATAAGGGTAAATTGATCTTTAACAAAGTCTGATTCATTCAAAATGAGCTGTAACAGTTCAGGTATAATCATTTCTTTGTCTACTCTAAATTTGATAATACATGGGTGCAAGATACCCTCATTAGCCCCTTCTGGAACAATAGCAACTTTTCCAATCGTGCCTCTTGTGGTAATAAGGATATCGCCAGGGCATACAGCAAAGCTTCGCATTTCCTGAAATTTCTCTTCAGAAACAAAGGTAGTATTTTCCGAAAAATTATTGTCGAGAACAACTCGTTGATTATATACCCATTTACCCTCATCTGTGAAATCACTACCTGAGAGTGCACTTCCAAAAGGCCCCACTTTCATGCTATCTGAACTGTTTTCCAGCATAAATTTCAGCCTTTTAAAATTCCAATGTGCCGGAATTTTCCCAAGCCACTCAACCCCACTGTCCTTCATCGGCACAGTCTTATCCAGCCCCTTGGTTACCGTTTCGGTGATCAGGGATTTTTTATATTGCTGCAAAAGTTCAATCTGCTTTTCCAAATCTGCGGCAATGCTGTCAACCTGAGCACATTCTTTGTCGAGAAAATCTGCGATAGCCTGTTGTTCTTCATATTTCGGAACAGGTATTTTTTGTTTCTTAACATAACTTGCTGCCAACCCATCTCGAACATCATCTCCAGACATCTGACGCAAGTAGGTGTACATTGTTTGAAAGCACCAAAACAGATATTCGTAGTATAAAATACCGGCGTTACAAGAAAAAGCACATAATGATTGATTACACGCACTATCAATGCGAAGGATTGCACTCATTCCTTTTGTCTTACCTTGACCATTTAAGGCAACCATAACTGCATTTTTACTGATAATTTTTGCGCTGGAATGATGTACTGCTAATGTGGTAATTTTTTCGTCCGTATCATAGATGTTAACTTTGTTTACTTCCCCCGAAGACATCCATGGTATTGTTCCGTTTTCCCAATATAATAAATTATTTCTGTCCGGTGTTCCACCGCTACGTGATTTGGTCATATATGCGATTGGCTTAACCTTCCAACTTTTTGGAATATCTCCAATCCAATCAATCCCACTGGGTTTCATCTGCTCTGCCATTACACTTCCTCACTTTCCTGCAAGGCTGCAATTTTTTCGGAGAGGGATTTTTCCAGTTCCATAAACTGGGCCAGCAAATCATCTGCCTTTTCCGGCTCCTTGTACTCGTAGAAGAATCGGGTAAATGGGAACTCTGCGCCCAGTTTTTCTTTATTGGTAGAGCTCTCCTTTTTCTCCGGGTCAAATTCATAGGACCAGATTGCATCCGGCACGTGCGGATAAACTTCCCGCTTGAAATACTTCTCCGCATCTTCGGTAAGTTTGATGATCTCGGTATCCTTAGTCGTAGTATCCTTGATGATTTCTCCTTTACGGTCTTTCTGTACCACGGCAGTTTTATCCATATTCGTCAGTTCCATAGCGATACCAGACAACCGACTAGCAGTCATTCCCTTGACTTTGCCCAGCAGGGAGTTCAGATACTTTTCAAACCCGCCGTAATCCATAAACACACGGTCAGAGCGATTGGCTTCCAAAATTGCCAGTACGTCCGCCACAAATTGCTGACCTGCCAGATATTTCTGATATTTCTTCTCGTCTGCCGCACCGCGAGGATTCATCTCTTGCAACTGCTCAAAATCAATCTCGTTAAAAATACTGGAGTTACTGGTAAAGTAGCTGCTGGTCCGCAGCCGCTCGATACTTTCCGCATCCAACACACCTCTGCGCTGCAACGGCTGATAAACCGCATACTCCTTGTACATAAACTCCTCGTTGGGGAAAATCTTGCAATATTGATTTTCCTCAAAATTATAGTACAGCCCGGTAATTTTTTTCATGCTTGCCCTATCTATCTCCCTTCGCTTCTTACCAAGTGACTTGCGCAAAGACTTCCACATATCCACAGCGTTTATAAGCTGAACCTTACCACGGCGGTCAGGGCGCTTGTTGCGAGACAGAATAAAAATATAGATACCAATATCGGTATTGTAAAAAAGCTGGGAAGGCAAGGCTATGATTGCTTCAATTAAATCCTCTTCCAACATCCAACGACGGATTTGGCTCTCGCCGCTGGTGGTTCCGCCGGAGAAAAGAGGCGAGCCATTGGTAATAATCGCTGCACGACCGTTTTTCTCATCCAGTTTATTGATAGCGTGCTGCATAAACAGCAGTTGCGCGTCGCCTGTGCCGGGCAAGCCGTGTTCAAATCGGCCACCCTTCTTGTTTTCCTCACGGACTTTCTTCTCCTGTCCTTCCGGAGCATCTTTTCCGCCCCAGGGCGTACCAAACGGGGGATTCATAATCACCAGCCGCATTTTCTGATCTGGGAAGCAGTCCGTTTTCAGGGTGTTGGCTTCCTCATCACCCATGATGTTTTTCACATCCTGCCCTTTGATGAGCATATCTGCCAGACAAATGGCATAGGATTCGGGGTTGATTTCCTGTCCAAACAAGCGCACATCCACATAGGGATTTTTGCGACGCAGGAAATCGTAGGCAGTGGAAAGCATACCACCTGAACCACAAGCGGCATCCAGCACGGTGGCGATCTTGCCTTCTTCGGTAAGCAGGTCATCACATCCCTCAGCCAAAAGTACATTGACCATCAGACGAATTACTTCACGAGGCGTATAGTGATCGCCGGCTTCGGCATTTTCAGAGAAACGGCGGATAATGTCCTCGAAAATGTAGCCCATCTTCATGCTGTCCACGTGTTCTGGATACAAATCCAAATCCGAGAACTTTTTAACCACGCTGTAAAGACGGTTACTCTTGTCCATCTTGTCGATCTGGGTGCTGAATTTCAACAGCTTTTCCAGAATCAGCTGGATGTTGGCAGAAAAGCCCTCAATGTATGACTTGAGATTGGATGCAATGCTGTCGCTATCATCCAAAAGTCGTTTGAGGTTGTATTCACTATAGTTGTAAAAAGGATATTGGGAAACCTGACAAAGAAGCGCAGCCGGAAGGTTCGGATTTTGCTTGTGCTTTGCCACAACCGCATCTTTGGTAGCCTCCAGAGCGCACTCAAACCGACGGATGATGATCATGGGAATAATAACATCCTTATATTTGTCCGAGGTGTAGGCGCCACGGAGGGAGTTGGCAATGGACCAGACCAATCCGACTTCCTTGCTTACGTCAATGGACGTATCATCAAACATTACTTCATAAAAATATTTCTCTTTCATTTCCGGACTTCTCCTTCTCTATTCTTTTGAAAAGACGCAAACAATGCGTCAACACTTTTAACCTGTTCTAAGGTCAGATCACGATCTCCCATTTTTCGCATTGCATCTACTAAATCCTTGTTTCTTGTGATAATTCGGCAAATATCCGGCGGAGGAATCCTCCGAATTGCCATGTACAGCGCATCCATTTTAGCGTGTATTTCAGGATCGGGTTTTAGTGTATCGATCAGCTTTTCGTAAACCTCTGCTGTCGGAGCATTGACGCCGTCCTCTATATATTTCATATTAGAACGAGGCAATCCGACTTTCTTAGCCAATTTTGATTGACTTAGCGTTCCACGGCAATCACGGATCAACTGCCCAAGTTCTTTTATGTTTCCCTTGGATTGTTGATCCACCGCCACAATGTTAGGCAATTCGGCACCTCCTTTCTAATTTGTTCTATGTTCTATAACATAGAACATTATAACATAAATTTCCCAAAAAGGCAATAGATTAAGCAAACTTAGTGTTTTAGAGAATAACAATTAAAGCGTAACAGCAAAGCCGCCCGACGGAGCAGGTTGTATGCTCAGCAGGGTGGCTCAAAAATTTTTTAACTTTTTTCGCTTTTTATGAAATTTTGGGCAAAAATTTGATCTACTTATATATAGCGAGATTTGTTCATTGCAGCCAGTGGTGCATTTAATGCTTCGCTAGCTTTTTTATTTAAATTAAATGTTAGCCTTATGTGCATAAAAACAGCTCCTTACTTGGCTACCACTTGTAAGGAGCTGTTTTTTTGTTTGCCTTGTTTTATAAAAATCAGATGAAATCTTCAATCAAAGGGCTCCGATTTTTCAATTCTCGTGGCTACTAAGTGAAGAGGTTTGTGCCGGCAAGCAAAATATTTGAGGAATTATGAAAACACTACCCCCAAAAAAGCTGCTTCTCGTGGCTATTAAGTGAAGGGACTTTTCATGTTGTCAGATGAATTTTTGGAAAAACGTCAAAGTTTTTACCAGTAATTGTCGGGTAATTATGAGAGGTTTTTTTACAAATGCACACAATCACTTTTTTGACCGCAAAAATATCTTTGCAAACGTCTATATTTTGCAATCTCGTGTCCTTGGATATATGGAGGAGTTTAAAGAAAAAAGTATAAAACTTTTAGCAAAACCACGTACTGACGCCAAAAAAGTGTCCTTTATATAGTGAGGGGACTTTTATAC
>NZ_CANUAR010000044.1:0-9494 GCF_947855755.1 uncultured Coprobacter sp.
ACATAGCAGCCATTTGTATTAGACTGCAAAGTTGCAAAATCAAGTCCGTTTCATTTCAAAAAACCATATAATTGACTATATTTTAATAATTTAAAAGAACTTTTTATCCACTTTTACGGGACAGTAGTGATTCCTTTTTACTAATTTATCGATGGCGGCCTGAATAATCTGAATTTATTCATAATCGCACATAAATCGATGTCAATCGCACATTTTTAATGTCAAATCACACAAAATTATCACAAAATCGCACACTGATACAGAATAATAATTATCTTTGTACCGAGAATAAACAAAAACAGCAACATGCAAACCGAAATACTAAGAATAATAGAAGGTGGATTGGCTAATGACAAGAGGAAGATCATAGCTTATTCTTCCCGCCTTGCCGATAGGTTAGAGAAAGAAGGTGATATATCATTATCAAAATGTATACGTCAAAAAATAGAAGAAGGTATGCCTAATAACTCCGCAATAGCAGATGCGATGAGAGTTATTCCCCTTGATGCTGATAGCCGTCTGCAAATTGTCGAGATTGTTCAACCTGATGAGGAACGATATCGAGTAGTTCTTACACCGGAAGTAGATAAGAAAATTACAGAGTTTATTGAAATAGTGAATCATCGATCGGAACTTGAACTTGCAGGTATTGAAATTAAGAAAACTCTGTTATTGCATGGTTCTCCAGGCTGTGGTAAGACAAGTATCGCCCATTATATCTCTGAAAAAACAGGGCTGCCATTAATAATTGCCCGCCTTGACGGTATAGTATCTTCTTTATTGGGTAGTACTGCGAAAAACATTCGAAAAATTTTCGATTACGCCAACACTATCCCTTGTATACTTTTTTTGGATGAATTTGATGCAATAGCTAAAGCGAGAGATGATCAGCATGAACTCGGGGAATTGAAGAGAGTCATAAATAGTCTACTTCAGAACATTGATGCGATGAAACAAGAAGCGGTCATGATTGCGGCAACGAATCATGCAGAGTTGCTAGATAATGCTATCTGGCGTCGTTTTGTGCAGACGGTAGAGGTTGGACTTCCTGGACAAAAAGAAATAATGGATATGATCGATATTTTTTCAGAACCATTTAGTACTGAAATGTCTAACGACATGTCAAAGAAACTAGCTTTTTCTGCTATGGTTGATGGAATTTCACCTTCAGATTTAAAGACCCTTTTTGATCGAGCAAAGGTTAAATGCGTCCTAAATAAAGATAAAGTGATTCCAATAAATACATTGTTAGATGCATTGTATGAACTAAAGGTAAATGAAAAGTCTGAAAGAAACTATGTTCGTTTTTTAGGCGAATACGGAATGTCACAACTTGCTATAAATAAGGCGACAGGAATAGGACTAAGAAAAATCAAATCATATTTAACTGAAAACACAACAAAGGAGGCAAAATGAATAATAAAAATTTACCAATACAATTTGTAGAAACAAGAGGTGAAAGAGACCGGTTTTTGAAGGAAGGTATGGGAGACAATTCCTTACCTGTTTGGTCAACGGATGATTCCTTAGTAGCGCATGCTGGAATAATGGAAAACACTTTCTCCGACGTTGGCCGCATTTTTGATGCACGTGAGGAAGAAGGACTTCCTATTTTAATGGTTGCAACCTTGGATAAGCGTGCAGTCAAGAGAAAAGCTTACCGTGCAAATGCTCGTTCAATATTTGACAGTAGAAACAAACGCAATGTTATAGGTAAAAACTCGCATCAAGGTCTTTTGGTTAAGGTTGACTGTAAAAATGATCTTCAAATGATGCGTCACAATATTACTGGAGAAAATATCAGTCAGGATAAACGATGCGGAATTGCTGTCATAGAAAATTTACAACTATATCATCCTTATATTGAGGATGATCTAATTGGTAGACGTGTGAAAGTTAGACTTGTTGATTATCAAAATCAGCAATTGAATGAACTAGCAAATCATAAAATGGGTCAAGTTTTTGAGCGATGTAATGTGAATGCACATTCGCTTGATTACTGCCCAGGCCTTAACCTGTATGTTATTGAAAATGCGAATCAAGAAGTAATAGAAGCATTGGCCACTATGGATTCTGTTATATCCGTAAAAAAAATGCCTTACTTTGAATTGACCGTTTCACCAGAGGAATTCAATACGGAAATAGAAGTAAGTCGGCCTGTGGATGGAGAATCATACCCTCGTATTGGTCTTCTGGATTCTGGAGTGGAGACAATTCCCCATCTTGCTCCATGGATTGAATCTGAGGAGAATATTGCAGGTCTTGAAGAAGACGATATCAGAAGATTGCATGGGACCTCAGTCGCTAGCATAATAAATTATGGTGATGCACTTGAAAACAAAGTCTTAACAGGAACAGCTCCTATGTATATACGTTCTTGTATAGTCAACACTGATGATAGAGTTATTCGCATCTCAGAAGACGAGATGGTCGAACATATTAAAACGGCAATTTCCAATAATAGTGATATTAATATTTGGAATTTATCTCAAGGGTCTAGTTATGAGATTGAAGATGATGAGTTCTCTGAGTTTGCCATGGTGTTGGATAATATTCAGAAAGAAAATAATATTCTCATTTGTAAGTCAGCTGGCAATATAGATCCTTGTTTCCCAGATCAAAAAAGGATTACTCAAGGTGCAGAATCTCTGTTGTCATTGACTGTTGGTTCTGTGGCTCATGTTTGCGAATCTGAAGAAGATGTTCCAGTTGGTGGACGTTCACACTTTTCTAGAGTCGGCCCTGGTCCTGGAGGTGCTGTCAAACCCGATTTAGTACACGTTGGAGGTAATAAATCGATAGGAGTTAATTCATTTTCAGATACGGGATTCCAGTCAAATGCATACAGAGGAACAAGTTTCTCCACACCAAGAGTAACAGCTTTGGCTGCAAATTTAGCTCATAGGATGAACCGTAGCTTTGATCCTCTGTTAATAAAAGCTCTTTTGATACACAGTGCTAAATATCACTATCTGACGACAGATGATAATAATATTACACTAAGCGAGTTGGGTTTTGGCATACCGACGACATTGGAAGATATCTTATATAATGATCCGGATGAGTTTACAATGGTTTGGAAACCAGAACTTAGCGATGGTGTTGATATGCAAATCCAAGACATCCCATTCCCAGCTAACTTGGTGAATGATGGTCATTTTATAGGCGAAGTCACTGTAACTGTTGTTACTAATCCTGTATTGAGGGAATCAGAAAAAAGCGAGTATTGTCAAAGCGATGTAAAAGTTGCTCTCCAATCGTATGATAGGATTGAGTATGTAGTACTAGGGGCTGCTGGAACTCCGAGAAGATATAGAAATTCAGAAAGGCTAGTCAACCCTAAGAATATTCTTACAAAGGATCTGTATAAGGTATCATCTTTTAGGAGTACTAATCCTATTGAGCGTACAGTTATGTGTGGTGAAGAGTATTTAGCAGTTAAGAATTATCATGTTAATCTCGAGCAAATGCGATCTGCTAATCGTAATTCATATTTGAAAGAGAATAGGAGGTGGTGCTTAAGTATTGTGGCGACAAATCGTGATGCTACAATGGTAGATAAGATGAATGGGCTTGATGTTGGCACTACTGAAGCTGTGGTCATCATAACAATAAAAGACCCTATGCGAACAGGTGTTGTTTATAATGCATGTTTACAAGCTCTTGATGAGCACAATTTTGCACATTCAGACATTGTCATTAGACAAAACATTAATGTAGTTAACGAATAATAATCACAGGATGACTAAATAGCCCTTAAAACAAAATTTACCCCTCTCATAAGTATTTGTGCGAGGGGTAAATTCTCCAAGAAAGGAGGGCCTTTTACGTAACCCTCATTTGAATGAATCAAAATAGGATAACTAGACTATAGTGCCTATATTTATTAAAGCGCCGATAATTAGGTGCTATAAAATTTTGTATAAATATAGGGTTCAAGCTAGAGTCTCGTATTTTTATTTGCAGATTTATAAAGCCCCCATATCCGCCAAGACCGGCGGACTATTAGCGGTCGCACGAGGCGGCCGCTTTTTGTATGCTTGTTTCATGACTTTATCGTCTTAATCCTGTTCTCGGTTTCTTGCCCAATAGGAGGGTAGCAGCACGCGCACATCGGCGGGCCCATTGCAGGTCGTCATCGTCCTTGTCCCGCCAGGGGAGATCGCTTTGCGAACCTCTGCCACCACCTCCGGCAGATACGGCGGGCGCGTCAAGCATCCCGACAAAGAATGCTACGGCTATGTCGGTCAGCTCACTGCTGTTGGTAACCTCTCGATAGTCGAACTCATCGTTGAAATAGTCAAGTACCCGATCCGGGATATAGAAACGCTGTTCCGTTCCGCCATGGGAAGAAAGCGTGTAGGACACCGAGCCGGAACGATAGTGAGTATAGTCTATATCGATTGCCGGTCTTTGAACAGGTTCCGGTCGATGGATTTGAGAGGTACTGACCTGAGCGGCAAGCCTCTCCCGGTAGTGGAGCTTTTGCCAGGTACGGGGAAGTTTGGAAATCATCAGGTTACGGGCCACTCCCAATTCGGAAGCCTTGTATTTGGTATTTCCTTTGAGGATCGCATATCCACGGAGAACATCTTTCTTGTCCTTCCGTTCATGTACTGTATAGCCTTTCTGTGCAAGAGAATTTTTGTACTCATCCCATGACCACGATGGCATCGCTCTTAATACCTCCATGCAGTCCCAGTTCACTTGTGGAATGTTGCGATTTCGGACTTGTGCCGCTGTTGTCCAGCCACGTTTCTTTGCCACTCGCTCGGCTGCACGTTGCGCACGAAGATGAATGTTGTGGTCGTTGTTGATATTGCCGTCTTCATCCAAACGGCAAACCGCAGCATGGAGATGGGGGACTTCGCCTTTGGATTCCGTATGAAGCCAAACCGAGTATTTACTGTTAGCTAAATTGGTCGGACAGGAACGGACTTTCCCATCCTTGCCGGTAATCACTTGTTTGTCAAACTCCTCGGCGAATTCCTGCCAAAGTTTTTGCCAATCTTCGATGTCATAGAATTGGGTATGTTCGGGAGACGGGCTCAACTCGATTCTGATAACGGAGTTCTTTATCGGACGATGCTGGGATAGGGTCAACTGCATGGAGTTCCATATCCCCATAGCGTCCGGTTCTGAGGGCAACAGATTGTCCAATACCCGATAAATCTTCTCCGGATGTTTTTTGTGCTGTGATTCGCCGGTAATGTAACGGATGTCGTTTATACCGTGCGATATGGCTTTGGCTTTCGCAATCATTCTTCTTCGGATTTAGGGTTGGACGGAATTTTATTCTTCTCTTTTACTACATTCAGGAACTGGCAGACACTTTCGGCCACATTGCCAAGTTCCTTGAGCCAGCCGACCATGAACGGAATCTGATTGAACATTACCATACGTTGCTTTGTGGACATTCCGTGTAGGGCGGAGGTGTATTTTACGAGGTCTGACCGACAATCGTCCAGATTCTGTAACAATACCGCTTCTTCTTTCGTGAGCCTTGCTTTGGGCTTGAAGTTATACGCACGTGATAATATGTAGTCACTTACGGTCATACCGCATTGGGCAGCCATTGATTTTATATACTCCTTCTGAGTAGGAGTGACTTTAGCCCCGATGAAGACACTTCTGTTTTCTTTTGAGGAGTCCGATGTATTGACAATATCTTCTTTCATTTGAATCGTTTTATAATGGTTGAATAGGTGCGAGCTTGCGAGTACCGCACCAGCGAGGGAACTGAGCAGGCGAGAGCGCCAATGTACAACCGTAACGCAGTGAGGTTATACCTTGGCATATCTCGCAACAGTTACCTGTTGATGTTTCCCGACACGCTATATAGGTGCGTATAGTGAACTGGCACTCAGATAGAAACATAGGATGATATGAGCCTCTAAAAGAGGGGAGAATATGAATATCTCACATGATGTCTTCCTGCCGACTTTGCTTTATTCTTATATATACGCCCCGACAATAAAGTAAAGTTAAATTCAGTAATGGTATTCTGGATTGAAGGCATAATCTTTCCCTTCTTTTATAACCATTCGTTCGTCGCAGAGAAATGTTGCGACCTTTACCGCCTTGTTATAACCGAGTTTTATACCCTGTAATCCGTAACCCTCTTTCAAGCGTTCTATATAATCATCGTAATTGCCGATATTGCCATTGGCAAAAGCGGCATTCAATGCTGGACGATGTACATTCTTTGGAATCTCCTTGTCCGGATCGAACGGTTCTTTGGCTGGTCGTCCGGTCTTCTTCCCTTTGGGCAGATAGGACTCTACCGGTTCGGGCATGACTTCCTCGTTTATGCGGAAAGCGAAAGGCTCAAACTCACGGTCACGGATATGGACGGCTTCGACCACGCTTACAGTCTTGTCCTCTTTGTCCACTTCGACTTGCATGATGGTTTCCGCTTTGTTGTTGAGTTCCGTGCCGATGTGACCACGGGCATGTTCATCATTCTTGTTTTGATGCAAGACGGTGTGAATATGGATTTGCCTGTCATCCGTCCACTGCATGAATTTGGAGATGATGTCGGTGGATTCACTGGAGGAGTTGATGTCGTAAAGGAAATCACGAATGCCATCTATGATGACCAATCCCAAATCCGGTATTGTGCCAATGGCCTGTTCGACTATCGCTAGACGTAGTTTAGGGGAAAACTTGCGCAGAGCCAGCATGATCAGATTATCCGGATTCTTGTATTCCGGCAAGTCGGCCAAACGTAAGATGCGTGTCAAAACCTGCTGGCAATGATGCCGCCCCTGCTCTGTGTCTATGTATAGAATCTTTCGCTTGTTCTCGGGAAATGTAGACCGATAATGAAGAACGGTGCTGCCACTCAATGCCGATGCGACAATGGCTGAAACGTTGAAAGTTTTCTTGCTTTTGGCTTTCCCGATGGAAGCACTGAAATTTCCCAATGTTCCGATAACAGTATCGTCCACCATCAGAACCACCGGGGAGTGTTCGTATGTACTTGTTACGCTTATTGTAGACTCCGCCATGTAAGCGGCCAATTCTTCCGGAGAAAGAATAATAGTGTCTGTCTTTTCCATCGCTACCAGTTTTTAGGGTTCGGTTTACGGCGATGGGAGGCGAGCAAGGACTCATTCTCGTCCTCGAAGCTTTGCGGAGCCGGATTCTTCCGGGAAGATTCCAGCCATCTATCCAGTTCGTCACGATAGATGTAGAGATGCTTTCCTTGTTTGATAACTGGAATATCGTCCTTTTTGACCTTATAATAGAAGGTCGATAACGGCATTTTAAGATAGGCGCATGCTTCCTGTACGGTCATAGGGACATGCGTGTTCTCTTTGGCTTCATGCTGCTTGGATAGTTTTTCTGTCAGCAGATTTTCCATACTTGCAATCCGATTGCACAATTCGCCTACCACTGTCGGCAGGTCGTTGAATGTCAGTTGGTCTTTTCCCATATTATGATTCTTTTGATCGTTTAACATGTTGCGAACCAACTCAATGAAACCTTGCAGAACAATACAGACCAGATTAATTATTTCGTCTGCATACATTTTTTATTGTGAATCATCATAGGCTATATCTAAATGGAAACGATAATCGCCCTTATCGGGTACATCAATCGGAATCTGGCTTGGAACATTATCCCGTAAATTAAGTCTGAGATATTCAAGAGTCGCCTTTTCAAGTTCGTATGGAAATGATTTCTTGATAAAAACGGCTCTTTTTGCCAATGATACCCCCAAACGTTCACCTACATTCCATGCGAGATGGCGAAGTCCCGGTGACCTCAGCGGATTGTCTATATTGGAACGAATCGGCTTATACAAATCGGGTTGGTCGCAAGCCATGTACTCAATGTTGGAAATAAGGATGGCGATAGCCTCTTTAGCAAGATATGGGGCTGTTTTGATGGTTATATATTCCCGAATAGCATTCATTATTTCCGCTTGCTTTTCAATTTCTCTCTTTTTAAGTTTTTCCAATATGACATCATATTTAGCCAAATGAGAATCTTCGGGACAATCGGGATTGCCTGAATCCTGATTTGATTGTTAAGACGGAGTACACTCCTGTTCTGGAGAATCCATTGGTTGTTCGATGGGCAATGCTTCAGTTACATCATTAATCTCTATGATATTCTCTGACTCTGCCGTATGGGAGATCTGTTCGCCAAAAGAGAAGCAGATGGGATTCTTTATCAACCATCTATAAAAAAACTTGTGCAAGAGTCCGCACAATAAGATGGCTATTACAAGTCCTATTATAACAGGAGTCGCTACGCGCATGATACTTATGTCATGGCAAAGGAAAAGATAAGTATCTATGGTCGCATAAATGATAACGGATAGTGCGAGGATAAAACTTATCTTTTTAGTCTGAGTCTGTTTTTTATTCGTCATGGTCCGCAAGTATTTGGAATCGTTTCGCGCTAAAGATATAGTCGATATTCCAGATAGTTGCAATAAAGAGATTGATAGTTACCACGTATCATGCTAAATATCATGGTCAGAATATGATTTTTTACCTGAAATCATATTCTGACCGTAAAAATCGAGGACAAAACGGCTGTCAGTCTTGCCGTGTCAAGGTGATTTTCTTGCTGGCTTCCCGTTTGTTGGCATCAACTACTTTGATATACCGTTGGGTTGTAGTAATACTTTTGTGAGCCATAATGCTCTGTATGGTTCGGATGTCCGTTCCTGCAGCAGCTTGCAGTGTGGCAAACGTTCTACGGTATGAGTGGAATGTGATATTCTTGGTAATTCCGGCAGAACGAATCCACTCTTTCATCGGTATTTGTGTCCAGCTGCGCATCAGCCCCTTGAATACCAAACCTTTCTTTTCGGAACTGTAGCCTATCAGTTCCAAGGCTTCCTCGCTGATAGGGATGATGTCTTCTGCCTTGTTCTTCTGCGTAATGATATGTACGCATTTCCCACCGGCAGAATAGTCCACAATGTCTTCCCAACACAAAGCGAGAATATCGCTGATACGCAGACTGGTCATACAAGAGAATAGAGAAGCTGTTTTTAGAATAGGTTTTTTACAAGGTGTTTCAGCCAACTTGTATAATTCTTCTACAGACAGATATTCCTTGACAACATCCTCCGTCTCAATCTTATCCAGAAAATCATTGACATTGGTCTTTATCATTCCATTGCGATAGAGGATTTTCAGGAATCCTCTAAAGGTAGACCAATATCCTGATGCGGAGTTTCGTGTGATACGTCCGTTGCGTCTTAGTTTCTTAGCACTTAGCAGGTATTCCCGAAACTTGTTACATAGGTCAATGTCAATCTCCTCAAAGGTACATTTGCCATGTACGAAGTTACTGAAATGCAGATAGACAAACTCCCATTTTTGGTCATGCTTACGGAGCTGTTTGCGATAATACTCCAGAAAGTCTGCCTTGAGCTTGTACTTGTCAAAGAAGTCATACCGTTCATTGACAACCGATTCAAACCTGCGGCAACGGATGGCTTCGGCTTTCTCGGTCATTACCTCGTTGAA
>NZ_CANUAR010000045.1:0-8526 GCF_947855755.1 uncultured Coprobacter sp.
CATTCTTTACCGATGGATATGAAAAGAGGATGTATCGGAATTTTGATACACCCTCTTATTTTTTCTTCGAAGAGAAATTTCATCATTTAATTTCGATCTCTTCTTTCAGATCTATCTCACTGTTATTCCCATCATAAAATTTATATTCCAGAAACGCGAGAGATTGATTCGGTATCAACTTGAAGCGGAATGCATATTTGCATCTCCATTGCCATTTCAGGGAAAAAAATCCCTTATTAATAAACGCCGCAATAAAAGGATGTACATGTAAAGAGAACTTCTTTACTTTGAGCTTATGTACTAAATAAGATATCTTATCTTCAAGACGGTCGGTAAAAAGGATTGAAGGGCGAATCGTACCCTTCCCATAACAAGTAGGACAATCTTCACTGGTATTTATATCCAATGCCGGACGTACCCTTTGACGGGTAATCTGCATTAATCCGAATTTACTTAACGGCAAAATGTTATGTCTGGCTCTGTCCTGTGCCATTAATTCTTTCATCCGGTCATACAACTTCTGACGATTATCAGGCTCCATCATATCGATATAATCGATAACGATAATCCCCCCCATATCTCTCAGTCGCAATTGACGGGCAATCTCCTCTGCAGCGGCAAGATTCACATCCAATGCGTTACTTTCCTGGCCGGCGGTCGATTTTGACCGATTACCGCTATTCACATCGATGACATGCAATGCTTCGGTATGTTCGATAATCAAGTAAGCCCCGTTTTTAAACGAAACGGTCTTGCCGAACGAAGATTTTATCTGTTTGGTAATGGCAAAGTTATCAAAAATAGGGAGATCCCCCTTATACAGTTTGACAATATCCTTCCGTTCGGGAGCAATCAGGCTCACATAATTATAGATCTGCTGATAGGCATCTTCATCATTGACATATATATTTTCAAATGACGGACTGAAAATGTCCCTCAAAACGCCCACCGTACGACCGGTTTCTTCAAAAATAAGAGAAGGAGTTTTAGCCTTTTGCAATTTTACCAGACAATCTTCCCAACACTTGACCAAAGTCTTTAACTCATTGTCCAGCTCAGCAACTCGTTTATTCTCTGCAACAGTACGCACGATTACTCCAAAATTCTTTGGCTTAATACTCTGTATCAACTGTTTCAGACGCGCTTTTTCCTCGTTAGACTTTATTTTCTGAGAAATCGAGACCTTATCGGAAAAAGGCAGCAACACCAGAAAACGACCTGCAAAAGAAATTTCCGCAGTCAACCGAGGGCCTTTGGACGAAATCGGTTCTTTAGATATTTGCACCAAGATTTCTTGTCCCACTTTAAGCGTTTCGCTTACCGTACCCTCTTTATCGATCTCCGGTAACATGTTAAATTTCGAGATCGACAAAACCCGCTTACGATCCGAAAGCGATTGCTTAATAAACTTCTCGCATGAGTTAAATTGAGAACCTAAGTCCAGATAATGAAGAAAAGCATCTTTCTCATAACCTACATCCACAAACGCGGCATTTAGTCCAGGCATCAGCTTCTTCACCCTTCCCAAATAAATATCGCCTACCGAAAACGATATATTCCGAGCTTCTTTCTGCAACTCTACAAGACGTTTGTCATCAAGCAAAGCGATCGAAACCTCCTTGGGTTGGACATCAACTACTAATTCAGTGGACACATCAATACGTTTTAGGTTATTGTTAAATGCTAAATACAAATAATACGACTTGTTAAAACAGAGGACTATAAAGAACAAAGAACAAACTTTTGAATGTTCTTCCATAAGTTTGCTCTTTGGGTTCTCTGTTTTTTTATGAAAAGACAGACATTATTTTTTCTTCTTATGTCTATTCTTTCTCAGTCTTTTTTTGCGCTTATGCGTAGACATCTTGTGTCCTTTTCTTTTTTTTCCGCTTGGCATGATCTTATGCGTTTAAATATTAATACTATAATAAATTAAATTACTTCACTTCTCCCATGAAAGTTTTAGCAGGTTTAAATGCCGGGATATTGTGTTCCGGAATAATAATCGTCGTATTTTTAGAAATATTTCTTGCGGTTTTTTGAGCTCTTTTTTTCACGATAAAGCTTCCAAATCCTCTCAGATACACATTATCACCTTTTGCCAACGAGCTTTTTACCGAATCCATGAATTGTTCTACTGTTGCCAGAACGAGCGCCTTTTCAATTCCTGTGTTTTTTGAAATCTCGTTTACAATGTCTGCCTTAGTCATTTTTCTACGATTTTTTTATTATGATTATATAATTCTTTGTTTATAATTTTTTGGCTTGCAAATATATAGCTTTTTCTTTTCACAAGAAAAGGAAACTCCTATATTTTTACAAAAACCGTCATTTTACAATATTCCGAACAGAACGTGACTGCAAATATCGTAATAATTTTTCAAACAAACACCCTTATATACAATAATTAAAGAATATTTTACCCTTAGAGCCTGCCTGAATTTTCCGACAAAAAAATATTATCAGGTCATTTTTGTGTTTTCACTCGTCAGATAGCGAGTTATCTGACGAGTGAAACAGAAAATGTACATAATCAATATTGAGGATCAATAGTAGAAACTGTCATATTATAGTTGCGACCGGGGTTATCGATATCTTCAAATGTTATACTTATAAAAAGGCCTCTTTTATCTGCATACCAACTGTCTGGAATATCATATATAGATGTTGAACCGCTATCTCCGGCACTTTTATAGCCGATATGTTCATTCGTAGCCTTTTCGGTCGCATAATTGTATATATACACAGTAACTTCGTATGTACCGTTTGTAATAGTGTAATCTATCTTACATTTGTCACTTCCAATCCGTACAACTTCAGCATTTACACATTTACCGAAAGTAGCTATCTCTGTTTCCTTGTAATAGGTTACTTTCCCGTTTTCTTCTGTATATGGACGCAAATAATAAGTGGTGGCTTCTTCCAACCCGCTTAACAATACAGCATTTCCCTTAGGGTCAACTTTCGACTGTTGAGTAGTCTTATCCTTAAATATAGTAGGGTGCGGAGAAGTACCATAGCAAATGCCTGCTTTCAGGTATTTGCTACTACTCGTATAATTTTCCGGATTTTTGTATTGTAATTTATACTTTAAATAATCTGCAACCCTTTTAGTACCAATATTATTCCTAGCAACCTCTTCAAATGATACGTATAAAACATCGCTTTCGGATTCTTCCGTTCCGCTACTGTCTCCGGGCTTGTTTTCCGTTCCGTCTTTATCGGAATAGAGGTATGTTTCATAAGAGTATTTTCCTGTCTGTTGATCGTATTGCCGCCATTCCAATTCATCATCGATGAGAAGATCGACTTCGTATTGTTTTGTCGTTCCTTGATCGGAAGTCAGGTAAATCAGGCTTGTGGCAACATCTATCCGATATGAGCCTCTCTCTTCCCGATAGCCGTTGTCGTTGGTGACAATCAGATATGTTTTATCCGGATAAAACGTCAGATATTTGTCAGAATTGCTTGCAATGCGTTTCCACGAATTACACAGATAGGAAAAATCTACGTCTTCATCGCCGGTATCCTCCTCATCAAAATCGGATAAGTCGCCGGTATCGAACGTAAAATAACCTGACGACTCCTGTTCGTATGTATTGCCATCCGAGCTGACTTTATCCGTACCGCTGAATGTTCCGCCATGTTCCGAGGTGAAGAGGATATTCAGTTCTTCGGTATGTCGGACTTGCTTGTCCAATATGGTTATCGTATAGCTTATTTTGAGTTTTGCCTGATTGTTCCCGGTTTTGTCATATTGACAACTTAAATTACCGAGTTCCCAATCTTGGGCGACCATTTTCAGTTCGTTTCGTGTTTGCAGTATCTTGACATACCAATTATCCATGTCTGAGTACTTGCTCAAGCACAGGTCTTTTCCTATGATAGAGGCGGGGGCGTAGCCTGTGAGTTCATTCCCCGCTTCGTCTTCGTCTCCGCATGCCACCATTAGCAGGCAGGTGCAAAACAGAAAAATTTTTATTGCTTTCATATCAGAATGATTTTAATGTAAACGTTCCGGTTATATTCGTTTTCTTGCCATTTGCATTTGTTTGTGTCCCGTTATAGTTTCCACCCGAGTCCGAAGTAAAAATCAAATTGATTTGAAATGAGAATTTGGAATAATGATAAGTACCATAATACGGGATATATGTCTTTTTTGTAGCATTAAAAGTGTATGTCGCCAAATTCCTTCCCGTAACAGTATAAGAATAGGAAGGAGCATACTTGTCATAGTCTACGGTAACGTTATTTACCGAGACACCTTGTTTAAAATGCTCATTATCCAATTTGACCGAGCCGTCTTTATTCTTCAGCACAAGCGTCTTGTTGATGATATTTTCGGGTGCGTATCCACCGGATATCCCATTTGTTCCTACCTCGTCATTCGTATTTTCTTCACCGCAGGATGATAGTGAAATCAGGCAGCATTGCACTGCCATGATTCCGATTATGTATAAAAGTTTTATTTTCATAGAGTTGTACATTAATTTATATTTATGACTTTAACCGTACAGTTTTCCGTCTTCACAATAAAAATGCCTTTCCCTTCAATCGGTCTATTTACCTCCGTAGATTCGGCTGTACCCCGATAAACCAGTTTGCCCATCGCATCATATATAGAGAAGATGTTTCCCGGTTTCAATCCTTTTATATGCAACATTCCATTATCGATCCATGCAGATAACGGATTATACGGGACAGCATTTATTCCCGACACATCCGATACCGTTACGATACAAGAAGCTGAACAATCCGCACCTTTTTCCGTTTCTACCGTCGCCGTTATCGTCGTCGTACCCGGAGCAACAGCAGTTATCACGCCTTTTGGGGAGACTGTAGCGACATTTTCGTTCGTACTGTTCCATAATATATTCTCATATTCGGCATTAAAAGGTTGCAAGTAGGTCTGCAAAACAGATTTTGAGCCTATGCGCAACTCTATTTTTTCTTTGTCGAAGTCTATGCTTTGAATCGTCGAGAAATTAGATATAATTCTTATCGGTATAGTAGTACCGGTTGTCGTTTGATCTCCCAATTCCAATTGTCCATATGAATTATCACCCCATGCCCACAAACTGCCATCTGCTTTCATTGCCATTGTATGGGCTTCTCCTGCAGAAGCAAAAATAACATTCTCCATAACTTTTTCAGGAGAACTCCGGTTTATTGTCGTACCATCTCCTAATTGCCCATAATCGTTAAGTCCCCATGTCCATAAACTACCATCCGTTTTTATAATCACTGTGTGCATTCCCCCTGCTCCCACAGAAACAGAGAGTACATCGTCCATAATCTTTACAGGTGAATACCTATTCGTTGTCGTGCCATCTCCCAATTGTCCATAGAAATTATTACCCCATCCCCATAAACTGCCATCTGTTTTTATGGCCATGGTATGCTCCCATCCCGCAGATACAGAAGCAACATCATCCATAATCTTTACAGGTGAATGCCTATCGGTTGTCGTACCATCTCCCAACTCTCCATTATAATTATATCCCCACGACCACAAACTGCCATCTGTCTTTATAGCCATGGCATATCGTGCACCGGCAGAGATAAAAGCCACTTTATCCATAATCTTAGCAGGAGAGTTTTTCTCATCTCCAAACTGCCCATATTGATTATTACCCCATGCCCATAAACTGCCATCATTTTTTATCGCCATTGTATATGTCCATCCCGCAGATACAGAACGAACATTATCCATAATCTTTACAGGCGATTCCCGATAGTCTATCGTACCATCACCTAACTGCCCGGCCTGATTATCGCCCCATGCCCATAAACTACCATCTGTCTTTATTGCCATCATATAATAAGTTCCTGCAGAAAAAGAAAGAACATCATACATATATTCAGGGAACATTTCGCCCCATATTCCCAATAGCTTCCTATCAGGCAACAGCATAGAACTGTAATTATTTCCTAAATCCAAAATAACATTACTCACATCGTATAAGGTAAACATCGTAAACGAACTTGAATATGAGAAATTCGGTTCATTCAAGCCGGTTTTTACCGCATCAGCGGGCAGCGTAAACGTATATGATTTGTTATATTCCAAAGGCTCATCCGGAACAAAGTATAAGGTGTTTCCCGAAATGATTTTCTCTCCGGGAATCACCGTCGAGCCGTTTTTCAGTTTAATATCATTCCATTTATCGCTTTCGCTTATTTCGGAATTGAACGTAATAGAAGGTATAGCATTCCGGCCTACATTCTCAGCGTTATTTTCCGGATAGCAACCGATTGTTTTAAGACTTGTAATCGTATAATCGGCTGTTACTACCCTACTTTGCGTATAACCATCGCAATAAGCTATCGCTTTCAATGTTACATTCCGGTCGATCGGTATGGGTGATGAATAAACAAGGCTGTTTCGAGTAGGGACAGAACCGTCTAATGTATAATAAATATCCGCATTATTCGAACCGGCGGTCAGAGTTACGGAAGAACCTTTCTCGAGTAATCCCGCTGCCGGATTTATCCGAAGCGAGAGTACCGGATTCCTGACAGTCACCCGACAAGTCGCCGATAATCCGTTACTCGTTCTTACCGTTATATTTGCAGACCCGGCTTCTTCTCCGAAAACTTTTCCTGATGAACTTACCGAAGCTACAGAACTGTTGCTCGAAGACCATGAGAGTTGCGTCTCTGCACCGGCCGGATAGAGAGTCGGCGTCAGCGTCGCAAAGTCTCCGACATTGAGGGTCAGACTGCTTTGCAAAGTAATATTCGTAGGGTCGGACGGATCGACATATATCATAAAATCCTCCGCTGCCGAGAAAAAATAAGGAAAGTTCCCGTTATACTTTACATACTCATATTCGCATCGTACGATCACACGAGAGACGCTAATCGGCGCCAACACTTTAATCGTAGCTGTCGTTCCGATATATTCCGAAACATCGATACTGGCCGAATATGACACCCACCTTATGGTATGGGTTAAAATACCGTTATGGGGTGTAAAACTGACCCTTTGAGAGTCCCCGACTTTCAGATGATAAGTACCTCCCGCCATTGTCTGTATAGCCGGAAACAGTACAAAGATCAGAAAAAGCGTAAAAAATTTTTTCATTCGTAACATAATAGTCTATATTTTTGTTTTCATCGTACATTATTAATTATTTATATACTTAACATTAAAAGAAAAAACTTCCTGTAAAAGAAACACTTTCACCATTTGTATCTGTTCGTGTTCCACTGATATTTCCGGATGAACTTGAAGTGAAAATCAATTTCATTTGATATGTATATTTCAAATTATAATAAGAGTCAAATTCTTTTAAGAAGTATTCCGCCAATCTCAACCCCGCAGCAGAATAAGAATATTCTACTAAATTCTCATCTATTAAGCCCTCCGATTGGCTCAAATGCCTTATGGTTAAAACGTCGATAACATCATCTGAATTTAGATATAACCAAAGATATTTATTTATCATATTATCGGGAGTATACGCAGATGTCGTCGTAAAAGAATTCATCTTGCTATATACGGTTTGTCCTTCTAATCGGGCAAATAACCTTACATAATAGGTCGTATTGTTAGACAATCTCTCTATACGATGCACCACTGTATCTCCCACTCCAGCTACAGTGATTACTTGGTCTGCTACCGTCGGATTCGGGTTTGTCGAATAACAAATTCCGCGCGAATCGAATTTTACGCCTTTTCCATGAATTCCACCGTTAAGATAAGCTGAGGTCTCTGTTATGCGACTAAAACGAGGGGTACTGAACGATACTCTGCCGTCCGCATCTTCTTCTATATCTTCCGAATCTTTATCGCATGACACCGATAAACCGCTGATCAGTATGATTCCGATCAAATACAAAAATCTTTTTCCCATTTTATTATATTATAGATATTATTATAGAATAAGGAGTCGAGGTAGTGATAAACAACTACCTTGTTCCTTATTCCATATAAGCTCTAACGATGATTACGGAGTTACCTTGATAAAGGTCGATTTATTATATTCTTCATAGTCATCGTTCTTATCATGAGATTCCAAGACCAGTTTCGACTCGCTAAGTTCCAAGATAACCGGGGAATTACTTCCTCCAATATTTTCAGGATCGTCTGCCCAAGTAACAGTCAACGACAGCTGATTCCCATTCAATATCCAATTCCCTTTTGAGACCCCTTCAAATGTTTCCTCAAATGTACCATCCTCTTTAAACCAGAACGTTTCTCCCTCAGAAATATCCTCATCCCATTCTTCGTTATACTCAGGGTTGGAAAAATCGTGATAATATCCTTGAGAATGGGATTCCACCCAATGACCGACTAAGAGTTCCTTGAAGTTCTTAGTCTTTTCTTCGTCCGAATCCTTGTCGCAAGATACCAGTAAACCGCCAATCAGCATGATTCCGATCAAATACAAAAATTTCATTTTCATTTTAGCATAATTTTAAAGTGATTAAACAAACATTTATTCATGAACTCAAGTAAGATTTATAACTTTATCTTTACCGCCTTATTTGCACATTTTATTACGTAAATCCGGTTCATCG
>NZ_CANUAR010000046.1:0-8345 GCF_947855755.1 uncultured Coprobacter sp.
AAATTTTTTACAGCCTTTTTTTTAAATATTTCTACTAAATAGATGCAAATTGCTACAAATCATCAACTTAATAATATTTACTTTTTTCTAATGAAAAGGTATCTTCATTAAAACGGAAGATCATCTTCGGACGGTTCTGGCTCAAACGGAGGAGGAGGAATCGCACCTTCCATAGGTGCAGATACGGCAACTTTATCGATTTTCCAAGCACTGACATTTGTGTACCATCGTCCGTTATATTCTCGGCTTTCAATATCGCAACTAACCACAACCTCTTCACCGACCGCCATTGGAAACTGATCTACACGATCTCCAAAAAGCTGAAAACAAACCTTTCGCGGATACTGATCTCCCGTTTCCAGTATATATTCTTGTTTTTTCCATTCTCTACCACTTGCCTGACTCACTCCACTTTGTAAAGGCAAAATTTGAACGATATGTCCTCTTATCTCCATATTATTATACTAAATTTATATCATAAGGTGACAAAGATAATCATTTAGCTGTTAATATAAAATGAAGACGATAAGAATAAATCAAAACTTTGTATATAGCATTTTCAACAAAACAATCCGAAAAGATTTCTTGTTTTCTGTTTGTCAGATAGTCTGCTATCACTTTCGTAAAAATAAGAGATATTGTCAAAAGAAATTCCCAAAGCTAACTCAAACAAAATTAAATTTGCCCCCTTTTTTACAAAAAATAAATATAAATCACAAGTATAAAGCAGGAAGTTAGGGAATTCGATTTATATTTGCACCTTATTAAATTTGTTAGCAACATAAAAATTAAATGGAAGACCAAAAAATTTTATTACAAAAAATAGTAGAAGGCATTCAAGAAAAAAAAGGAAAGAAAATCATAACAGCAGATCTTTCTGCAATAGATTCGGCTTCAGCTGAATATTTTATTATTTGTGAAGGCGGATCAACCATGCAAGTATCAGCCATTGCAGATAACATTCGTGAATATACTCAACAAGAAACCGGAATTAAACCATTCGGATATGATGGATATCAAAATTCACAATGGATCGTTTTGGATTACGGAAATATTTACGTTCACGTTTTTCTTCCTGAATACAGGGAATACTATAAATTGGAGCAACTATGGAGTGATGCCAAATTGACAGCTTTTCCTGATGTGGAATAGTTCTTGTTGTTTTTATAATTCAAAAAACTGTATTCATTACTTATTATTAATGTATGGAGAATAAATCAAAACCTCAAGGTCCTAACAATAAAAAGCCGAAAATGCTCGGATTCAATTTATATTGGATGTATGCGCTGATTGCTTTTGTACTGATAGGTCTTTATTATACGAATGACGGATCGAACTCAAAAGAAGTAACTTGGTCTGAATTTGAAGAAATCGCCCGTGATAATGGAATAAAGCAGATTGTCGTTTATACAAATAAAGATTATTTAGAAGCTTATATAAAAGATAGTACGGCTCAAAATGTTTTTAAAACTACAGCCGATAAAATAGGCAAAAATCCTAAAATATATACGAATATTCCTTCGGCAGATGCTTTTGATAAAAATGTAGAGACATGGCGAAAAGAAAACGGTTTTAATGCTGCTGTCAAGTATGACAAAAGCAGTGATTTTTCGGATATGTTTTTCTCATTTTTGCCGATTATTTTACTATTTGCATTCTGGTTTTTCATGATGCGTAGAATGTCCGGTCAAAGCGGAGGGAGCGGAGGAGTATTCAATGTCGGGAAAGCGAAGGCACAGCTTTTCGACAAAGAAGGTCCGGTACAGGTATCTTTTAAAGATGTGGCAGGATTGTCCGAAGCCAAGCAAGAGGTCGAAGAAATTGTCGAATTTTTAAAGAATCCGGCACGCTACACCGATCTTGGGGGAAAGATCCCCAAAGGGGCTTTACTCGTAGGACCTCCGGGAACGGGAAAAACTCTACTTGCCAAAGCAGTAGCGGGGGAAGCTAATGTTCCGTTCTTTTCATTATCAGGATCAGATTTTGTCGAAATGTTCGTCGGAGTCGGCGCTTCTCGTGTAAGGGATTTGTTCCGTCAAGCTAAGGAAAAAGCTCCTTGCATTGTTTTCATTGACGAAATCGATGCTGTCGGACGTGCTCGAGGAAAGAATCCGAATATGGGATCGAATGACGAGCGTGAAAATACATTGAATCAGTTACTAACAGAAATGGACGGTTTCGGATCTAATAGCGGGGTTATCATTTTAGCTGCAACAAACCGTGCAGATATTCTGGATAAAGCATTATTGCGTGCCGGAAGATTTGATCGCCAAATATATGTAGAATTACCTGACTTAAATGATAGGAAAGAAATTTTCCGGGTTCATTTACGGAATGTGAAAATAGATGATTCGGTAGATGTCGATTTATTAGCTCGACAAACTCCCGGATTTTCCGGTGCAGACATTGCCAATGTCTGCAACGAAGCAGCCCTTATCGCTGCACGTAAAGGGAAAAACTCCGTTCAGAAACAAGATTTCATGGATGCAGTAGATCGTATTGTCGGAGGTCTTGAAAAACGGACAAAAATAACGACAGCGGAAGAAAAAAGATCTATTGCCATTCACGAGGCTGGGCACGCATCTCTAAGTTGGTTCTTGCAATATGCCAATCCTCTGGTGAAAGTCACAATCGTACCTCGAGGTAAAGCTTTAGGTGCAGCTTGGTATCTTCCGGAAGAACGTCAGATCACGACAAAAGAACAGATGTTGGATGAGATGTGTGCGACATTGGGTGGACGAGCTGCAGAAGAACTATTTATCGGACGAATTTCTACCGGTGCTGCAAATGATCTGGAACGAGTAACCAAACAAGCTTATGCTATTGTCGCATATTTCGGAATGAGTGCAGAATTACCGAATCTTTCTTATTATGATTCTACCGGACAAGAGTATGGCTTTACCAAACCTTACAGTGAAGAAACTGCCCGTATGATAGACAAGGAAGTAAGCCGTATTATAAATGAACAATATGAACGTGCAAAATCTATATTGTCAGAGAAAGCAGAAGGGCATCAACAGCTTACGCAGGTTTTACTGGAGCGTGAAGTCATCTACACGGAAGATGTGGAAAGAATTTTTGGAAAGCGGCAATGGACTTCTCGTTCGGATGAAATTTTAAATGAAAACGAGGCTAAAAAATCCCAATCCGAGTCTGACTCACCAAATAGTGAACAGACGGACGATAATCTTTCAACGGGAAAAGAACAAATACCTCCCGTTAATGAAACAAAAGCCGATGTTGAAATTTCTGAAAAAGCATAACCTGCAGTGACTATATAAGAGTTGTTGTATTTATTACAGCAACTCTATTTCTTTATATAAACATATAGAACGACAAAATAAACAAAACATACTATGAACAAATTAGTAATCAACAATTTCGAAGAATTCGAACAATATGTAGGTAAAGAATTGGGAGTGTCGGATTATATGCAAATCACCCAAGAACAAATCAACAAATTTGCAGATGCGACTTTCGATCATCAGTGGATACATGTAGATACAGAAAAAGCTAAAGCAGAAAGTCCTTATAAATCTACTATTTCACATGGATATTTAAATTTATCGATACTGCCTTACCTTTGGAATCAAATTATAGAGGTAAACAATGTAAAGATGCTTGTAAATTACGGTATTGAGAAACTACGTTTCAATCAAGCTGTATTAGTCGGAAACGAGGTGCGATTAAGAGCAAAACTACTGTCTTTAGTCAATTTGAGAGGGATAGCAAAAGCAGAAATAAAAGTGTCTTTGGAAATTAAAGACTGTAAAAAAACAGCGTTAGATGCAACTGTAATTTTTCTATATCATTTTATGTAATTTTACATTGAGAAATACCTTAATTACACCTAAAACCTTAATTACGAATTTATTCATTAAAACTTACTTGTTTTGAAAAATCTAATTATCAGAGCTATTACAGGTATATTATTCATCGGCATTATTATCGGTGCTATATTATACAGTAAATATACATTATTGGCATTGTTACTTGTTATCACGACATTGACACTTACCGAGTTTTACAGGTTAATGGAGGGAAATAATTCACAAAAACTCGCTTTATTTGTCAACATATTAGGGGGAAATTATTTAACTCTGTCACTTTATTTATACGCAAGCGATATATTGCCGGCTTTTTCTAAAGGCATTATTTTTATTCCCTATTTAATCTACTTTCTTTGTTGCTTTATCATTCAATTATATATGAAAGATAAAGACCCGATAACTCGATGGTCTCATTCTTTTATGGGACAAGTTTACATTGCTCTTCCCATAGGATTGCTAAGCTTTTTGGCTTTTGAACCTTCCTCAACTTTTTTATTTTATAATCCATGGCTGCTTTTATCATTCTTTGCTTTTATATGGATCAATGATACAGGTGCTTTCCTTGTCGGATCGGCAATCGGAAGAAAGCGATTATTCGAGCGCATTTCACCTAAAAAATCATGGGAAGGTTTTTGGGGAGGTATCATATTCAATTTGATATTAGCATATATCTTATCGACACAATTCAATATTCTAAATCAATTTGAATGGTATGGGTTAGCCATAACAGTTTCGATATTCGCAACATTAGGGGATCTGTGTGAATCTCTTTTAAAAAGGACTTTACAAATTAAAGATTCCGGCTCTATCTTACCGGGGCACGGAGGAATGCTCGATCGGTTTGACAGTGTATTATTGGCAGCGCCGGCAGCAGTAATCTATCTTTTTTTGTGTCATCAATTCTATTAATTAAAAAGATAATAAATAAAAACGCAGGAAATTTTATCCTGCGTTTTTTTGTTTATCGTATACGAAATAGCTTAATAAGCTGATTTGCCAAAATTAACAGGACAGAAATAAAGACCAAAAACGTAAACAAGTTCATCACAGAAAAAAGCTCTTTATAGTCACTGATTGCTGTGATCGATTTCCCGAACATAAAACAAAGTGACAATCCGAATATTGCAGAAATAGACCATACCGTCATCTCAACAATTCGTATTTTCCGTCTGGTTTCTCCGGGTAATCGATTCATCACTCTACGAGAAAACCACACCTCTCTGCGTAAAGGTTGTGCATGCTCCTTAAAGAATGCTTTCAACTTATCATCATTCTCCATATTTATAATTCTCTTTTTCTAAATATACATTCAATCTCTGACGAGCCCGAGAGAGATGAGATTTGACTGTTCCTGAAGGCATATTCATAATTTCCGAAACTTTATTCAAAGACAGATCTTCCAAATAAAACAGTTGTATTATAGCTCTTTCTTCCGGCTTAAGAATCTGCATCGCCTTGTATATATCTATATTACGAATTACCGTTTCGGAAGGAAGTTCATAATCTTGACCCAAAACATCCGGACTATACTCTTCCGAACATTTCCGACTTCGCATAAAATCATAAAAAACATTATAGGCTATTCTAAAAATCCATGTAGAGAACGATGACAGACCTTTAAATGAACGCAAACTGGTATATGCCTTAATAAATGTCTCTTGCGCCAGATCATCACTCAACATAGCATCTCCTAAAGTTTGATTTAAAAAAAAACGTTTTATCTGAGGATGATATTTATCAACCAAACGAGTATATGCTCTTCTGTCATCGTTCAAAAGACACCTTGCAATCAATAGAATATCCTCATTCTTGCTCATTTATATTTTGTTCTTCTTTAGACAGCTCTTCGTTCCGAGATTTTTCTTCTATTCTATAAACCAATAATTGCCCCAAGCCTATCAATATCGGTATTACAGAAAAAGCCCAAACATATTTATTCTCTGCAACAAGTCCGAAAAACAGGATACCGACACCTAAAGCTATTAGCGTAAGTGCTGTACTCAAGCGTTTCTTATTATATAACGGCTTTTTTGAAGAAGATTCTTCAAAAAAACTGTCAGGTAACTCTCTTCCGCATTCTATTGCCTTTTCGACCACGGCATATCGTTCTTTTTGAAGTTTTAATTTATATCTCAATGCAAAAAATAAGATCAAAAATAAAACGATAACCGGGACTCCGAATACAAAAACAATTGCGACTATCGGAATAAGCACATCTTCCTTATCATCACTTACTGCCTTCATCATAAGCTCATGATTTTGTTTCATTTTCAATAATGCCAACTCAGTCTTTTCTTGACTGATTATCGAATCGGGGACAGCAGAATTATTTTCTGCGACACATATTTCATTCGAAAAAATCGAAATGAAAACCACCACAAATAACAAAATAATTTTTTTCATTATCTTTATTTTTTAATGTTATGAATCTAATAAAAATTCTCCGGAAAATTTATTGATTAGACGTAACAAGAGATGCGTATGGTTGCAAGAAAACAAAAAAATTAAGGGTCCTACGAAATTTTCAGGAGCTATTTTAACCTCCAAAATAAAACAGTTAGCTATCATTTAGTATTAGGATCATCTCATACACAATATGAGCATCCGATTAAACATCTAAAAAAACAGTTTACTTTAGCTTTTTCCCTATAATTAGGAATGCTAAAGTAAACTGACATATATCCGCACAATCGATAATTTATATTTATAGAACTACATCTATAATATCTATCTTATTCCATAAGCTTACGATAACGTACCCGACGAGGTTCTATATCCCCTAAACGTTTTTTCTTATTTTCCTCATATTCAGAATAAGAACCCTCAAAATAAAATACCTGAGAATCTCCTTCGAAAGCCAAAATATGTGTACAAATACGGTCTAAGAACCAACGATCATGAGAAATGACCACTGCACATCCGGCAAAATTTACAAGGCCTTCCTCCAATGCCCTTAAAGTATTGACATCTATATCATTAGTAGGTTCGTCTAATAAAAGAACATTACCTTCTTCTTTCAGCGCCATAGCCAAATGCAAACGATTCCGTTCTCCCCCAGAAAGAACTCCGCACAGTTTTTCTTGATCTGCTCCGGTAAAATTAAATCTTGAAAGATAAGCTCGGGCATTCACATCCTTATTTCCCATACGAATCAAATCTTGTCCTCCCGAAATAACCTGATATACACTCTTCTGGGGATCTATATCTTTGTGAGTCTGATCTACATAAGCGATTTTTACTGTTTCTCCGACATCAAACTCGCCTTTATCAACACTCTCCTGTCCCATTATCAGCTTAAAAAGAGTCGTTTTACCAGCTCCATTCGGGCCTATCACTCCGACAATACCATTCGGAGGCAATACAAAATTAAGATCATCGAAAAGCAGTTTATCTCCATAGGCTTTTGCAACACCTTTCGCCTCAATCACTTTATTTCCTAAACGAGGTCCGTTCGGAATAAAAATCTCAAGTTTTTCTTCCCGCTCTTTTTGATCCTCATTCAATAGCTTATCATACGAATTCAAACGAGCTTTTCCTTTTGCATGCCGAGCAGAAGGAGCCATGCGAACCCACTCCAACTCCCGTTCAAGAGTCTTGCGGCGCTTACTCGCTTGTTTCTCTTCTTGTTCCATCCGCTTTGTTTTCTGCTCAAGCCATGAAGAATAGTTCCCTTTCCAAGGGATACCTTCACCCCTGTCAAGCTCCAATATCCATCCGGCTACATGATCGAGGAAATAACGGTCGTGCGTAATAGCAATGACCGTTCCGGCATATTGCAGCAAATGCTGTTCGAGCCAATCTATCGATTCAGCATCCAAATGGTTGGTAGGTTCGTCCAACAAAAGAATATCCGGCTGTTGCAACAACAAACGACACAAAGCGACACGACGCCGTTCTCCTCCTGAAAGATACTTTACCAACTGGTCTTCCGGAGGACATCGTAAAGCGTCCATAGCTCGCTCGAGCTTATTATCAAGATTCCATGCGTCCGTAGCATCGATTTTGTCCTGTAACTCAGCCTGACGATTCATCAAAGCATCCATCTTATCCGGATCTTCTAAAATCTCAGGGTCGCCAAATTTTAAATTTACAGCTTCATACTCAGCCAATAAATCCAATATCGGTTGTACTCCTTCCTGCACAATTTCCTTGACCGTTTTCTCAGGATCGAGCTTCGGTTCTTGTTCCAAATAACCAACAGTATAACCGGGAGAAAAAACGACATCTCCCTGATAAGATTTTTCAATACCGGCTATTATCTTCAACAACGTAGATTTACCAGAACCGTTAAGACCTATAATCCCGATCTTCGCTCCATAAAAAAACGATAAATAGATATTCTTTAAAACTTGTTTTTGCGGTGGAAAAGTTTTGCTGACTCCCACCATCGAAAAAATAATTTTTTTGTCGTCTGCCATTATTTATATATTTATAATTCATCTTTAAAAGCCTGTCTAAATTTTCCAACAAAAAATATTATCAGGTCATTTTTGTGTTTTCTTCCGGTCTTTTTTC
>NZ_CANUAR010000047.1:0-8203 GCF_947855755.1 uncultured Coprobacter sp.
TAGATTACCGCTATCTGATAATCTATCCCCGCAACCTTACGGAAGAAGAACAGGCAATAGTGCTTAAATATATCACACAAGGAATATACGAACTATAAAAATAAAAAATACGATGAACAGATATTACAAAATTCCGGTATCAGAGCTCAAAGAGATAGACCCGGATTGGGAAACGAGAAGACAGGACGTGGAAGGAACAGAAGCGATCATACACGTAGAAACATACGAAAGGCTGGCATCGGCAACAGCCGGAGACATAATGCCCCTATCAGAAAAACACTCGGAGAGAAAGAACTATCCCATTTATCGAGGAAAAGATCTGGAGGAACTATTGAACAGCCCGGAATGGACACCGGATCAGGAAGGAGGCCGGCGATGAACTGGATGAAAGAAAGCAACCGTCCGCGTCATGTCCTATACGGATTTATAGGGGCATTGATAGGCACGTTACTGTTTGCCGTAGGCTTGGCGATCGGTAAGGAATACGGAGACAAGACGTGGGGCGGGAAATTCGACCGGCTCGATTTATGGGCGACACTGATAGGAGGTATTACCGGGCAGATTGTTCAATTGTTTATTATATGGATTTTAAGTAATTTATAAAATGAAATATATCTCTGTTTTTAAATAGTTGTAACAGAGATATATTCGTATTTATTAAAAAATACCATCATGATTAACTATAAGTTCATTAGCTTCTTGTATGTCATGAGGTGTATATATATCGGTCATGAGTATATCTGCATGTCGAGCCTGATCGCGCACAGTTATTGTATCATACTTTTTCAACATTGATGTAATTCCGGTATCTTTCAGACTATAAAATTTATATTTGGGAGGGAATTTCAGATCTTTCCGAATATAACGTGTCCAGAAATCTCGAAATGATTTCTCGCTTTTATATTTTTTACCTGGCTGAAAATTATCTGAGAATAAATAGTAATCACCCGGATTATTGAAAATACCCAAATCTAACATTAGGAGAATTACCTTTTTAGGGAGTGTGACACATGCGTTTTTCTTATTTTTCGATATGGAGTCGGGAATGAATATTGTTTGTTTTTTAATTGAAAAATTCGATATTTGAATTTTACTCATTTCTTTTGGCCGTACAAAACAATAATGTAAGATATAACATGCCAACAGAAAATGTTTGTTCTTTTTGATCAAATAGTCATGTAGGCGGACCATGTCACCATCAGGGATTATTGTCCGCTGTTTTTTATGTAACCGTTTTCCCAGAACGGGAATTCCTTCTGTCGGGCGTTCCTTTAAGTAGGAATTCTGAACCAAATAAGAAGAAAATACACGCAAAAAAGTCAAATAATTATCTCGAGTTTGCGCAGTATTTTCCCTGTCGATATAAATATAATCCAAAAATTCTGATATGAACATCTTATCAAACTGGTATATGTAAGTAATCGGGACTTTTCGGCTTTGATTCCATTTGATCATATTCCGGAGGTAAGATGCATAACCGACAAATGTCTCTTCTCGATAATTGCCATCGGAAAACATTTTTTCAATAAAGTGTTTGTACCGTTCGCATACCTCTATGAATGTATGATAAGCCCGACTATTTTCGGCTTCTATCCAAGGATTCCATCCTTCATCAAGTTTACGAGAGATTCGTTTACACAGTTCGTTAGCATATCTCCTTCTGTCTGCAGCTTTTTCGATAAAATTAATTTTGATCGTTTTGATGCGCATTTTACCGGCAACAGGATCGAATGCATAAAAACCGATATACCATCGTTTCCCGACATATAGCTTGGGATAGGTATAATTAATGATTTCTTTTAGTGTAGTTTGGCCTTTCTTTTTTGACAACATTTTTTTTACATTTTTCGCAAGTAGCAAAAAATGCAACGTTAAATATCCTATTTTATCTCTCTGCCGTATTTCTGCCGGCATATTAAAATGAACATAGCCTAATTATTTATTAATTAAATAATTAGGCTATAATTAGTCGGGGTGAGAAGACTCGAACTTCCGACCTCCACGTCCCGAACGTGGCGCGCTGCCAACTGTGCTACACCCCGATTGACAATTGCGAGTGCAAATGTAATGTATTCCTTTTAAAAGACAAAAAACATAAGGTAAAAATTTTATTCTTTTCTCAATTTTTCATCAGTTGTCATAAAAATGGACTTTTTCAACAAAAAAAGTCTCTGTATAATTAGGTAATTTCAAAAACTTGTCATACATTTGCACTCGCAAAAGCGATGGTGCCATAGCTCAGTTGGTAGAGCAAAGGACTGAAAATCCTTGTGTCCCCGGTTCGATTCCTGGTGGCACCACTTTTCAAGAAAGAAAAACGATGTAAATCCCTGAATTTCAAAGAAGTTCAGGGATTTTTCTTTTCCAAGAATAGGCAAAATCAGTGGGATTAGAGCAAACTATACGTCCTTATTCAAGGGACTGGTTTTAAAAGCCCGAAATGTTCCACTGTGAGGTATTTACTTCATTCTTTTACAGCTTGTTGCGCTATTTTACATAACAGGGTTCTCGGTTCGATTTCCTAACTTTGTATCATTAAAAATTGAGCCGTATGGAAAGAAAAAGATTCAGCGTGTTGTTCTTCATCAAGCGTAGCAAACTGTTAAAAAACGGGGAAGCACCCGTGCGTGTGCGTGTCACTTATGACCGCCTATACGTGGAACTTCAACTAAAGCGGAGCGTAAAAGTCCCACTTTGGTCGCAGGAAAAAGAGAAATCGACAGGCAAAGACCGAAACTCCGTGGAACTTAACCATTACATTGACGCCCTGCGTGTGAAATTCTATCAGATTTACCAAGACTTGGAACTGGAGGGAAAGATTATCTCCGCACGTGCCATAGTGAACCGCTATCAGGGAAAGGACGAGACTTTCAAGACATTACACAATGTGTTCAAGGAGCATAACGATAACTGCCGGAAGCTAATCGGGACGGACTATGCCGACATCACCGTAAGACGTTACGATAACTGCCTTAAATATCTCATGGAACTGGTTAAACGGGACTACAAGGTAGATGATATGCTGTTGCGTGAGGTAAACGGGGAACTGGTGCGTAAATTCGATTTATACCTAAAGACGGAGAAGCATTGCGCACAGAACACCGTTATCCGGTACATGAAATGCTTCAAGAAAGTGATAAACCTTGCCATTGCCAACGAGTGGCTGACAAAGAACCCGTTTGCCGGAATCAAGTTTCACGAGGTGGAGGTAAACAAACAGTTCCTAAGCCAAGCCGAGATAAACCGGATATGGCAGAAAGAGTTCAGGATTGAACGGCTGGAACTGGTACGGGATGTTTTTATCTTCTGCGTATATACCGGGCTGGCATTCATAGACGTGTATAATCTGCGCCCCGAACATCTTTCAGAGGACAGTAACGGCAATCTGTGGATAGTGAAACCCCGTGAAAAGACAAACAATATCTGCAACATCCCGCTTTTGAGCATTCCCAAACAGATACTTGAAAAGTATAAGGATAACCCCTACTGCATGGATAAAGGAACTTTGTTGCCCGTTCCCTGCAATCAGAAGATGAACAGCTACCTGAAAGAGATTGCCGACCTGTGCAGTATCAAAAAGAACCTGACCACGCACACAGCCCGCCACAGTTTCGCATCGGTTATCGCACTGGCTAACAACGTGTCACTGCCGAATGTGGCTAAAATGCTGGGGCATTCATCCACCCGAATGACACAGCACTACGCAAAGGT
Organism: uncultured Coprobacter sp.; assembly: GCF_947855755.1. Classification (NCBI taxonomy): domain Bacteria; kingdom Pseudomonadati; phylum Bacteroidota; class Bacteroidia; order Bacteroidales; family Barnesiellaceae; genus Coprobacter; species uncultured Coprobacter sp. Next base: position 3,712 of record NZ_CANUAR010000047.1, read on the forward strand.
ATTAGACCAAACGATACTAAGGGATATGCAAGCCGTTGAGAAACAACTATCCGTATAAACACGGAGAAGCCAGCAACACAGTTTTCAAGAAACCGTGATTGCTGGCTTTCAACCAAACAATATAGAAAACAAGACAGCTATATTTCAATACTCCAATATTTCAAGAAAGCAAGACATCAAGAAAACAAGATTCCATGTTCTCAAAATTTCATTTCTGATAGAACCTTTCCAACAAATCCATGATGTCACTTTCCCGGTAGATGATTTTTCCCGGAAGCTGCACGTACCCCAGCAGCCCCGTGTCCCTGTAATCCTGCAACGTCCGTTTGCTGATGCAAAGCCGCTCGCATACTTCCTCGCCCGTCAGGTAGTGTTCACCGTTCAATACAGGGCGATAGTTCATTACCACGTACTCCACGTTTTCCAGCACCCTGTCAAGGGAGGAAAACAGTACCAGCGTAGTTTCGGAATCTTTCGTTATCAAATCCATACGCCTACTTTTTAGAATTGTCCCTTACTTGGTTGAGCAGAAATGTTTCCACATCCGAAGCCTTGTAATAAATCTTATTGTTAATCTGCGAATAAGGCAGTTTTCCCGTATCACGGTAGGTCTGCATCGTCCGGGCTGAAACGTTCAGCAGACGGCAGGTCTCGCAGTTATCCAGCCACTTGTCACGCTTCCTGCGTAAAGGCACGCAGAGCGCATCCACACGCCCCACAAAGTTTTCAAACCTCTGTTTCCAAAGTTCAAAGGTTCTCTTTTCAATCGTCACTATTTCCATAACTGATACATTTATTCTTGTCAATACTCCGTTTTTCTTCACTGGTGCAAATATATAAGGCTGAATAATAGGTTGTTTCTTTCTGTCCGAAAATGACCTTGCGTGTCCGAAAATGTCCACCGCCACCCCAAGAACAACACGAAAGAAACGAACCGATAATAAAAAACTTGATTTTTCTCCACTCTTTAAATAAGTAAGGTAATGAACACAAAGCCGTTTTCTATTTGCCGACATTAATTTGGTGCAGAGCGCAGCAAAGCGATTCCAAACGGCTGACGCTTTGTTTTTTACCGATTTTTCTTATTTTATTTGTGGTGCTAATTCAAAAAACAAGCACCTATGAACAATCCTTTCGAAGAAATTTTCAAACGGCTGGAGAACATCGAAAAGATGATTGCCCCGGTCATGGGCTCACAGCCCGAAGAACGGCAGGACGGAAAAGAGCCTGTGTTAGTCAAAATATCCGTTGCCAGTGGTATAACCGGGTATTCGGTCAATTACCTGTACCACTTAGCCAGCAAGGGACTGATACCGTGTGTCAAGCGTGGGCGTACCCTGCGTTTCGACATGGAGGAACTCAAAAAGTGGATGCAGCAGCAGTATGTCCCGGCTTCTAACAGACTTCCCGATGAAAAAGAAAAGAAGTGATGATACACGGCACATCGAGGGCTGGCAGTCTAAGAACGAGCGCATCGAAAGCCTGTTGAACGTCCTGTACGATTTCCGGTTTAACACCGTAAAGAGCCGGACGGAATACCGGGCTGCGGATTCTTCGGACTTGTACCAGCCCGTTACGAAATTTGTCCTGAACTCGTTCAGGCGCAGGCTGGACGCAACCGCTGGTATCGTCACCTCTGCCGAGAACATCCGTACCATACTGGAAAGCGATTTCGCAAGAAAGGTACATCCCATACGGGAATACTTCAACGCCCTGCCGCTTCTCAATCCAACCGAACACGGGCATATCGGCAGGCTCCTGAACACGGTACAGGTAGCCAACCCCGGCAAATGGGAGGAATATTTCACGAAATGGCTTATCGGTGTGGTAGCCAACGCCATGAACGACACGGGGTGTCAGAACCATACTTGTTTGGTGCTGACCGGGGACAGGCAGGGGCAGTTCAAATCGTGGTGGCTGGACAACCTTTGCCCGACACCGCTTAAGAACTACCTGTTTACCGGAAAGATAGACCCGCAGGGCAAAGACATCCTGACACTGATAGCCGAATACCTGTTCATCAACATTGACGACCAGCTAAAGGAACTCAACAAGCAGAACGAGAACGCATTGAAGAACCTTATCACCACCCCGGCGGTGAAATACCGCAGACCGTATGACGTTTACATAGAGGAATATCCCCACCTCGCCAGCTTCATGGCTTCGGTGAACGGCAACGAGTTCCTGACCGACCCGACAGGCAGCAGGCGTTTTTTGCCGTTCGAGGTGCTGCACATAGACAAGCCCACGGCAGAAAATATCCACATGGATAACGTCTATTCCGAAATCATGTACCTGTACCGTCAGGGCGTGCGCTACTGGTTCAATGATGCGGAGATTGGAGAACTGCACCTGAACAATGCGGAATTTGAGGTGCAGACAATCGAGTTTGAAATGCTGACGCAATATTTTGAGAAGCCGACAGAGGAAGAAGAACCCCATTTTTTTATGACAACAGCGCAAATACTGGCACGTTTACGAGATATATGCGCCATGCAGCTATCTGAAAAACGGCTGGGGGAAGCGTTGCGTAAAGCCGGGTTCAAACGGGTACAGAAACGTATAAACAAACAGAATTATTCGGTATATGGGTACAGAATAAAGCCTATTCCTGCATCCTATACAAATGACGATTACGGATAGGCAGCCATGCAGTAATTACTGCAAAAGTATCATGCTATTATTCAAGTTATTAAAAAATCAATCTATTACACGATGCGCAGTAAGCAGTAAGATAAAATCCAAAACTTTTTGGAAAACCGGAAAAAAGAAAAACAAGAAAAGAGCGAGCAGGAATATAAGGCTGTATTTCTATTTCCTTTTGAAGAAATAACTTACTTATCTTACTGCATAAGAGATAATCCACTGAAAGAAAAAGAATTATGTGCAGAAACATGGTAACTTTTCTTCTTACTGACTTCTTACTGTGCTACTGCAATTTATCAACACCAAAAAAATAAAGATTATGACCTACAAGGAAGCCAACAATATCAGTATCAAAGACTACCTGAACTCTTTGGGAATCCAACCCGTCACGGAAAAAGGAAGCTACGGGATGTACCGCAGCCCCTTACGGGAGGACAACACGCCAAGTTTCAAGGTGGATTATAACGCCAATCTATGGTGTGACTACGGAACTGGCGAGGGTGGGACGCTCATCGACCTTGTGATGAAGCAGCACGGATGCAACGCCTACGGTGCTATCTGCCGACTGGAACAGGGTGACACCGCCTCTTTTTCCTTTCACGGGAAAGAACTGCCCGAAAGGGACACGAAAAGGCAAGCAGCCAGCCCGATAGAGATACGCAGAATACAGCCGTTACAGAATCCGGCACTCATACGCTATTTGCAGGAAAGGGGGATTTCTCCCGGAACGGCAGCCCCATACGTGCAGGAAATGTATTACCGCATCGGTGGCAAGCCTTATTTTGCACTGGCATTCAGGAATGATTCAGGAGGTTACGAGCTTCGCAATCCCCGTTTCAAGGGCAGCACATCGAAAGACATCACCCATATAAGGCAACAGGGAGAGCCGAGAGAGAAATGTTTGGTATTCGAGGGCTTTATGGACTATCTTTCTTTCCTCACACTCCGGATGAAGAACTGCCCGACCATGCCCGACCTTGACAGGCAGGATTATGTCATACTCAACTCTACCGCCAATGTGCCGAAAGCCATTGACGTGCTGTACCCGTATGAACGCATCCACTGTATGCTTGACAATGACAAGGCAGGATATGAAGCGACACTGGCTATCGAATTGGAATACTCCTACCGTGTGCGTGACTTCTCGCACAATTATAGGGGGTATTCGGACTTGAACGATTACCTGTGCGGCAGGAAGCAGGAGCAGAAAAACAGTATCAGCCAAGCACAGGAAATGAAGCAGGAAACCGGACAACGTGCCGCCCCAAGACAGAAAAGGGGCAGGGGCATTTAGTCCGGCAGGATTACCAACGGCAGGCGGTCTGATTTGGAGAGCAAGGTTATGTTTCGGTAAACCGAAACACCTTGCTTTGCCTGACAGCAAAGAAAATTTCTCCCGTTGGTCGCAATTTTTAAGATACCAGCTAAAAGCAAAAACGTATGACAGAAATAAGGAATAAACCGGGAGGTCGCCCGGCAAAGAACCGGGTAAACAAATATCAAAAGGTAGTCAGTACGAAGCTGACCGAGTTACAGTTCTACGCTATCAGGAAGCGAGCCACCGAAGCCGGGCTGCATGTCAGCGAGTACGTCCGGCAGGCTGTCGTTTCGGCAGAGGTAACGCCCCGGCTGAACAGGCAGGATGCGGACACTATCCGCAAGCTGGCAAGGGAAGCCAACAACATCAATCAGTTGGCGCACCGGGCGAATGCCGGAGGGTTCGCACTGGTGGCGGTGGAACTGGTAAAACTCAAAAACAGGATTGTTGAAATCATTAACCAGTTGTCGGATGATTGGAAAAATAAAAAAGGGAAGCGGATTTAAAGGCTGCGTGAACTATGTACTC
>NZ_CANUAR010000048.1:0-7255 GCF_947855755.1 uncultured Coprobacter sp.
TAGCGCACCTGCTTTGGGAGCAGGGGGTCCCAGGTTCGAATCCTGGTACCCCGACACAAAAAAAAGGAAGTTAATATATTTAGCTTCCTTTTTTCATTTATTTCGGTATGATTTGGAGAGTTAAAAGGTAATTTTAACAACGCAGCCAATAATTTAGCATATCAAGCAAATAAAAAATATCAATTACCAATCATCAGAGTCTTCCCTAACCGTTTGTATTGATGCTGCCAATTTCTCTAAATCTAAAAATATACTATTTGATTTCCGTTCACTTTTTACTTTAATATCTTTCCAAACCTTATTATGAAAAGACTTTTGCGCCCTCTTATCTGTATAATTTTCCGCAATGGTAATTAGCCATAAATTACAAGTTGGAGCATTACCTTTTTTATTTTCATGAACAAAATTTGACATTTCAACTTTAAACCGACTCCAGTAGAAAATGTATAAAAATAAAGGCAAACCATTAAATAGTCTGCCTTTTATAAAGAAAGGTTGCATCGTAGGATGCGATGAAACTCCGAATAACAGGATTTGAGTGCCCCCTTCCTTTGTAATCCACCGTGCATAACGCATACCTCTCGGCGTGGCCCGCCATTAGAAGAGAAAGCTTTGTTCTCGGTATTTCATAAGATTTGATGAGTTTCCCAATCTACTAGGATGCAACCTTATGTCTTACTCGCTTTCTGTATTACAAATATAGTAAAAGTAGCACAATAATCAAATTTTTAGGACAAAAAAATAAGGCTTCTTGTATAAGAAACCTTATTTTATATATTAATAAATGAGTTAAGCTTTCTTTGCTTGCTCTACAATAGCCTTGAAAGCATCATTATTGTTCATTGCCAAATCTGCAAGAACTTTGCGATTGATTTCAATACCGGCTTTATGCAAAGCTCCCATCAATTTGGAATATGACATGCCTTCCAAACGAGCCGCTGCATTAATACGCTGAATCCACAATGCTCTGAACTCGCGTTTTTTAGCTTTACGGTCACGGTAAGCATAGGTTAAACCTTTCTCCCATGTATTTTTAGCTACGGTCCAAACATTTTTTCTAGAACCATAGTAACCCTTGGTTAATTTTAAAATTTTCTTTCTTCTTGCTCTTGAAGCAACGTGATTTACTGATCTTGGCATAGTTTTTACTTGTTTTGAATGTTAGCGTCACCTCCTCACGGGATGATCTTCAGGCTATGACATTCGGTTAATAAAATTTTAAACTCGCTTTTTGCTTTAAATAAAAAATCGAAGGCTTATTTCAAGCACAATAACTCTTTCACGTTATTGATATCTGCAGAAGATACAAGAGTGAAATGAGTAAGATTTCTTTTTTGCTTTTTAGTCTTTTTCGTCAGAATATGACTTTTGAAAGCGTGTTTTCTTTTGATTTTTCCTGATCCGGTAAGGACGAACCTTTTTTTGGCACCGGAGTTAGTTTTCATCTTTGGCATCTTACTAAATTTTAATTTATGTATTACTAAAACATATAATATTGAGTCTCCTCAATTTTCTACTTTTTCTTAGGAGTAAGCATTATAATCATGCGCTTACCTTCTAAAACGGGCAATTGCTCTACTCTGCCATAATCTTCCAAATCATTGGCAAAACGAAGTAAAAGCACTTCCCCTTGTTCTTTGAACAATATAGAACGCCCTTTAAAGAAAACATAAGCTTTGACCTTCGCACCTTCTTCAAGGAAACCTTTGGCATGCTTTAATTTAAAATTATAATCATGATCATCAGTCTGAGGTCCGAAGCGAATCTCCTTTACGACCACTTTAGTCGATTTAGCTTTCTGTTCTTTTAATCGTTTTTTCTGCTGATAAAGGAATTTCTGATAATCCGTAATCCGACAAACAGGAGGAACCGCATTTGGAGAAATTTCTACAAGATCGAGTTCTTGTTCTTCTGCAATACGCAAAGCGTCTTGAATAGAATAAACTCCTTGTTCGACATTTTCTCCTACCAATCTAACTTCTTTTACCTTAATTTTTTCATTGGTACGGTACAACTCTTTCATTCCTTCATTTTTCTTTGAAGGATAATTTTTATTAACTCCTAAATTGTTTTTTTTCTCCATTCAATTACCATTGGGTTATCATTCTTTCAACTTCTTCAGTCAGAAGTTCGGCAAAGGTAGTAATTTTCATCGAACCTTTATCACCTTCACCCTGTTTTCTTACAGAAACTTCTTTATTTTGTTCCTCTTTCTCACCGACAATGAGCAAATAAGGAATTCTTTTCAGTTCATTATCACGTATTTTCCGTCCGATTTTTTCATTTCGGTCATCTACAGTCGTACGTATATCCTGCATTTCGAGTTGCGCGGCAACTTCATGTGCATAGCCGTTATATTTTTCACTAATAGGCATCACGACAACCTGCTCCGGAGTCAACCACAAAGGAAATTTTCCGGCAGTATGTTCGATAAGAACCGCAACAAAACGTTCCATTGAACCGAACGGCGCTCGATGTATCATAACTGGACGATGTTTTTGATTATCGCTTCCTGTATATTCAAGCTCGAACCGTTCCGGTAAATTATAATCGACCTGAATAGTTCCCAACTGCCAACGGCGTCCGATAGCATCTTTTACCATAAAATCGAGTTTCGGTCCATAAAAAGCGGCTTCTCCCAATTCTACTCTGGCATTTAAGCCCTTTTCTTCACAGGCCTCCACTATAGCTCGCTCTGCTTTTTCCCAATTTTCGTCAGAACCGATATATTTTTCCCGATTATTCGGATCACGCAAAGAAATTTGAGCTTCGAAATTCTTGAAATCAAGAGCTTTGAATATAATGAATATAATATCCATTACTTTTAAAAATTCTTCCTTCAACTGATCGGGACGACAAAAGATATGAGCATCATCTTGAGTAAATCCTCTAACTCTTGTCAAACCATGCAATTCTCCGCTTTGTTCATAACGATATACTGTTCCGAATTCTGCAAATCGCAAAGGCAATTCTTTATATGAACGAGGAAAAGCTTTATATATCTCACAATGATGAGGACAATTCATGGGTTTCAACAAAAATTCTTCACCTTCTTCAGGTGTATGAATAGGCTGGAAAGAATCTTTACCATATTTGGCATAATGTCCGGACGTCACATATAATAATTTATTACCGATATGGGGAGTTATGACCTGTTGATACCCAAATCGCTTCTGAATACGACGCAAGAAATTTTCAAGCCGGTCACGTAAAAGAGCTCCCTTCGGAAGCCATAATGGTAATCCCTGTCCTACGGCCTGTGAGAATGTAAATAGTTCTAATTCTTTCCCGATTTTTCGATGATCACGTTTTTTTGCCTCTTCCATCAAAGCCAAATACTCGTCTAACATTTTCTTTTTCGGGAAAGAAATGCCATATATACGTGTCAGCTGATGACGTTTCTCATCACCTCGCCAATACGCTCCAGCAAGAGATGTTATTTTCACTGCTTTAATCGGAGCGGTATTAGACAAATGCGGACCTCGGCAAAGATCGGTAAAGTTTCCTTGCGTGTACGTAGAGATCGTCCCGTCTTCCAATTCGGTAATTAATTCTACTTTATATTCTTCGTTCCGCTCTCCAAACATTTTCAAAGCATCGGCTTTTGATATATCATGCCGTACAATCGCTTCTTTTTTAGAAGCAAGTTCAGCCATTTTAGCTTCGATAGCTGTAAAATCGCCTTCTTTAATAGGTGTATCGCCCGGATCTACATCATAATAAAATCCGTTCTCTATCGCCGGACCGATTCCGAACTTTATACCGGGATAAAGTTCTTGTAATGCTTCGGCCAACAAGTGGGCTGATGAATGCCAAAACGCATGTTTACCCTCCGGATCATCCCATTTAAATAATTTTATAGAGGCATCTTCATTTATAGGACGAGAAATATCCCATTCTTGCCCGTTTATCGAAGCTGCGAGAACATCCTGAGCCAAACGAGGACTAATACTTTCGGCTATCTGCAACGGAGTAGTTCCCTTAACGAATTCTTTAACCGATTGATCGGGAAAAGTTATTTTTATCATAATCTTTGTTTTCTTGTTGCGCATAGCATTAATACAACACGCAAAATGTAACAATTGTTTTTTATAATTCTTATTTCCTAAGTCTCTATAGAAAGAGATATTTTATCAAGAGCACAAAAGTAATAATTTTTTAGAGCCTGTTTAAATTTTATGGCAATATTTTTTTAACTATTCGATAAGATGATTTTCAGACCTTTTAAGGACCGATCTAAATTTTCCGATAAAAGTTTATATCCAGACTTGTTGAGTCTGCTTCCGATCAGGTCTCTTACTCCTACACGTCACGTAGTCTGCTACTCTCCTTATCGGGACTGAAAAATGCCTCTAAAACAGTTCTCAAAAAATGTCCGTGCAAGTCTTAATGAATGTATTTTAAAAACTCAATCTCCCAGTCTTTTAATAATATTATAAGCAGAAACTATTCCTAATTCTCCGGCCTTACTCAAGTCGGCAATACCTTTTTGAGTCTCACCTAAAAAGACATACACTAATCCTCTATTAAAATATGCATCTGAGAAATCCGGACGTAAACGAATCGCTTCATTATAATCAGCTAAAGCTGCCCGAAAATCTTTTTGTGCACATCTTACATTAGCTCGATTATAATAAGCGTAAACGAATTGCGGCGCCATTTCTATAACTTTATCGTAATCTCGAAGAACCATCTCATAATCCATTCCGACCGATTCTTTTTTATTTGACGATGAATTGGGTAATAATATCGATGATGCCGGACTCTTTGATAAACCAAATGTTTCGGAAACAGATTTATTATTTTGAGCATCGAAATCTTGGGTAGAAGCTCTATATTCAATTTGCTTAAACCGGACGACCGCTCGCATAAAATAAGCCAAAACAAAATTATCGCTTAACTGTATCACTCGGTTCAGATCATCTAAAGAACTTGCAAAATCTTGTATCAACATAAAATCGAGAGCTCGTCCGAAGTACGGGACTGCATTACGCGGATTTATTTCTATCAACTTCGAATAATCATTGATCGAAACAAAATGTTTATTAATTTTTGCAGAGTCCAATGCCATCTCAGCATTTGTCAATAATACCCGATAAGGTAATATCCCGGCTCTATTCAGATTTTCAACCTCAGGAATAAAAGAAATTGTCTGTTTCACCTGATCTGGTCTTTCATAATATGTAAGAACAAATGCCGGAGCTATCTCTACATTAAAATTCTTATCTTGTACCCTACCTCTTATCTCATTAGTATATTTACTCTTCATGTCGGTATTGTCCGCAACCAGCAATCGATCAAATTTATTTATATTTTTGTCAGATTCTTTTCTTACCTTATCAGCATCTTTCTCTGAAGTATTATTTTCAGATTCATCGACATTATCTGCAACTTCTTCATAATTTTTATTCGTATTCTTTTGTTCCTCATAAAGTTTCATCGCCTTCTGATAATCAGATTTTCCTCCGGAAATATCTCCCGATTTTCTTTTCGCTTCAGAACGGGCATAATATCCAGAATAAAAATCCGGATATTGATTCAATACTTTATTATAATCTTTGACCGCAGCCCTATAATTTCCTAATTCATCATATAATACTGCCCGATTATAGTAAGCAAAATAATTATCCGGTTCATACTTCAATACAAAGGAAAAATCTTCTATTGCTTTATTTTTTTCACCAACTTGAGCTCTCAACAGACCTCGATTATAATGAGCCATCAGATTATTAGGATCGATCTCCACTACTCTATCATAATCGGCCATCGTACCTCTCAAATCATCCAAATGATATTTTATCAATGCCCGATTAATATAATAAGAAGACATATTCGGGTCAAGCCGTAGAGCTTCATTCATGTCCGCCAAAGCATCTTGATAGTCTTTTGTATACTGAAATTTAATAATAGCCCGTTGTGCGTATGCATACGAAAGATGCTTATCTAAAGAAATAGCTTTATCTATATCTTTGATCGCTTTCAAAGTATCTTTTTTTTCCAACCAAAACTGACTCCGACTCAAATAACCGTTATAATAAGACGGATGGATCGAAATAAGTTTATCAAAACTTTTTTCTGCATCATCATATTTTTTAAGCTGGACTTCTGCTATCGCTTTATTTCCCAAAAAGGTCCGATCTTCAGGAACATATTTCAAACCTTCATTGTAATCATCGATCGCCCCTTGGTAATCTCCTAAATTCTGACGGGCAATTCCTCGAACCTGATATGCTCCTGTAATAAAAGGATTGCGTTCGAGACATAAGTTACAATCTTCCTCTGCACCTCTGAAATCTTCCAAACTTAACTTGGCAGCAGCCCTATAAAAATAAGGTTCTGCCATATAAGGTTTTACCTTTATAACTTGATTAAAGTATTGTATAGAAAGTATGTAATCTTCAAAATAGAGAGCGTTGCGACCAATATTCATTACACGTTCCGTATTCAATTGAGCTTGAGTCGGAACGAGAAAACTTATTAATCCCAAAAATAACAAAATGATTCTTTTTAAATATACCATCATACGGGAAAACTGTATTTTCATTTTTCGGCATCTTCTTTTTTAACCTGTCGTCCATATAGGTTTAAGAGCCTGTCTAAATTTTCCAATAAAAAAATACTATCAGGTCATCTTTGCGTTTTCTTCCGGTCTTTTTGAATCTTTTTTCAGACTGTTTTTCTGTTTCTATACATCTTGCAGCCTACTACTGCTTCCCTTATCGGAACAAAAAAACATCGGCGAGAACAGTCATCAAAAAATGTCCTGTAAAATTTTGACAGACTCTAAATCGCAAATGTAGGGATTTTATAGTATAAAGTTTTACTCTATCATCATATTTTATAGCTTTTTCTTTCTTATAAACATGCAAAAGTTTTTATTTATCATTACTCAATAAACTCATTCTCCTGAATTACACAAGAATTTTATAAATCATAATGCCACACTCATTTATCGGAATAAAGACATTCTATAAAAAATTTAGACGACTGACTCTAAGAGCCTGTCTAAATTTTCCAATAAAAAAGTACTATCAGGTCATCTTTGCGTTTTCTTTCGGTCTTTTTCCCCGTTTTCACTCGTCAGATAGCCCGCTATCATCCTCCTAAAAACAGAAAAACATACTCGAAAGAATCTCGCAAATCTGACCTGAGCAAAATTGAGACAGGCTCTAAACGATATGAAAAACTTGAAATATAAAAAGGTAATTATATACGAATTAACCTTGCTGTCTTTATTTAGAATCATTCCAAATTT
>NZ_CANUAR010000049.1:0-6629 GCF_947855755.1 uncultured Coprobacter sp.
CGTCTTGGATCTGCGCCGCACGACCGGGCACGAAGGACTGGTGAACCTCATCGAGGCAGGCATAGAGCAATGAGATGACGAGGGCGAGGCCACTGCTGACGGCGGGCTTGGCTTTCGCAGCGACCTTGACGGGCAGTGTGGCGGCGAAGAGGAAGCTCGTGCCGCCGAGCAAGAAGTAGAGGAAGATGTGCGCGAGCTTGCGGATGGTGAGCCCGAAGACGATGGGCACGTTGGACGCCGACATCCCCGGCGGGATCTCGATGCCGAGGATCCCGAGGAGCCACTCCCCTACGCCGTTGCTCACCCCCGCCGACGCCTCCCCCTGCTGCCCCGAAAACAGGAAGATCCCGACCATGACTGCCAACATGGGGAGGATGGAGAGGAGAGGGCGAAAAATTAGTTTATGATCTGATGGCATAATTTAGAATATGCCGGTTTCGCCAACAAAATAGCATATTGAAACACGGCAGAATTAGGAAACTCTTAAAGTTACGTCAGCCTATTAGGTCGTCTTTCGTAAAGAATATATATCAAATTTGATTTTGATATCATAATAGCTATCGTTACACCAATATACCTCCACAGCTTCGTGCTTATCAGTAGTTTAACACAAATGAAATCCCCTGACAACCGATATATTATGATAACAAAAAGTTCAAGATAGATTTCTATACATTCCAGCAGCACAAGAATAAACTAAAACTCTGTGCTTTAATTGTGATATCACAATTTATCCCTGCTATCCGCCCCTGATTTACTACGCTTAAGCATATTAATAAAAACATGCAACAGTGCGGCTATACTCTTTCGATAAATTATAGCATAAATAACAAAGATACAGACATACGCCAAGCAAGCCCACCAGAGCTCCAAACAACGCACCGCCACAATAAAAGCAACAGTCATCACAAATTCAATCAAGAAATCCTTTGCAATCCTCTTTTTAATGATCCTCGTAACAGCTATTTCAGAGGCAACCGAGCGAAGCATTATAACTGCAACTAAGAAATACAACACAAATTCAAGGTCGTTCAATATGTAGGCCCCTATCGCAAATATGGCCATACCAAACAGTACTGACGCGACATTAATTACGAGCATTAATTTTTCTTTACGATACGCTTTTAGGTAATTATTTGTTAAGAGGCTGACTTTAGAAGAAAAAATAATTATTGGCAATAAAATTCCGAGATATACAAGGCTGTCTGAATAATTTGGCAACCACTTTTCCAAGATCCAACACCCGGGAAAGTACACGATCATTGCGAAAAAGAGCAATGGTGATATGATGTTGCGAATTTTCGTATAGATGTCGGGGAGGTTCTCTTCCTTCATGCGTTTTAATGAGGGAAACAATACCACACTGATCGCTGTTACAAATGTAAGAAACAAATTTGAAACACTAAAACTAAACGATACTTGTCCAAATACCAGCTCATCCCACCGCCACTGTATCATCATCTTAGCTCCGCCGACAAGCAAACTCGAAGAAAAATTTGCGACCATCAACATTATACCGGCAGAAACATTTATCCAGCATTCCTTAAGGCACTCCTTAATAGGAATACCCTTGCCAAAATACATTCCACGATTAAAGATTGCTCCGAGAAAAATACCAAACACGTCACCAAATAAATCTGCTATGCAGTACCAATAAAAATCATTGACGCGACAAGCCAATAAAAAGACGACAAACAAAGCATACGCCGCACGTTGCGCAATAACAAGCACTGCATACTTTGTGATACGATTAGTGATTTGAAAGGAATATGAAGTATATGTAAAAATATTTTTTGTAATAACACCTATCGACACCAGTATAACAATTTCTTTTGTTACAATATCAAACAGGAATGCAGAGACGATACAGCCAATTAATGTAAGAATGGAATTAAACGTCAATAAAAGTTGAAATTGCGAACGTACACGAGGCTTATCCAACTCGTCAAAGTCATATTGAGAATATCTCAGCACTATTCCATCCAGCAAACCAAAGTGAAAAACACCAACATAGCCAACATATAAAATAAATGTCTGCCAATAAGAATACTGAAATTCATCAATATACTTTGGGACAACAAATCCCAATATAAAACTGACAACAATCGAAATAATCTGTGCCAGCACGGACATTATTAAATTCGCTGCTATTTTTCTATTGGAAACTAAATGAGACATTTGATTCTATTTTTCCCTTCGAGGCAACCACGATAGCCGATCAATATTTTCTAATGGTTTGTATAAATCATCTATATGCGCCCAAACCATTTTATTACCTAATTTAGGAAAATCAATCTTTAAAGTTCTTTGATCATATCGTTATTATAACGATATTTTATGACTTTTGCAGAGACACCGCCCATGATAGCGTATGGAGGGACATCTTTCGTTACAACTGCACCAGCTGCTATTACAGCACCCTGACCAATATGTACGCCAGATAATATATTATTGCTCTTTCGCCAATCCATACATCGTCCCCTATTCTGACGTCACCTTTAGAGATCCCTTCGTTCTGAAAAACTATCCCCATAAGTCAGATCGATTACAAGATCACACTTAGAAATTGCCTTACGCAGTTGAATGATTCCACGCAAACCTGTTCTAAATCGAACTATCTTTTCAAAAACAATGTTATCTGTTCGAATATAATTGCTCAGCGGCGTCAAGATCGCAGAGGATTCACCGGAAAAAACATGGTATTCAACGTTTAAGTCTAAAGACACAGCAATCTTCTGCAACATATCAATTTGAGATATCCCCAACGCAGAACACCCGTAATTATTGGAATTTAGTGCCACACCGAATAGCGCGATTTTAATCATTTTATCAATGCTCCTTAATCACAACCGGTCTACGCCTTATTACGTTGTAGTGGATTACTCCCTTTCTCAAATAAAGGCCATATACATTCCCCACTTTAACCATTTGCCCGTAAACGCGAGAAGATTTAATAAAGTAGAAGATAAATATAAAAAATAGCATATGATTAAATCCAGGAATGGATGTTATCGTATAAGTCAGCCAATATGCAAGTGATACAAAAAAGATTTGTCTGCTTTTAAACCTCTTGGGGATGATCACAATAAAATAAATGACCTGAACCACATATGCTACCACGCCTAGAATACCCATTTGCGGAACGGCCTGTAACCATATACTTTCTCCGCCTAGCAAACGATCCACAAGATTATTATCTATCACGTCTCTAAAACTCGGACCTAATCCAAACAGCGGGGATTGAAACATCAGCTCAAAGGCAGCGGCAAATTGATCCAGACGCATCTCAAGATTACTTCCCCCAACAGTATTGGCAGCATCTCCACTAAAAAAGCTCTTGATCACATTTATGATTTTATCGGATAATAACGGAACAGCTATCGCGGCGCCGACCAAAAGAGATAACAGCAACGGATAAAATCGCTTTGATTTGAAATTAACGATTGACACCATGGATACAGCAAAAAACAACAGCGGGCTCCGGGAATTTGTAAACAAAATACAAGGAATACACAATATTGCTGTAATGAAAGGAATAAATATCTGCCCTATCGTAACATATTTTTTTTGTATAATTATAAAAACAAAAACCGCATATAATGCCCAAACCATCCCCGCACCAATGGCATGTTCAAAGATAGAATTTATACGGTATCCACGATACGAATCTGCACCATACGAAAAATCGATAAGTTTATCTTTATTAGAATTCAAAGAAGCTTCATATTCAGTTAATGGATTCCTTTGCAGGATGTATTCTATAAGACCATATATACAGGATCCAAGAATAATTACCGTAACAACTTTGAATATAAATTTAAAATCATCCTTTGTTTCAATAAGCTGCCACGCCATCCAGACTAAAATAATCTTCTCAGATAACTGCTTAATGAAATTAGAGATTTCTGCACCAAACCCAGCCATGGAAAACATAGATGAAGCCAACAAAACAACGCCATAAATCAGAAAAGGAATTGCAAATGGAAACTTCGTATGTGCTCTTTGATATTTAGATCCATGAACGAAAAACATGAACATAAACACCAAAGTCATCGCCATCTCAAGCGTGAGTAACGGCAATCCCGGTGTTGATATCAGTGTTATATTTGTTACAAGCATCAACTTATAACACAAATATAAACTAAATCCTTTTTTAAAGTTAAAGAAACTATATATTATTATTACGATACCAATTAAGATAAAAATCATCGGTTACCCAACAAAAGAGAAAGTTTAACAACAAAGGAAGCAAGACAGCTATAAGATTTTACTTTTGGAGATAAAACTAATTTTAAACGACACGAAATTCTATGCTTATAATCTGCAACACAACGAAGTATTTTTTTTGATGGAAAATCTACTTCTTCATTGTATAATCTTAAAATCTCACTTGCTTGGTTCGCAATGCTTACTTTGCAAGGCACAAAAATCATTTTTAATCGATCTATTATCTTATTTTTTACTCCTACAACAGAACCGATAACATTATTTCCATGTTGTCTATAATACATCACATATCTGTCATCAAAAAAAATATCTCCTCCCACAGCTTTACAAAGCAGCAACACAAAGTAATCATGCATGATGCTTTGGTTTGGAATAGAGTTGGAACGCAGAATTCCAGCCAACGTTTTATTGAATAACATGGTACAGCCCGCAGCAAACGAACAAACAGCAATAGATTGCAAATTTAACACGGGCGTTCTCTCTTTTTGCGATAGTTCATTCAAATCGGAGTCAACCGTTTTGCCGCGTGCAAAGTATAAAGATGGATGATCACCATACTCTTTCAGCGCAGATATTGCGTGCTGTATTTTATCTGGAAACCAAACATCATCCTGATCAGAAAAAGCATAATATTCATAGTTTGGAGAATGATATAACAAGTCAAAAAAACTTTTAGCAGGACCTAAATTTTCCCCGTAATACCATGTCAATTTTCCCTCTGCAGCGTAACTTTCCAGAATGGCCCTCGTGCGATCGGTTGATCCATCATCTCTGACGCATAAATCTAAATGAAAATCTCCCCTTTGAGAAAGAATACTTTCAATCTGAGCCTTTAAATATTTCTCACCGTTATATGTGGACATTAAAACCGCTACATTTACCATAATTTATATCTTTACATTAAAAACCTAAGTGGTTAAGAAGCTGATTCACATAACAGATTTATTAAAATTAACGCTGTTTTTGCTGAAATAGATCCTTAAGCCCCTCTTCATTAGTTATGCAGATATTGCTCTGCATTCTTTCAAAGCGTTTACCTGCTGCGATACTCTCCGGTTGACGCAAAGCCAAGTATACACTCCGTTTCAAGAACGAAGTATTATATGTTTTTCCTTTCAGGAGAGTTTTTTCCTGATCACGATAAGTCTCATCTCTGCGGATATAATCGATGATCTCGCAACTATGGCCGAGTCCTTCGATCAACTGCTGCGTTGCGATCGCCTGCAACAAAGAGCCGTAATTCGATATCGCGTGTCTTGTGATAACGGATGTTTTCATTTTTATTTAGATACAATCACTTTTCTAAAATACATTCCAAATACGCTTTTCCAACATTGCTGCCTAATGCAGTGGCTGAGTACTTCAACAAGTATTCAACATATCCATTGTCTATCAAATCATTATATAAGCCACGATTATCATTTAAACGCTGAACTGCTTTAAGGAACTCAGCCTCGTCCTTACGACAAATCAACGCGTTAAATCCATCTTTTACATAGCTTCTAATCGAATTGGCTTCTGTGATTATGATCGGTTTTTTGTACTGCATTGCCTGAAGCATAACTAACTGACCCGACGAAATATTTGGATCATTCAATGCTATCAGAACGGCTTCACACTCATCAAGTATTTTTAAGTATTCGTCGCCTGCTATATCATTATAGAAAATAACATTATCTGGCAGAATCTCTTGTCTTATAGTATCACATAATACGACTAGTGGATAAGGTAATGAGGAAGCAACATTCAACAAGAAATCATAATCGCGATTACTTCTGCCAACAGACAAATAGAATTTCTTGGGTAAGGATACGGTGGTCTTTCCCAAATCTTTTTTATCGTCTATTCCTAAGGGAAGATATATAAATTTTGATTGTTCCACGTCAAATTTCTTCGCATAATACTCCATTTCGGTTTGCGAATATACAACTAATCTATCTACATATTCCGAACGAACGATTTTCGTGATGATACTTTTATATGCTTTACCAAGAATTCCAGGCTTTTCCTTAAATATAAAAGTCAAAATAATCAATCTAGTTCTCTTTTTTACATGAAACATCAAACAATAGTAAGCAAACAAAAGACCGTAAAATTGTTGCCAGGCTACGATACTTTTATACTTTCCTCGATGAACAAAAAGGCCAAACGAATGAGAGAAATATCCAAAAAGTCTTTTAATTGTGGATAATCTGTTCTTTCTCAACCCATTATTTCGCCAGCCTATTGCTTCCCAATCCTCTGAAGTCTGACTTTTAAGTGAGTCTAAAAAGCTCCAATTTTTCTGTGGAATAAAATCTGTGCATACTATATTTTCCCGCTCAGCACTTTTCATACTTCTATTTACCCTTCACTCACCCAGTTGGTCTTTGAGGTCCTCGGCGACGATCTCTTCGCCGGAC
>NZ_CANUAR010000050.1:0-6193 GCF_947855755.1 uncultured Coprobacter sp.
GGACTGCAAATATAAGGTTCTTTTTTTATATATCAAAAAAATCTCTTGACCTTTTTATTACTACAGCCCCTCTCTCCCGAAAAGCGTGTGCAAAAGTAATCCCTTTCTTATTCCCCTCCAAATTTTTTATGACATTTTTTTAAATATTTCTACTAAATAGATGCAAACATGCAGATTTACAACAATTTATTTATAAAAAAAATTACAGGCCTAACTTTAGAAAAATGTATAAAGTTAGAGCCTGCTTAAATTTTACTTAAACATTTTCGAAAATATTTCTCCATCTCGATAAGGAGCAAGCTAGCTACATGAGGCAAAAAAACTAAAAAAGGTCGAAAAGTATTTCTAAAGGACTAAATAAATACCTTATAACAGACAATTTTTAAACAAATTGCAAATAACTACCCAACAATCAGCAACAATTCTTTAGAGACCTCATCGGCAACATCTTTACCTTTTAACATAGAAACTATACCGATAGCAAATTTCAAAGAGTCAGCCGCTCCACGCCCAGTAATAACATTATCCTGAATTTCGATCGGAAGCCCCGTATAAGTAGCCCCCTGCAAAAAGTTCATGTATGCAGGAAGTGCTGTCGCATTCTTTTCATTCAAAATACCCAGTTCTCCTAATATAGCAGGTGATTCTCCGATAGCTGCAATATAACGTCCTTGATTATAATGTTCCAAAATATCCATTTTTAAAGAATCATTCATAAAAAGATCTTTTGTACTACCAATTCCTCCGGGCAAAATAAAAAATTCAGAGTTATCCCATTTTGTTTTAGAATACAGGACATCCGCCATTAATGTAATGCCATGCTCACCGATTACAGTCCGATCCTCTCCCATTGAAACTATTTTTAAATCTATTTTTGCACGACGTAGAATATCAATAATCGTAATTGCTTCAATTTCTTCAAAGCCATTAGAAAGAAATAAATAAGATGTTTTCATAACAATTATATATTATAGATTTATACTGCTTTTAGAACAACCAAAGAGAAATGTTTGTTCTATATAAAAATTTTAAGAAAGGTATAAAGTCATCCATTTCATAATGGAAAATATTCTTTTAACAAAAAAAGCCTTATATTTGCTTGGAAATCTTATATTTCTTGTTTTTTACAACAAAAATGAATACTTAATATGAAAAGTTTTTTCAAAACGACATTCGCCTGTGTATTAGGTGTTTTCATTGCCGGAATATTATTATTCTGGCTTTTTGTCGGTTCTGTTATAAGTTTTGCGACTATTTCAACAACTCCGAGCTATACTTCTAAAGAGAATACCATTTTAAGATTAAAATTAGAAGGAGAACTCACCGAACGAGCGAAAGATGATCCTCTAAATATTTTAAATTCAGGGGAGTATATTCCGAAATCAGGGCTAGACGAAATACTAAAAGCTATTCAGATAGCAAAATGGGATAATAATATCACTGGTATTTATTTGGATATTTCAAATTTTATCGGAGGTTATGCTTCTATCGAAGAAATACGTAATGCTCTATTCGATTTCAAAAAAAGCGGTAAATTTATTGTGGCGTATGCCGATATGTACACCCAAAGAGAATATTATTTAGCAACTGTAGCCGACTGGGTGTTCATGAACACAATTGGAATGCTGGATTTTAGAGGATTAAGCACCAATCCTACCTTCTATAAAAATATACTCGATAAAATAGGGGTTGAAATGCAAGTATTTCGTGTAGGGACTTACAAATCTGCCGTAGAGCCTTATATAACCACTCAAATGAGTGAAGCAAATCGAAAACAAACCGAATCATACTTAAACTCGATATGGGAAACTATTATCTCTGACATCGCAGAAGAGCGTCAAATAGAAAAATACATACTGAACGATTATGCCGACTCATTAGTTTCTTTACAAGAGCCTCAATGGGTACAGGAAACCAAACTTGTAGATTCTTTATTATACCGTCCGGAAGTAGAATCTTTTTTAACGCAGCTTTGCGGTGTCGAAAATATTAATGATATTAATTGGGCATCTCCAACAGATATTGTATCTACAACTAAAAAAGCCAGATCAAAAGACCGGATTGCCATAGTATATGCAGTAGGTAGTATAGACGGAATATCTTCGAACGGCATTATATCTGACAAACTGGTACGAACTCTAAAAGAAGTTCAAGACGACGAGTCTGTAAAAGGAGTTGTACTTAGAGTAAATTCTCCCGGAGGAAGCGCTTTTGGATCTGAACAGATCTGGCATGCAGTAAAGCAGTTGAAACAAATAAAACCAGTTGCCGTATCGATGGGAGATTATGCAGCATCTGGCGGTTATTATTTATCTTGCGGAGCAGATCGTATTTTTGCAAATCCTGCAACACTAACCGGTTCAATAGGTATATTCGGACTCGTTCCTAATGCACAAAAATTGCTTTCAGAGAAAATCGGATTATCATTCGACGAAGTAAAAACAAACAGATACGGAGCTTTTCCAACCATAGAGCGTCCCATGACAGCCGATGAAAAACAAAAAATGCAAACATATATAAATCGCGGTTACGACCTTTTTGTAAAACGTTGTGCCCAAGGACGAAAAATGTCGGTCGATCAAATAAAAAATATTGCTGAAGGACGGGTATGGAGCGGGAAAGATGCTTTAAAAATAGGATTAATAGACGAACTCGGCGATATGCAAAAAGCAACCGAATGGATTGCAAAAGAATGTAACATAACAGATTATGAAGTTACTGAATATCCAAAGAAAAAAAGTTTTTATGAAGAACTGATGAATGAACTCAGAAATGGAGTTTCACAATCTTTTATGCGATTATTTTTAGGTGACGAGTATCATCATCGAAAAATATTGGAACAAATAAAGCAGATCGACCCGATTCAAGCTCAAATGGAAAATATAGAAATAGAATAACAAACATAATTAAAGCTCATAAAGAATGCTGGAGGAGGAAAATGTAAAACTATATAAGTGGTTATCTCCGTTTTCCCTCATTTACGGATTAGGAGTAAGATTGAGAAATAAACTTTTCGATTGGGATATTTTACGTAGCAAAAGTTACGATATACCTATCTTATCTGTAGGAAATATTACAGTAGGAGGTACAGGTAAAACACCGCATATCGAATATTTAATACGATTATTAATGTCTTCGTATCGTATCGCGATTTTAAGTCGAGGATATAAAAGAAAAACCAGAGGATTCATTTTAGCAAACAATTCTTCTACAGCGAGAGAAATCGGAGACGAACCTTTTCAAATAAAACATAAGTTTCCCGAAATCGTAGTAGCCGTAGATAGTAACCGTCGAAGAGGTATAGAAAAACTAATGCAACTTACTCCTGAAATAGATGTCATTTTATTAGATGACGCTTTCCAGCATAGATATGTGACACCCTCTACATCTATTTTACTATCTGATTTCAACCGGATGATCTATGAAGATAAACTCCTTCCATACGGAAGATTAAGAGAACCGATAGGAGAAAAATCTCGTGCACAAATCGTTATTGTAACCAAATGCCCCAAAGATATAAAACCCATCGATTTCAGAATTATTTCGAAACGCCTGCAATTATATCCATATCAACGATTATATTTTACCGGATTATGTTACGATGAATTAATGCCTGTATTTCCTGATGAAATTCAAAACCCTATATCTATGACAAGTATAGGAAAAGATAAAGCTTTATTGATCTCTGGAATTGCTTCACCTCAACCATTCATACAATATATTCAAAATTTTGTATCTAAGACAGAGAGTTTATGTTTCCCGGATCATCATAGCTTTAGTGCAAAAGACATAGAAAAGATTCGGAACAAAGCATTAAAAATGAAGAATGGCAATACTTTGCCTCATATAATCGTAACAGAAAAAGATGCAGCCAGACTCATTCATAATTCTCATTTAACGAATGAAATAAAACAAAATCTATATTATCTGCCCCTTAAAATATGTTTTTTACAAGATCAAGGTACTGCTTTTGATGCACAGATAAAAGATATTATCATCAAAAATAGAAAAAACTATATTCCCAAAACAATAAAAATGTCCTAATTAAAAGGTCTGCAACAGTAGTGTTTTAGAGAAATAAGAATCCTTATTCAAAGTTTTTTGCTATATTTGTTATCAAATAAATTATCTAAAAAACCGAATTAGCTATGATTGAAAAAATTAAAGAAACCGCAGCATTTATTAAAGAACGGTTTCCAATTATTCCCG
Organism: uncultured Coprobacter sp.; assembly: GCF_947855755.1. Classification (NCBI taxonomy): domain Bacteria; kingdom Pseudomonadati; phylum Bacteroidota; class Bacteroidia; order Bacteroidales; family Barnesiellaceae; genus Coprobacter; species uncultured Coprobacter sp. The sequence goes on from NZ_CANUAR010000050.1 coordinate 4,210, forward strand.
AAACAGCAATTATATTGGGTACAGGTTTAGGCGAACTAGTAAACCACATTACCGATCAGAAAGAACTGGCATACAAAGATATTCCTAATTTTCCGATCTCTACGGTAGAAGGACACAGCGGAAAGCTCATTTTCGGAAAACTAGGCACTAAAGACGTCATGGCAATGCAAGGCCGATTCCATTTTTATGAAGGTTACGATATGAAGCAAGTTACTTTCCCGGTACGCGTCATGAAACAATTAGGGGTAAAAACTTTGTTTGTTTCAAATGCTGCCGGAGGAATGAATCCGACTTTTAAAGTAGGAGATTTGATGGTGATACGTGATCATATCAACTTATTCCCAGAACACCCGTTACATGGGAAAAATTATAATGAGCTCGGTCCTCGATTCCCGGATATGAGTGAAGCTTACTCTAAACGACTCATTAAAAAAGCTTTTGAGATTGCAGAAAAAAATAACATATATTTGCAACAAGGTGTATATGTAGGAACACAAGGCCCTACTTTCGAAACCCCTGCAGAATACAAGTATTTTAAAATCATAGGTGGCGATGCTGTCGGAATGTCTACTGTTCCGGAAGTAATCGTTGCCCGTCATGGCGATATGGAAGTATTTGCAATATCAGTCATTACCGATCTCGGAGTTGAAGGTATTGTAGAGAAAGCTTCTCACGAAGAAGTACAAAAAGCTGCAGCTCTGGCTCAGCCTAAAATGACATTGATAATGAAAGAACTCGTAGAACAGTTCTAAAAGGTATATCTAACAAAATGCGGAGTCTTTATCTGTAAAGCACTCCGCATTTTGCTAATCAATTTAAATAAAATGGAAAAATTCAAACGTACAGAAATAGCATCTCTTGGTGAATTTGGACTTATCGACCATTTAACCAAACATGTAGAAATAAAAAATGACTCTACGCTAAAAGGGATCGGGGATGATGCTGCCATACTCGACTATAAAGAAAAACAAGTATTGGTAACTACCGATCTGCTACTTGAAGGTATCCACTTCGACTTAACCTATGTTCCTCTAAAACATTTAGGATATAAATCTGCCGTTGTCAATTTTTCAGATATTTATGCAATGAACGGACAACCGAAACAAATTACGGTTTCCTTAGGCATTTCAAAACGTTTCTCGGTTGAAGACTTAGAACAATTATATGCCGGCATTCAACTTGCTTGCGATGTTTATCATGTAGATCTAATCGGAGGAGATACTTCTGCTTCTCTCACCGGATTAGCAATTAGCATTACTTGCATAGGTGAAGCAACTCAAGAAAAAATCGTATATAGAAATGGAGCTAAAGAAAATGATCTGATCTGTGTTAGTGGAGATCTGGGTGCTGCTTACATGGGGTTACAATTGCTCGAACGAGAAAAAAAGGTTTTTGCTGGAGAAAAAAACTTCCAACCCGCTTTTGAAGGTAGAGAATATCTTCTTGAAAGACAATTAAAACCGGAAGCTCGTAAAGATATTATCGAAGAACTGGCAAAACGGAATATTGTGCCAACAGCAATGATGGATATTTCGGACGGACTCTCTTCTGAATTACTGCATATATGCAAACAAAGTCATACCGGATGTCGCATTTACGAAGATCGAATCCCCATAGATTACCAAACAGCCGTTATGGCAGAAGAATTTAATATGAGTCTCATTACTGCCGCTCTCAATGGTGGAGAGGATTATGAACTGTTGTTTACCGTACCATTGACTAAACATGATGACATTTCAGCTCTTCCGGGTATTCGTATTATAGGTCATATTACAGCACCTTCTCTTGGGGCTTACATGATTACCAGAGATGGTACTGAAATAGAATTAAAAGCTCAAGGTTGGAACTCTCTCAGCAAAGAAAACTAAAATATATCCAATAAAATGTTGTGCAAATATAAAATTATTCATATCTTTGCACACGCAAAAACGATGGTGCCATAGCTCAGTTGGTAGAGCAAAGGACTGAAAATCCTTGTGTCCCC
>NZ_CANUAR010000051.1:0-5824 GCF_947855755.1 uncultured Coprobacter sp.
GGGCATCATCGATGACCAAAGCGGAGACCTGTTCCACACTCAAGGACGGATCAATATTTAGTAGTGCAGCATAATCAGGATTGGACAGAATAGTACCATACTGTGCTGTCATGATGGCACCAGCGGAGCTTCCCATAAGAATGATATTGTCCATATTGATGTGATACTCATTTTTGTGTTTCTGAATGAATTGGATGACCTCATTCATCTGTACAAGTGGAATTGGAAAATGATAATCTGGAACAAGAGCATAATCTACATTGACGATATTATAGCCTTGTGCACATAGGTCGTCGATTAGTGCAGTGGCTTCACTCACAGCTAACGGATCACCCATGTTTTTGCTTCCTCCAAAGAAGCCGCCACCATGAAAATAGAATAAGGTGGGTCTATCAAATTCCACATTCGAATCAGAATACGTGATGTCCAAGAAACTGTTGGGATATTCTTTGCCATATGCAATGTCGCTAATCTTGTACTGACCATTTTCCATTACACCTTCACTTGGTGTGTTTAATGGTTTAAATGAATTGGGACTGCTATCACCATACATACCTTTTTGAATGATCCCAATAAGAAGTTGAGGATGAGTTGTAACAAGCAAATAGGAACCAGCTGCGAGAATCAGCAAGACACAAATAATGAAAACTATTATTTTAAGTATTTTATGTACTTTGTTTTTTTTCATATAGGCTCTCCTTAAATTTTATAGCAGAATGTTTTTTATGATAATGTACATATTGTTATATTTTATTTCTGTAACATGTTATGAAATTTAGAGAGACATAACCTTTTTTCTCTATGTGCTAACTATATTAATTTGAAAAGATGATTTCAATATTATGATATATAATATATAGAGACAATAAATGCTTATACTAACTTTTGTGTATTATAAACATTTATTGTATGCAGAATAAAATCAATACTAAAAAATACATAACGACTTTCACTCATATAAAGTTGTTTTCAGAGAAGATTTGGAGAATAAAATGCAACCAGAAAATAAAAAAACCACTTATCAAAATAACTGTCAATGAAACTGTTTAGGTTTCTGGAGCCAACATTTCAATTCGTTTTTGTCATTTTCATTACAAAAAACGAGGTCATTGCCTTTGAATTGATACTCCTTTACTTATATAAATTTTGATGTGTATTAGGAATCTGATTGAAAAAGATGTTTTGCTCGGGAATGTGCAGTTAATAGAACAAAATAGGAAAAGATTAAAAAGAATGGAAGATACCACATGCCAAACTTTTGTCCAAGAATACCGAACAATGCTGGTATCAGCATAATCCCTAGATATGAAACAGCCATCTGTATCCCCATAACGCTTTGAGAAATATTTTCTCCAAAATTTTCAGGGGTTAAATAGTTTAGGTTGGGAAATAACGGTCCGTTACCGAATCCTATCAAGAAAAAACCCAAAACAGATGTTATCAGGGAAGGCATAAAAATTAAAAGAATTCCAAATCCAAGAATAATTTCTCCAAATCGAATAATTTCCCAGCTATGTATCTGTACAGCTAACAAACCTGAACAAAATCGCCCCAGCGTGAGACCGATATAATATAACATAACTACTTGAGCAGCATTGGCCATCGGCATATGTTTATTTTCAACAAGAAATGTACTGCACCAATTCCCACAGGTATATTCTATTCCGCAGGACATTATAAACATGCAGCAGATTTCTTTAACTCCTGTAATCCTAACCATTTTGCGAAAAGAAAGAGTGTATTCATGATGTGCAGAAGTAGTGGATACTGAAATTTTCATTTTGCCCCAAATGGCTATTGTAGCTATCAATAATAATAAAATTGCAAACTGGATACTGGCGGCAACCTGATATCCACTATGCCAGTTTCCTTCTGTTCCAATAATTCTCGACAAGATATATGGGCTAGCCGAAACACCTATGCCATAGAAGCAGTGTAGAAAACTCATGTGTATAGCAGAATAATGGAGAGTAACATAATTGTTAAGTGCAATATCAATTGCCCCTGCTCCTAATCCAAGTGGTAAGGCACAGATACATAACAAGCAAAGGTTATTAGAAAAGGAAAACATCAATAATGCAATTGCCGTTAATGCTGTGCTAAATATGCAAATAATCCCCGTTCCAAATCGAGAAAGTAATAATGAGCTTAAAAGACTGGAAATAATAGTTCCGCATGATATTATAATTGTCACAAAACTTCCATAAGAAATTGGCAAAGCTAGTTCAGAATAAATAGCTGGCCAGGCTGTCCCAAATAGTGAATCAGGAATCCCTAAACTAATAAAAGCAATGTAAATAATAAGTAATAACAATGTTGCCATTTCAAACTTCCTTTTTTTTTAAAGTAATTTAAATATTTTATCTTTTTGCACGGCTTTTTACATCGCCAACTTTAAGAATTATCGTACAACTAACCATAAGCAAGAACATAATCAGTAGGAATTTCGGAAAGGCGGCAATTCCAGTAAAGGTCATCACTGCACCGAAAAGAACCGGTGTTAGAAGAATACTAAGATTAGAAAACGCCATCTGAATTCCAATGATAGATTGTGAAGTGTCTTTGCCATATAGTTGGGGAGTAAGATGTGTTATATTAGGAAAAATAGGACCATTACCCAAACCAATCAAAAATAATCCAATTGTAGTGATAATCACGTTATTTTGTATTATCAATAAAATAATTGCCACAAATATAATAATCTGTCCAGAAAAAATAATTTGCCAGTCAGAATATTTTATTGTCAGCATTCCAGCAAGAAACCGACCAAAAGTCATACCGATAAAATAGAAAGTGATTAAGGCAGCAGCATTATCTACAGACATCCCCACACTTTCGGATAAAAAAGTACTCCCCCATATTAAGCAAGTAGATTCTAAGGAGCTAATTCCCAAAAACACACCGCATGATGCCCAAATTTTTTTTCGTTTTAGCATTTGAGACAAAGATAGTACCCGAATATGTTCCTCCTGCAACTGCGACTGTTTCACCTTTTTCCAGATTGGAAGACTCATTACAGACAAAGCCACAATGGCAAACTGAATGAAAAAAACAGTTTTATAACCACCACGCCAATTCATATTGTTTGATAATGCAAGTGACATTAAGTAAGGACTAACTGTAACACCGACTCCATAAAAACAATGGAGAAAATTAATCTGCATAGATGTGTAGTGCAAAGCCACATAATTGTTTAATGCAGTATCAATAGAGCCTGCACCAATTCCCAAAGGAATCGCACAGATACACAGCCATAGAAAACTATGTGAGCAAGAGAACCCAAGCAAAGCAATAGCTGTTAGGCTTGTTGAAAATACTGTTACGTATGGAGTACCTAGCTTTGCGATGATTCGTGTGCTAAATAAACTTGAGAGAACTGTTCCACATGAAATAATTGCCGAGATGAAACTAGCGTAGGAAACGGGAACGGATAATTCACTATAAATAGCTGGCCAGGCTGCACCAAGAAGAGAATCTGGAATCCCCAGACCAATGTAAAAGATATAAATAAAAACAAGTAAAATCGTTGCCATATATGCACCTCCATATTTCCACACGTAATTTTATCACAAGAAATGGACTGCTTATATAGCTTTTCTACTCAAATTATAGTATTATTTACCCATACAAGAGAGGAGCATTCTATGGAACAATTAATACTCGACCATACGCTAAAAGAGAAACTTTCTTTTCCGGACTCTTCGTTCCCTATACAATTTTATGTTGATGACTTGCATCAATGGCCAGATTGGCAAGTACCACTACATTGGCATTTTGGATATGAAATTTTTTCTGCTATCAATCAAAAAGTCATGATACAGGTTGGTGAAAAATGTTTGTCTCTTTTGCCTGGAGAGAGCATTTTGATTGGAGGGAGACAATTACACAAATATAGTTTAACTGATTCAACCAAGGAATGTTTGTGTCCGAACATCGTCTTTACTGAGAATATATTAGCCCCATTAACAAGCACAATTTTTCAAAAATATTTTTCGCCCATACTCAATGATTCTAGCCTACCGTATATAAAATTTTCACAATGTGTATCATGGCAAAAACAAATGCTATTATACCTCTTCCGAGTTTATGAAATACTTAGTGACACAACAACTCATGCTATACTAGATTGTAGTACTTTCTTATCAAAAAAAAGCATTTCAGAATGTCCAGAATTGGAAGTCCATCAAAATTTATTGGAATTTTTCAAAATACTGTATAGCCACAAATCTGAACTTCATCACTCAAAAATACCTCCCCCAGATTCTAAGACACAAATTCGGATGCAAAAAATGCTTCAATATATTCAAAAACACTTTTCCGAAACAATTTCACTTGAAGATCTTGCGGCATCTGCTAATATCAGCCGAAGCGAAGCTGGAAGATGCTTCCAAAGATATTATGCTGATACTCCAATGTCTTACTTGATTCGCTATCGTCTGCAGCAGGCTCAAAGACTTTTATTAACATCAACACTATCTGTTAAGGAAATCAGTTGCAAATGTGGTTTTTCCGACATAAGTTATTTTATCAAGGTTTTTCGAAAGCATATGAATCAAACACCTTCTGAATATCGAAAAATATATCACATAATACAAAAAATTTGAAAATTCAAATATTCGTAAAATAACGACCGTTAATTTTTATATTTCATATTCTTATATTATCAAAACAATATAATATAATTTTTACACTAAATATAACAACATTAAATTTAATACTAATCTTTTGAATATATTAACACTTGTAAAATATATAAAAAAGTCATATTATAATATTAACAGTACCTCACACATCTCGTTTTAATGAGAAATATGTGAGGTCTTTTTTTAAGGAGGGTTTATTTTTATGGAGAATATAAATTTATATGATATTTTTAAACAGTATTCATATTCTGACCTGAAACAACTATTTAAAACCGCAAAAACCAAAGAAGAACAGGATTTTTATATGGCTTTAGCAAATATTGTACTTCAAAAACAGCAATTAAAGGTAATAGGTGAATAATATTATGCCAACATATACAATATTTGCAGGTGTAAACGGTGCTGGTAAAACATCTATATATCAATCTATTTATTATCAGGAAAATAAAAACGAAAAGAGAATAAATACTGATGAAATGGTTGCCAGAATAGGCTCATGGAAAGATAATAATCTACAAATTAAGTGCGGTAGAGAGGCTGTAAAACTTATAAGAGAATACATAAATGGTAATATCTCTTTTAACCAAGAAACAACTTTATGTGGCAGTAGTATAATAAAAAATATAAAAATAGCCAAAGAAAAGGGTTTTTATATTGTTTTAAATTATATAGGTGTTGAAAATCCAGAAATCGCAAAAGAAAGAGTAAAAATCAGAGTAAGCAAAGGTGGTCATGGTATCCCAGAGCAAGATATAGAAAAAAGATACTATGAATCACTTCAAAATCTTAATAAAGTTATAACTTTGTGTGATGAAGTAAATATATATGATAATTCTTATATGTTTAAAGATATAATTTATTATAGAAATGGTGATTTAATCTGGAAAGACAACGCTATTCCAAGTTGGGCAAAGTTTTTATTTTAAGCAAAAAGCAAGACTTTTATTAGTTTTGCTTTTTTGTTTATATTTATAATATTTTTTTGTATAAAAAAAGTCGAATGTTTTTTCTTTACTTTTAAATATAATAGTAGTATAATAATCGTACTGAGAAATAGATAATAGAAGGAGTATTATATGCCAAGACCTAAAGGACTAAATAACAAAGTCAAAATATCCATATCTATGAACCCAGATATTAAACGCCTTTTGTCTGAAGTTGCATGGGATAAAAGATTAAAT
>NZ_CANUAR010000052.1:0-5702 GCF_947855755.1 uncultured Coprobacter sp.
GATAATCGTATTCCTTGCGGCAGGTGAGATTCCCCGCTTTATCATACTCATACGTTACCGTTTTATGCCCCTGAATATTTTCACGGTCAAGGCGGTTCATCCCATCATATTGATAGGTGCGCAGATGCGTGCCGGGGCTGTGGACGATGTTCTTGATGAGTCCGTTCCCGTCGCAGGTATAGCCGTCCCAACTGTTGTCTTTGTAGGTAATACGGCTCTTCAGCGGACTTGTATACCCGCTGCTGCTCGAATCCTTATACAGATATGTCTCTTTGGCGACTGTTACCGAACCCGACTTCAGCGTCTTTGCCGTCACTCTGCCCAAGCCGTCGTAAGAATATGTATACGTCCCGAGTGGGGTCACAAGCTCCGTCATGCGGCCCAAGTCATCCGTCTTCTGCGTATAGGAATCGGAAGTGCCCGAATGCGAATAGACGAGACGTTTCATCTTCGCCGTATCGTCATGATGCGAGACGGTAAGGATCTGCTCGGAACCCTTCATATAGCTCTCGGTTATCGAGTTTCCGAACTCACTCCAATTATAGGTCATCCCGCTGTAATTGTCAATACGTTGAGATAAAGTTCCGTCAGCCAAATAAGAACAGGTTTCCTTGACTGCCGTCCCTTCCTTTACTTGCAGGAGCCGGCCGGCTTTGTCGTAGAAGCTTGCATTCTCGTAGCCATTGGCATATTCGACGGATACTTTTGTGACTGCATCCGTTACCCCAAGGGAGCCTGCCGTATTGAACTCATCATACGCGACGCTCTTGATCTCGGAAGCCGCGCCTCCCGCGGGGCCGCGGAGCACCTTCGTGACTTTACCGAAATCATCGTAGTTGTAGCGATACTCGACCTCGTCGTCAACGACCTTGGAAATACGGCCGCTTGTATGGTTGATCGTATTTTTGACCGTGCTGTCCTTGACGGCCGTCACCTTCGAGAGATCAAAGTTGGAATAGGTATAACTGTTACCGCTGCCGTTGGGCGAAGCGACCTTCGTCGTAAAGCCATAGTTGTTATAGGTGTACGTCGTCGTGCCGCCCGCCTCATCCTTCTCCGTTTTAACGAGATCTCCGTCATAGGTGCGCTCCGTTTTCATTTTCAGCGTACCTTTTGTGGTCTCTTGCTTCGTGCATTGACGCTTGCTGTTATAGGTATATGCCGTCGTTTTGCCGTATTCATCTACAATGCTTGCAGGCGAGGAGTAAGAAAGTGCGCTCCCGTTGATCTGATCGTAATGCCATTCCCTCACATCCCCGATCCTGGATATGGAGCCGTTTTCCCTTGTGAAGGAACGCCACGGGCGGCCGTACTCATCGTTGAGCGTCACGATATTGTGATCGCCGTCAAAGGCAATAGAATAATCCCCGCCATAAGAGATAACACATTCGCCGTCAGCTTTATAAAGCGTTCCTCGCACCGTAGCGGAGCCATTGTTCCTCGAATAATCGAACTCAAGCTCTACACTGTTCGGAGAGCCACCGAACTCGCTTAACCTGAAATAGGGCACGGGGACCGCGATCATCTGCCAGCCGGTCTTGGTCTCATCGAACGGAACATAGATCTGATTGATGGTTCTACCCGAGCTGTCCTTTACGATCGCGCGCGCCCCGAAATAGGGCTTTTCCTGGTTTTCGTCCGCAAGCTCGTCGAGATCCAGCTGTACCGTATCGGACAGAGAATTCGCTTTTGCCCAGCAGCAGAATACATAGAGTTTACCACGTTGGAGCGATGTAAACGTTCCTCCCGTTAGGCGACGAGTGCCACCACCTCCTGTGATCGTAGTCCCCTGCGGGAAACAAGGGCCACCGATTTTTTCGGATGAAATATCCGCCTGCACCATGATCGTTCTCGTGTGATAAACGTTGCCTGAAAGCACGCTGCTGATTTGCTGGCTTGTCGAGGCCTTCCCCTGCAAAATCGTGAAAGGCACAGCTGTCGATTCTACTTCACCGTAACAGATCAAATGTCCGGCCTTATCAAAGACATAATTGACACGATAGCCATTTCTATCGGTCACTTTCGTATAGTTCCCGGAGGAACGATAATAGCTGATGTCCCAATCATTGCCGTAAACAGTGCTCGAGGATTTCTTCTTCAATTGTTTTACATTGATGACCGAATCGGAGCTGCAATTAAAACGCAGGCCGACATCATTTTGATCGGTTACTTCGTACAGGAACGATCTGGAATAGGAAACATTCGTCGTTTTTCCTCCCGTTCGTGTGATTGTAGTAAGGTTGGAATTCGTGTAGGAGATTGATACCGTTTCGGTTTTACCCTCTCTGGTCTTTTTGATCGAACTTACCTGTCCGCTCCCGTTATAGATAAGGTCGATCGTCACCCCGTCGCAGGTGATCTTGCTCAACCTGTTGTTGGAGTACTCATAATCGGTGGTAATATCGGTCTCTTTGTTCCAAATCTCTTTGGTGCACGCCAAAGACTCGATCGTTGCTTTCCAGATGATATTGTCACCCATTTCGATTTGGGAATATCCCGAACCCGATGTGAGAACATACTGCTCGTCCGTCATGTAGGACTGCGTTGCGCCATAGTTTTCGACCACCGCACGGAAATACCGCGTTGCAGATTCGGAAAGCCCGACTTTGGAATTAAATTGTTGTGTCCCGGGATAGGTCGTCCTGGCGCGATATGGATGGAATAGATGTTTCGTTCCCATGCCGTCAATATAAACAGGGTCATTATTACTGTCAGAAGAAAGATACCCTAGAGCATCCAATCGCCAGCCGTTCCCAAAATTCGTACCCTGTTGCACTTCATCCCTATAGTCGCTGTTATAAACAAGGTTTGGCGTCAACCCCACCTGATCCTGAAACAACGGCACTATAAAAAGGAGGCGACCCGTATAAAGATCGACTGCTGAAGTACCCGCTTCCCCGCAAGATGTTTTTAAAAACTCATTCCCTGAGATCACATCCTGTGCGCTCCTAGCCTGAGCTTCCGCATCGGAAACAACGTTATACATCCCGCTTTCAACTTCTGCATTCTCTTTGTTCATAAATTAAATCTCCTCGCTGATAAATTTGGTTTACGCGCCCAAATCAGGTCCCCGGGTCAATCCAAATTCCGGACACGTTCCCTCTTTGCTCTTCCATTGTATCATGCGATTTTGGTCTTTTGCCTCTTACCTGCCAAAAAATTAGCACAAAAATCAAATGTCGCTTTACATAACGTCTCAACCCTAAAGACAATTCCTTTCTTGTGCGATCCCCGCTTCTTTCATATTGCCGTATTTGCTTTATTTCATCTTCTTGCAAATTTAATAGGATTGTGGTATAATTCAACCAATAGAAAATACAGGAGTAAAAGATGGATCTTGATTTCGGAAAACGCTTAATGGAATTTAGAATGAAAGCTGGGCTGTCGCAGGAAAAACTTGCTGAAATGATAGGAGTAAGCCGAGGAAGTATTTATCGATGGGAAGCGGGAACATGTCTTCCCGGCATCAAAGTGCTAAAGAAGCTGGCACACGTTCTTCAGGTTGATGAAGATATCCTTCTCCAAGAAATAAAGAGTGTTTCGTCTGAAACTCGGAAGGCGGCGACCACATCGGCCCCACAAGAGAATGGAGTAGCCCCCGGGACCGGAGAGGAGGTTGCGCTGGAGAACCAAGAACAAATCGTTGAGTCTGCAAACGACAATGAAACGAAAGGAATACAACCTGAACATTGCGTTGTCTGTAAAACAAATAGTATGGCAAAGCGGGTCGCGCTTTGGTTCGGGGTCACGTTGTCTATTTTACTTGTAGCGGCAATTACTGTCATATTGGTTTTGATGCACATCGCACCTCCCGATGGTGACGGTTATGCTCAAAGTATTTCCTGGGGGCTGTCTCCCTTGGATATTATCATCGTTGTAATCATAGGAGCGGTTTTGGTCTTAGCAATGATCGTCATTGCAGTGATCCACTTTCTAAAAAAGAAAAACAATAAAAAAAGCAGTAATAAATGATGTACATGTAACAAATTTGTTACATCCAAAATAGAAAATGCAACAAAAATGATGCAGACATTTTCTCGCAAATGTGCTATACTCCCGAAAAAAAGAGGTGCACTATGAAGAAAGTAAAGAAGCTGATCGGTATTTTTTTGCTGGGTATGATATTCTCTCTGTCTCTTGTCCCATGTCTTGGAATGAGTGCGGAGACATCGGAAAAATCAGGTATCCCGCTTGCAGCCGAAGAAACGATCGGGCCGAAGAGTTGGGGCGTCAATATTATGATATATATAGAAGGAGAAAACGGCGTAATCCGAGCATGGGCGAAAAATATCTTTACGCTGTTTCCTGCTGTGGTTCGCTTAGATGTCGAGTTGTACTCGTCGGACACCTATGAATCGACATATACCCAAATGGATCTGGAAAAGCGCGCTTCTACGCCTGATCTTGACCAGGGGCATACTTTGGAAGTCAGCGCACCGACCAACGGAGAACAAAAATATTGGCGCGCGCGGGTACATTATAGCAGAGATGGCGGTGATTGGATCTCAAAAGAAACAGACACATATCTGTACAGTCCGGAAGGGGAATTGATCCCGCTGTAATCCAAATAAATCATTATAATTCTTAACGTTTTGTAGCATACAATGAAAATTGTAACAAAAATGGTGCATAAAACGGAGCATTTGCAACAAAAATGTTGCAGACAAACAACAAAAAGTATGCTATACTCCGATCAAGATGAGCGACAGAGAGCGCTCAAAAAAAGATATGGAGGTAGATTATGAAGAAAAAGAACCTGACAGCCCTTATGGCAGCGTTGGCACTGACGGTCGTGGCAAGTAGCTCGCTGTTGTGCGGCAACGGCATCGTCTCGTACGAAGGGGAGATGGATGAGACGGGATCGGAGATCGCAGAGATCGCGCCGGCAAGTGTATGTACAAGCATTAAGTATCCCACGGTCGAGAGTGGGGATAAATACAACTGTTTTGTTACATACAAAATCCGGCAAAGAGACGTGCACGGAACCAACGTAGAATTTGTGAAAAGTCCCAGCTATACGACCCCGAGCTACACGAGATCAGTCCCTCAGAATGGAACGTGTGCGGTCTTAGGCTTTGCAAATGAAGGCGATTATGAATGTGAGCCCTATCCGTATTATATCCGGGCGCGCTGCCCCGACTGCCAGGTCGCCTCGTCGACCATGAGCACCTTGATTAATGGAGTAGAAAAAGAAGACTGCAGATATAAGCCGCTTGTCGTGAAAGATTCCGGCACGATCTGGACGCAGTTTGATCAGGGGGCGCCCGGAATGCAGTGGTCACACGGACAGGATTATAACACAACGATCTATTATTCGATCGCCTACAATGGCACGGTGGTAGACGGAGATATGAAAGTTCCTCTTTGGTTCAGCAAAACAAGTGATGCGATCGTCATCGATGGTGTCAGTTTCTATGTCCGGGTCGGCACTTCAGATATTGCCATTCGGGCGAGCCAGAATGTGATCTGCAACAACCTCGATACGGCGTTTGCCTTTGGTGTCGCATAATGCAGCGATCGGGGGCAGCGCGGAACCGCGCTGCCCCATATTTTTATTTGGGGGAATCTATGAAAGCGAAACTGCCGTTTTTGACAACACTTCGCCTGGCGCTGCAGGGAAAGGCCGTCACGAAGATTTTGACTGTCTTCCTTTGCGCGTTTTCGTTTGCTTTGTTTGGTTTGGCAAGTACAGGCTTTTTATA
>NZ_CANUAR010000053.1:0-4855 GCF_947855755.1 uncultured Coprobacter sp.
AAAATCATAAACCCTGAACAACGGCAAAAGGCGGAGTCCATTCGGGCTCCGCCTTGTTGCTATTTAGCTTGATTTCACCTGCTAATGGAGCAAAAAGTTCGTCTACGTATTTTCTTATGTTTACCTACCCAAACCTTTATTTTGAGTGGAAATTTTATAGCCATCAACAATTAAGTGAACAACGTAAAGCACGGTACAATTTTTGTCATATCGAATCCGTGTCAAAGCCGTATTCATCATTAAAATTAAAGACTATTCAGAAATTTTGCCATCGCCTCAATACTGTCCCTTCCGCTACAATTCAGTTCACCGCTCAATCCAGACGGGGCGATTGTAAGGTCTTCTGTCAACGAAAGCGGCTTATTCCCTTTGAAGTCAATAAACCAATTCCCGTTTTTGTTGATACGTATTGTCCACCCGTTTGACAATATGCAGGGGTGAGCGTACTCAATATGAACGCCGGTATATCCCAACGGTGCGCTTACCATTATCCGATTGTTCAGCTTATTGGCCAATGCCTGATAAAAGGGTTGATAGTGCTCTTTGTTGAAATCGTTGTCGTCGCTCAGGCATTGTATATCATAGACATTATCGTCGTCTATTCCGCCGTAATTTTTTCTTCTGAGCACGGACAGCGTGGTACCCGTCTTGGTGTAGAAAAACTCTTCATACTTGACTATGTACCACTTAATGTTATCGCAATCGGAAAAATCTCTGAGGGCTATCCGCTCTGCCAGCAGCGCGTCTATGGCTGCGAGCACAGTCTGGCCGCCTTTAAGTTTCGCGCTCAGGGCCTTGACAAAGCTCTTTACGCAGTCGGCCGCATCCGCATAAATTTTGTTTCCGTTTACAGTAAGAATTCTGTCGCCGAACTCAAGTGTATCGGTGTCGTCGATCTTGATCGCAAGCTTATGCATATACGCAGTCGCCTGATCTGTACTACTGTTATAATACAACTGTTTATGCCCCGACTTGATAAGCGTTTGATCGATCAACAGATCGGAGAATTTTCCATACTCGTTCTTTGCATAACTGTAGATAACTCTAAGCGCCTTATTTATTAGATCTTCATCGCCTGCAATTGTATTCAGCTGAGCGGCGGTCAAGTACAGTACTCCGTCGAAGAAGTAGTTTGAGATATTTGTCTTTAAGAACGGCAGCTTTTCAAGTTCTACAATATCTTTCAGGGGCTTATATGCCAGCTTTTCTCTTTCATAATCCAATTCAACAAAAGTAGATTTTGATACGTAATCGTTGAATGAAAACTTTCTGTCGTATGCATCAATGACATCTTTCAAAAAGGCGATCGTCCTGCCGATATTTTTGCTATCTATGATGGAGGAATAAAAACGCTTTTCAGGCCGGATATTTGGCTGCCTTGATGAGAACACATAATTTTCAAGTATGCGCTTGAACTCAAAGAAATTGTCGTCCGCAGACATGCCGTCGGCGTATGCAAACCAGTGCAGAATGCCGAACACCATTGCCTTCTTGTAGCCCGTAATTTTCCCCTGTACAACAGAAGAGACATTTTTGACAAATAAATTGGTGTCGCTGACATATTTTTCCCAGACGCTAAAGTTGGACAATAGGTTGCAAACGACGGTAAGGGCGGCGGCATTGTCTTTGATAAAGGCTATTACGTCGCTGTAGTTGACCATTGACTCGTCACTCTCCCACAAATCGTTATACTCACTTTTCAAATTTTTTGCCAGTATGAGCATCTTTACATAGAAGAGTATCGTCCTGAACAAATTTCTCTCGGACAGGCCCGCACCGAACTTCACCCAGTATGCGTCCAGATAGGCGTTGTCTATCTCGTTTTTCCAGATATCGCCTGCCTTATCCCCCTTCTTTTCGATCATCGACTCTAGGTCAGACTTGAACACGTCAAATCTCGACAACCTCTTTCCGCGAGCATTCATTTTGACAAACAAGTCATCCGTCAGCCCGAAATGCTCTAAAGAGAGGCACCAGAAGCCTATGTTTTTCAATCTTCCCCACAGTTCGCCCCACAATTTCACGTCCGTGCTTTTAAACTTGGCGTGAATGGCATCCAGCACGGTAAGCATAGATAGGACTGTCGGATCGTAGTTGTATGCGCCGTGATATTTAGAAGAATCCTTAATCTGATCGGATATACTATCCCTGTCAAACTCGACGTCAATATCTATCAGCGATCTGCAAAATTCCTTAGAAGTATCTCGAATTTCATATGTAAATTTTTTCAACTGATTAAATTCAGCGGCATTTGTTCTGTCTATCCCCTCCCTCTTGCCGATATACCAATGTAGCAGAAAAAGAGTTGTCAACCGCTGTTGCCCGTCAATGGGATAGAATATGCTTAAATCCTTGGTACCGTATATGTAATCCAACAAAATGCATTTATCGTCTGTCAGGGCATTGTATAACGTTTCGATGATGCCCGTGCGCACCTCTTCGCAGAGGTCCTTATTGCTGCCCTTATCCCTGCCCTGCGCATAGTCGCGTTGTATGGTGGGTACGGCAAACTGGTCAATCGAACTCAATAACTTCAACAAGTAACTCTTCTCTGCCATCTTATTACACCTTTATAAAGTCCTTCAGCATTTCTCTCTGGCGGTTGAACATATCGTTAAAATCGCTCTTTCTCCACCTGGTAAAATCCAGCGCATATTCTTGCGGCGAATACATCTTCAAGAACGCCTTGCGCGTCGAATGGGGTATGTTCTTGCTGCTATCCTTCAGCCACTTGTTTATCTGCTCCCGCTTCTGATAGAAGGGCTTGTTGCTCAGGCTGGAGTTGTCATTCTTTGATATCAGTGCCAAGTTGCCAAGCTTGTGCATATCGTACTCGTCAAACCCGTCAATTTGCTTGTCTATCAGCTCGGCAACCGATTTAAAGTCGCCCTCGGCAATATCAATATCCTTCGGCTGTTTAAGCAATTTGTTAATCTCGGGCAAGATGCCGTCTATCGCATTTTTGAGCTCTTCGTTCCCGGTTGCACCCTTTAATTCCGTCAGCGAGTCCTTCTCCTGCTGAAGATATGCTCTTCTGTCTTTAGCCTGCGTAATTTCAGAATGCTGAGCCTTTATATGTTCAATACTCCATACGTCATTATTCACGCTGAAATTAAACTTTTCGTGAATTTCGTTGAGCTCTTCGATGTTGAACAGCATCAAAAGCTTTTCGACGGCCTCCCGATTTTCCTCGTAATTGATGTCGTCCATCGTAAATCTGTCGAACATTTTCTTGATGGCCGCCTTAAGACCATCGACGAACTGCGTCTTGCTCAACTTCTCGTACTTTGAAATTAGGTCTATAATTATCTTTATTCTTGCACCCGCACCCTTTTGGACGCCGTAGGTCAGCACAAAGCCTATGTAATTGTGCAGTTCATAGTAGTTGTACCAATCCTGTATTGTTCTGAACGTCGTCTTTAAATCCTCGAAAACACCCTCTATATACTCCGTCTTATTGGTTGCTTTGGCAAGCTTTTTTTCAAAATAGGAAAAATATTTGTAATCCGCATCATCCTGATAATCAGGATCGCTCTTTT
The DNA here is from genome assembly GCF_947855755.1 of uncultured Coprobacter sp. Lineage (NCBI taxonomy): Bacteria > Pseudomonadati > Bacteroidota > Bacteroidia > Bacteroidales > Barnesiellaceae > Coprobacter > uncultured Coprobacter sp. The sequence continues at coordinate 3,540 of NZ_CANUAR010000053.1, forward strand.
TTACGATAAGCCTGATGATAAAGTCGATATTCGTCGGAATTTCGATGTTGCCGCCGCCCGTTATGAACGACCACATTCCGTCGTCACTGAGAGCCTTTTGAATTTCATCCCACAACCTGGCATATCTGTCCTGCTCCTGCTTGACGATTTTGGCGTTTACAGACCACATGCTTGCATAGTTTTTGGAGTTTAACAGCATTGCCTTTACCAGCTCTGCATCGGTAAGAGGGATTTTGCCATGGTTGATATTTTTGAAAATGCTATAACAGTCCGCGTTGGAGTCGAGCTCGTACCAGATGACATGCGTATCATCGCATAAGATTGTCTCCATAACAGACTTCAAGTTATTCTTTTTGGTAATATTCTTATATTCGACAAACCATTTGGATATCGACTTAAACGTCTCCAGAAAATAATGCGCGTCTGCGCAATTGGCAGATATCGTAGCAGGGTTAAATCTATCATCCATAGAATTTAACAGGGCATGTCTGACATTTTTCCTGTCCTTATCCCTTTCAAATTCTATAGAATAGGGCTCGGCATCTCTCAAAATATATTTAAGCAGAATGAACACCGTGATCATTCGCTGCTGGCCGTCGACTATCTCGTAATAGTCGGTGTCGCTATCGATGCTATAATTGTTGCCCAGCTTTTTGCGGACATCATCGCCTGTAAGTTTTTTTACGACTATGGGCTGCAGGCAGTAAAATTCGCCCACTAGCTTGTTACCGCCGGTTTTTTGCGTCCCGAATTCATACAGATCGGTCAAAAGCCTTTCAACCTGACTGTCGGTCCAACGGTATCCTCTCTGATAGGACGGAACAACAAAACATAGTTTCTGGTCATTGAACCCGTTTATCAATTGGTTGATTGAAGCACTGAATAAATTGTTGGCTGAGTTTTCGCTCATATTCCGATACGACTCCCTTTGTTGCAAATTATTTTGCAAACAACCTTTGAGAATAGGCTATTTTGTAAACATTATATCACATTATGATAAATATAACAATAAATACCATAAATTATCCGATAGATTTTATGTAAAGCTTGGTTAAACAGACTGCCTTACTCTTCTACAATGCGATGCTTTGCCGATAAATCCCCGCTTGCATAGTGTCAGCAAAATATACTCACAGACAAAATCAAACTCAATTGTGAGTTTTCTTGTTATACAGTAAAGGCGGAGTCCACAGGGGCTTCGCCTTTTTACTTTTTATATAGTTCGTCGGATAATAAAAATAATCCGAACGTCTTACGAATTACGAAGAAGTTCGAATTATTCCAAATTGGCTGGGGTAGCTGGATTCGAACCAACG
>NZ_CANUAR010000054.1:0-4413 GCF_947855755.1 uncultured Coprobacter sp.
TGAGGATATGGCTGTACCATTCGTTCGTGAAGTACCTGACATCCGAAATGGATATATACACGCATCTGTTCTCCGCGCTCTTAATAAAGGCGGAGAAGCAATAGTGGTTTCTACCGATATTGACGAGCTGCCAATGGTTTTCACTGCACATCGTCTTCAGATAGTTGATGTACTTTGTCTGGAATGACTTATAGTCTTCTCCTGTATAGCAACCGGAAGAAAATTCATATCCGATATACTTTTTGAGATCTGCAAGTTTAGCCATTATCTTTATCCTCCCTGACAATCCTGTAAATGTCGTCCGCGTAGAATTCGCATACAAACCAGTTAAAAAGGGCGTGACACTTCACTCCCTTATAGTCCACGATATAATCGTTGTTTCCTAATTCTTCGAGCACTGTTATCTCGTCCATTTCTCCTTTGAGAGAGTGGATATGTGCCATTGTCTTGTAAGCCATTGTTGTTCCTCCTTATCATGCAATTCTCCTGATACCGCCGCCGAAACGCTGTACGGTGATACTGCCGAATTCCGAGCACCAGTCATCGTCTTTGTTCCAGACATACGCGAAAGCTGTGTGACGGTTTCCCTAACTGTATATAAGGGTATCCCATTCTTCGGGATAGTCTGTGACGATAAGGAAATCGTACAGTTCGCCGAATTGCGTAAATTCGTGTGTCACGGCATATACAAGGCAGTTGTATTTTGCCTCTATTTCCTGTCGCTTGCGATCTATCTCCGGTTCCTGATGGAGCCAAAAGACTCCGAAGTTTTCAAAGAAACATACCTTGTCGCTTTCACGAAATCCTCGTATGTACGGCTTGTATATGTCCATTTCTTTCAGCAGTTCGAGCGCCTTTTCCTTTTTGACGATTGCCTTGTCTGTCATTTTCGTATCCTCCTTAGATGCAATCTTGTAAAGCTTCAAAGTTGTAGCCGATGTTCCGGAGCGTTTCTTCGAAGTCGAATCACGCCAGCAGGTTTTGATTGTATGTATCCTGCGCAAGGGGATCTTCCTTGTCCCATCTGCTGCCGAACAATTCGGACGGAGCGTAAAGACCCGTTCCGTTCATAAGGTCGTAAAGCAGTTCGTTTATTTCCTGCCTGTACTGCTTGTAGAAACGCACCGTGTCGGTATAGTAGATGAGTTCACCTACAATGCCAGATTGGCAGCCGTGGTCCAGCACATCAGTGAAGATATGCTTCTTGTCGTCATAGTCGCTCCAGCGGTCAATGACGTAATTACAGACGCGCTTAGTGAGCAGATTGTCTATATTGCGTTTGAGTTCTTTTATGTTTGTAAGTGTAAGTTTCATTATGCCGCCTCCTCGAAATCGTCCAGATAAATACGGGTGAACAAAGCGCCGTATTCGAAATAGAGTCCGCCGTGTTTGTCCGTCATGAGGTCGTAAGTGATGACGTTTATTCTGCCTCTGTCCGTCACGGCAATTTGGGCTTCGTTTTTAACCAGGTCGATTCCGACCAGGTTAAAGGTGATATAATCTTCACCGTCGAACCATTCGAATTCCTAGAGATAATACTTACGGAATTCTGTGAACTTGGAAACTTCTGTTTTCATGTGTTATACCTCCAGATTTTATTTTGCCTTTCGGCACGGGCTATGGAGCACATGGCGAAACAGAGGAAAGGTATCTTGAAAGGCACCCGGCAGAAGTCAACGACAAGGATAAAATTGTTGCATCCATGTTCTGTGTATATAAAAAAGCCGACCCCGGTTAAACCAAAGTCGGTAGAATGACAGTTATTTCAGATTTTCAGTGACAATTTTCTCCCGTTGACTTCTGCCTCGCCCTGTGCTACAACCAGCCCGCGAAAGGCAAAATCCGGAGATACATTGATTATATCCGTAAGTATTATACTTACGAGTATAACTTTTTCGGAGTTCGTAATTTAAGAATAATGTTTGCGTAATAACCCGATTGCTTTTTTGATGGTTTTTTGCTATGCCTCGTAATCCATTTGGCCAACCTGACAAAATATCGCGATGAAAACGGAATATTTTTATCATTTTCGTGAAAATTTTGCAAAAATTCAAAAAATATCTCGATTAGGTGTTGATTTTTTGTGCTGAAGAGTATATAATAATACTGATCAAAAAAGGAGAGAACAAGATGCTTATTTATTTCGGATTTAAAAACTTTATGTCTTTTGGTGATGAATGTCGCTTTGATATGATTGCAAATAGTGATAAACAGCACAGGGAAAGTCTAATTGATGATAAGTATTCGCGCGTGAGGCTTATTTATGGAGCCAACGCATCCGGCAAAACTTCGTTTATTCGTGCTATTTCTTTTGTCCGCTGGTTTATCTTTAATTCCAATCAACTGCTTGAAAATATGCCTATTCCGGTCGTGCCTTTCAAGTTCCGCCGTGATGCTAAAAATATCCCGTCGGAGTTTTCACTTACTTTTATCATGCATGAAAAGAAGTATCATTATGAATTTTCCTGCACGCAAGATAGGGTGATCTATGAAAAACTTGATGTGTACAATACATCCAAGCCCACAAATATCTTTGAACGAATGAATACCGATACGTATGAGTTCAAGCGGGATGTCAGAATGCTCCGCGATATTGAATCAAAGACTACTCGCAATAAGCTATTTCTGGCAACTTCTGCGAATTGGAATTATCCTCTTACCAAACCAGTCGTTGAATTTCTGCTGAACACACTGCTGCCGTATTCATTTAATGAGCAGTGGCAGGCACATCTTGCAAAAATAAAGGCGGACGGACACTTCGAAGATTACAAAAAGTTTTGCCTTAAATTCTTCAATAATGCAGATCTGAGTATCGATGATTTCGCAATAGAGGAAAAAAAATTCAAAGAGATGCAAAAAGATCCTGTCCTCAATTCGATAGTATCTCTCATTGCGCAAGGAAAAGAGGAGGCAATTGAACAGATCGAAAATTCCCCAGTTTATAACATAAACATACGGCATGCTGTTATGTATGGCGATGCGGAAGAAAAATATATTCTCAATCTCCAGGAAGAATCGCTTGGAACTATACAGATGTTTCAACTTTCCCCAATTCTGTACCATGTTTTCCAAAAAGGGATAACATTTTTTGTCGATGAAATAGACAGGAGCCTTCATCCAATTCTCGTTAGGTATATTGTAAGCCTGTTTCTTGACCCGGAAATCAATGCAAATAATGCGCAGCTGATCGCCAATACGCATGACACTAATCTTCTCGACCTGGAACTTCTTCGCCGGGATGAAATTTGGTTCACCGAACGCGATTTCAAGAGTGGAAAGACTATAATGTATCCGCTGACTGATTTTTCGCCGCGCAAGAACGAAAATATCGAAAAAGCATACATTCTCGGTCGCTTCGGTGCTGTTCCGTTTATTAGGGAGGTCTGAGAATGGCAAAAAAGCAATCTTACAAAAGACAGCGAAGCCCCATCTTATTGATTGTCTGTGAGGGAAAGAATAAGACGGAACGCAAATACTTCTCTCATTATAAGGCAAGGGAATGTCTTTATAGGCTTGAGATAAAAGATTCGAAAGCGACAGATGTCATGGGAATGGCAAAGCGTGCGTCAAATCTTTACAAAGAGTATCAAATGGATATCGCGCTCGGAGATAAGGCCTTTTGCCTTATTGACATGGATCTGCGTGAAGATAAGTACAATGCATATTTAAAGGCGCGGCAAAAGTATCCAAACATTACTTTCATTGTCTCTAACCCGTGTTTTGAGATTTGGTTGTTGTACCATTTTACCGAGAACCCAAAGGCGGAATCTTCGTCACAAGCAGTCAAGGAACAGATGAAAAAATATGTTCCGGGTTATAATGAGGCTATGGATGTCTATGCTCAATGTGATTTGGAGGATAAGTATGCAGTTGCGATAAACCGTTCCGAAAAGAAAAATTCCCTTTATGATGGGGGCGTAACTCTCGTGGAGCGTAACCCCTATACAGAGGTGCAGGATTTAATTTACATATTAAAAAAGCTCGATTAGAATACTAAGGAGGACAGGCGCATAAATCAAATATTTGTTGCATATATCGTTTCAAGTAAGCAGATCAATGCGAGTGAATTTTTGGATATATTTCGAAAATAAAAAAGACTGCCTTTTACGCTCTAAAACGGTCTAAAACGCAAAAATAGCAAACGGTAGCAAACAAAACGGCATTTTCAGTTGTTTGCTATTAAATTCAAAACAGCCCCTGATGCATTAAAAACCTACTATATCTTGTGGTAAATAGCAAACAATTTGTCAAGGTATTGTGGTGTGTTTTTCCCAGGAAGATTTTAGAGCACGTCCTTGGTAAGGAAGAGGTCACCGGTTCAAATCCGGTTAGCAGCTCCAGACGAAAAACCACAAGATATGATATGCACCCCAAAAGTTGGACAGACTTTTGGAGGTGCATATTTTATGGCAA
>NZ_CANUAR010000055.1:0-4269 GCF_947855755.1 uncultured Coprobacter sp.
GCCTTTTGCGTATATTACTGCTTCAGCGAAATATTCAGGCTGTTCGGCGAGGGCTACGGCAACACCCAGAAACTGCTTGAACTGCTCTCCGATCATGAATATCATTCCGGTGAACTGCTGTCCAAGCACCGTGACCACTATTCGCACTCCGTATATGTATTTGCACTGGGGCTTGCAATATATGCAAATGACACCACATACCGCTCTAACTTTCTAAATTTTTATTCTTTGCCCGACAATAATAATTCTCAACTGCATTTTTTGTACTTGTGGGGCATGGCGGCTCTATTTCACGACATAGGATATCCATTTCAGCTGGCCCATGAACAGATAAAAATATATACAGAGGAATTGTGGGGCAAGGGTGCGCCGCCATATGTATCGTTCGGCAACTACTATGAAATGATTGCGCTGGACAAAGAGGATTCCGCCCGCATAGCCGACGCTCTGAAAACTGACAGACAGTTCAGCACATTGAATGATTTGTTTGCCTACGGCCTTCATACACGCATGTGCTATGACGAAAATGATATGCGTGACAGGTTGGCGACACGCATTTTAAAACAGCCCTACTTTATGGATCACGGATATTTCAGTGCAGTCATACTATCCAAACAGCTGCTTGCACAGAAAGACATTATGCTTACTTTTGATCGCCTTGACGTGCTGACGGCAATACTTTTGCATAACAGCCTTTCGCAACATGAATTCAAAAACAAATATCCCGTATCGCCTGAAGCTCATCCCGTAGCATATCTTCTGATGCTGTGCGACGAGCTGCAAAATTGGGACAGGCAGGCCTATGGAAAGGAGAGCAAACTTGACCCGATTGCCTGGGATATAGAATTGGATGTAAGGGACAATTTTATAAAGGCAAATTACCTGTTTGAAAGCAGTATAGCCTATGATAAGGAGACCGGTTTAGACAGAATAAATAAACATTACGCCGAAATGCAATCGGGGGATTTTGCAACAAAAATTCTGGGCAACGGAAATAAAAAAGGCATTCTCAAAAGCATGCTCTGCCTTATAGTTAAACCTGAACTCACCTTAAAAACGAAGAAAACCAAGTTATATGCATCCGAAAACAATTTTATAAACCTATGCGACTTTGCAAAGGCAATCCATTCCAGCTATAATGAACTCTGCCTTGAAAACAGCCCCGATGCACTGACCGAAGAATTTGAGCAACTTCCGCTTGAATTTAAAATTTCCAACATAGAGCAGGCAAAATCTTACGCCCAAAAACTTGAACTTATAAACTGTTTTTACAGCAGCAAAGACCTGGACTACCCCGTAGTATCCGACTTCAACTCCACAGATTACGGTGCTGCCGGGTCGGACAACCTCGGCTTTTTGTGCCGTGAAGAACATCTGCGATGGGTCAGAGAAAAACTTAGCATGGGTTGGAAATACGGAACCGATTACAGCTCAACAAAGGAACGCAATGCAAAGAAAATTCACAAGGATATAGTGCCGTATGAAGTGCTTACCCCGCAGGAGCAGGCTAAGGACGAATTGATGGTCAATAACATCATTCCGTTTTTAAAAAAATTCGGGCACAATATAAGAATCTATAACTACCGCTCCGGAAGGAAGCCTGACCTTGAAATTGCCGGCATAGGACACAGGTTTTTCACCGACAATAAGGATAAAATAAAGCAAAAGATAAAACAGTTGCTCAAAGAATACAGCAAAAATAACCGTGTGATAGTACGCACCTGCTATGCACATGGCGCCGACCAGCTGATAGCCGAATGTGCAAATGAAATGGGCATAACAACAAAAGCCGTCCTTCCTGTCGGATATGAAGAATATATAAAAATGGTGCGCGATGACTGTTTAGCTCACGGCCACAAATATACAGAAGATGATGAGCTACGTTTAAGACATCTGCTTGCGCAGACGGTGGTATGCAAAGTCATATCCTCACACGATGGAGGCTATAATTCAGCAATTAATTACATAATGAAAAAGTGCGACAAGGTTATCGCACTTTGGGATGAAGATTATACTAACGATACCGCCGATAATTTTTGCGGAACATTGTGCAGTATTGAAATCGCAAAAAAATACGGTCTCACCATCGGCGACGACATAAAAATTATCCGCTGTCATCAAATGTGATCACAAAACGCCAATCTTCACATACTAAGATTGGCGTTAATATTTCTATAAAGCATAATATGCTATTTAACATGCAATCCACTTTTACACCCTAACGATTTCTGCGGATTCCCTGTCCCATCATCATCGACCTGCTTACCACAACAAGGATAAAACCATTTTCTTTTACTTGTACCATCAAAATTTTTAACTAAAAATGGGACGGCATTCTCAGGATGAAAAGAACATCCGAGCACATTATCCCCTGTAACATAAGCACCACACCTCTTACAGATAAAACCTCTCTTTTCAGGAACCCCATCCGTTTTAGTGCCTTTTAAAAAATCTAAAAGCCGTGCAAAACCTTCATTTGTCGGTAAAAAAGTTTGGCAATAGCGCAATCCACGAGGAATCTCTGTAGCTTTTACATTTTTAAAAACGCAATAAATATTACCGTTTGGTTTAATGGATGAAATAATATCCTGTAAAAAAGTATCCCATTCATATTTTACCCACGAGCTCATAATAAATTCAGCCTTTGTACCCACAACAATCATGTCAGTGCATACATCAAGAGCATTATCAATTACAGTCTTATAATTTGATGATTGAGTCTCCGCAAGGGATACTTCTGAAAAGAAAACTTCAATACCATTATTACGCAAATAGCTACTCAGTTTATTAGCTATATCATAATCCTCTGTATCATTGCCAAAGTTATCAGTTTTCTTAAATGAAATAAATACTTTTTTCATATCCGTAATAATTTCGAGTTCTTGATATAATCAAATTCTTCTTTACTGATTCTAGTATATTTTAGGCCACCTATCTCTTTTGATGCTGCACCTAAATACCACCCCGTCATAGAATTTATTTGTTTACTTTTTGACTCGATATTCCATTCTAACACAGCAATACCTGTAATGCTGGCATTCGTATGTATATTGACCGTACCCGTATACCAATAAATTAAATTCCCATTACAACTGTCAATACTAGTTGCCAATATTTTCGTTGAAATTACATAGGGTGTTGAAAAATCTGTACCCATCCAAATAGTTAAGTGGAGTCCATCTGCTCTTTGATATATCTCAACAATCCTTAAGTAATCATGCATTTGATTCGGGTCAAACCCGCTTACCGCCGACGAATAATACTTCCAATAGCCTATAACATTAGTCACAGGTATCTTTAGTCTCAAATATTTTCTTAACAGCAATAAAATTACCACAGTCAAGAATATTACACCAGCAATGACATAGAAATACAAGTTAATAAACCCACCGAGGATGCAAAGCACGACGCATAAGAACATCAAACTTAAATAACTATAATTATTCGTTAATAGTTTTAAAAAATTAATTCTTGTTTGTGTTTTACCATCTATATCTGTAGAATTAGATATATCAAATTTACCCTTTTTTATAATTCGAAATTCAGTAATACTCTCTTCATCTTCGATATTTTCATCTATTAAATACAAATCCCTACTTGTACCTGCTGTCTTCTTACAAATAACAGCAGCTGTTTTATCTATTACGCCATCTCTTAATTGCCGCGCTGAAATCGCCGTATCGAGACTTTTAACAATTTCGGCCTGCGGAAAACGCGATTGTATATAATGCTGACACTGCACAAGTGCCTGCTCATGGGAAACCACTTTAGTAATATTAGATAATTTAACACTACTATCGAGCACAAAAATGCAATGATGAATTAATAGCTCACAGCGTCCTACAAGTTCATAATTTATCATTGACAAAGCGTCTATTGTTTCTTGAACCTTTCCTCCAATATTATTTTTATAAGCCATTACCCCATAATCTATTTCATTTCTATTTAATTTTTCAACAACTCCTCGAGACGTAACTAATGGAACCAATTCAAATTCTTTAATCCCCTTTATCTCACATAACTTTTTTGCCGCCTCTTCAGAATTACTTCCCTCTATCCCTTGATACCCGACTTTTACCATGAAATAATCCTCCGTATACAAAACATCACATAAAATAAAATATACAATTAACATTTACACGTACAACAAGAGCATTCTTTTCGTCAGCACATATATATATTTCCTCATCATGTAAACTTGCGACACATTCCTGCCAATAAATCAGCATCTATATATTAAGTATACCACACACAAAAATGTCTGTCAAT
>NZ_CANUAR010000056.1:0-3499 GCF_947855755.1 uncultured Coprobacter sp.
CATTGCCAAATCCGATATCGACATTTCTGCTCTCTGTGACTGATATATATTGTAGCCTGCAAAAGTTGCAACTACAGCGACTATCAGGGCCGCAAAAATCTTCTTACTCATAACTTACATATTTTTTACGAGGTTAGTAATTCTTTTGTTTGTCGTGTCTCTCTTTCGGGGAGCCACCTCCTCCGTAGAAAAAGTATATGCTACATTTACTCATTCCAATGAATTTTTCGCTATCTTCGTGCCGGGCAACCTCCTTTTTTAAGGGTTATCCGGGAGTGGACGATTCTAAGACTTTTCTCGAACGTAGATCGTTCCACTCCCTTTCTAACCCAAGTTAATAATGCAATGAATGATTCTAGTGTGATAAGATTTATATAAAAGAGCACTCACTCCCCAAGACTAAATCCTTGAACCACATATTCTACTTTGATATGGTTAATAGGACAATCTACAGATCCGTCACCTAAGCAACCTAAATTGGTAACGTGTTCACTACCGGCAAGCGCCTCTACATTTTGCAAGAATAAGGAATTTACTCTCTTAGGAGTTTTCGCGGCAGGCCAATACCCGACCAGGGCTATTAAACCAAGCCCAAAGATCAATTTCATATAGTTTTTCATGGTTTCAAAGTATAAGTGTTAATAACTGGCAGCAAAGGTAAAAAGAGATTTTGGATAAACTGCTATCAATTTTATTGCCATTTATGTCAAATCATTATCAACAAGGTCGTCTATGAACAACATACGATAACGATCGCTTCCAAAACGCCTGAAACAAACACCACAACCAGCTTGCTCTAATCTCTTCCCTAATTTGTTTCCGGCAGAACAAAACGTATTTATCTGAACGTTCGATTGACCTTTCCAAATAAACTTAATGATATCCTCATCAGTCACCGTATAATCGGGAGCATCTAAAAAAAGCTTTAGAATCTGACATTGCTGGGGGGACAAAGACATTTTCTTGCCATTACAATTAAGAACTCTATTCTGGGCATCAAAAACAACTCCATAACGTAAACCATATAGTTGTCCTTCTACTTTACAAATTTGCTTTATTAGAGGTGCCTTTTTTTCCGGAGATGTTTCTTTTTCAACTATTATCTCACGAATCACCTCTTTCTCAACAACGACTTCCTTTTCAACGACAACCTCATAAGGAACCTCTTTTAATTCCGGAGGACGATTCACCATTTTATAATAAAAGCAGATAAATAAAAGCATCAATAACAAACAAATTACAATCCATCCAAAAGGTTGCCAATGATACCATAATATTGTTTTCCAACTAAAAGCTAAAAGACCGATGACCTCTATCTCACAACGATTACCTATATATGAAGTTATAATCCCAGAAGAAGTATCCCACACACCATCGTGACTTGATGAACTAACAATCTTTCCCTGAAGATTTTCCATCTGCACACGCACCGCAGACTCTGTATCAATGTGATCTTTCTTAAGCATACTCCGCCAATGTTCATTTAAAGAATCCGGCAATAAATGGGATTTCTCACATAGGATAGAGTGTATTGACCGGTTTCTCAGATTCCGAGAAATGTTCTTTTTACTTTTCAAAGAATCAACCTCGTACGCTTTTTTCCCTTCTGCTGTTGTAATGTAAATTTTCAAAGGTAGAGTATCAGATGAACTCTCAGCAAACAAGTGAAATAGATTTAAATCTCTTTCTTTTCTTTCCATCTCTTCTTGAAGCATCTGTACGAATAGATTCTCCGCCTGTTTATGTATGCCCATCTTATTTCGTTGATAGAAATAGGCTCCAACCAATAGTGATAGGATTATCACTCCAATAACACACGAAAGCAATTCATTTTTTGTCATTTCGATTTATTTTACTGACAAAAATAATATTATTTCCTAACAAGAAGCTAAAAGACAGAAAAAAATTAAATAACAAATTTAGAGATATACAAAACAGTTTGTAAGCATTCTGTTCATTTCACACGCAAACAAGAACTCTTGTACGAGTCAACTAATTCCAATATTCCTCCAAAATAGATTATATTCAGTACCGTTTCAAATTCATCACGATTATTGCCCGAAAAGAACAAAGTCTCCTCCCGCTTGTCTGTTCCACCCCTGCATAAAGAAAGATTTGAAAAACAAAAAATATACATATCAAGCAAACTCGTAACATCCTAACAAAAAAGTCAGTTTAACTGATAACAATAATAATGATAACGTTCTTCTCCACCATCCGTTTCCTTTGTCATCAGGCAGAGTCGCTCATCATTACTATCCACCGAGATGCATATATCCCATCTATCCAGTATCACTTTCTTTACAATAGTACCTCCTTCCCATTCCAATTTTTAACAAGTTCTTCAAGTCTTTCCTTCTCGGTCTGCTGACATGAGATTAGAAAGAAAAAACAACCTAACACCAGTATAAGATTTTTCATTTAAAATAAAATTTGATTAAACAGGGGTTATCATCTTCTAAACGCTCTTCCAGCTTCTGATATTCCTCCGGAGGAAGCACTTTTTCATAGTTTGGAAAGTCTTCATTGAAAACAATACAAGTCAGGAAATCTTCATTTAAGGCTAAAGGATGGAGCAAAATACCCTCCGCTGTTTTCTCAAAAAAGAAACTCTTGCCGTCATCCTTTCGATAAAACAGATTTATCCGATGCCGAAGGCCAAACGTCAACATGGTATAATAATATTTTTTATTCTGAAATTGATGCCTTAATAAATAAGGCACAGTAGAATCACGTAAATACTGCAACATTAATTTATATTCCTCAACCTTTTGATCCTCTAATAAAGTGAATCCATACTCCTTCAAATCAAGATTATCTTTTCCAAAATCCCAACGGTATGCAACCCGTAAGCTATCTGTCCTTACTTCATATACTTCATTTTGATAAGGATTCGAAAAATATACTTTATGTTCATAATTATAAAAAGGTTTAGAATTCAGAGTAGTGAGAACGGGAGGAACATGCCAAAATTCTTTCACATTCTTGAAAGACTCTTTAGAAATAACGCTGATACAATTTTCATTCTCAGAAGCAGGTAATGTCCATGTAACGAAATACTTACTATCCAACTCCTCTATCAATTGATAATTCGACCTAGTTGGCAGTTTTATTTCTTTTATGAATTTTCCATCCAGAGAATACACATAAAGAGAGCCAAATGGAGACAGCATATACACTGCATTTTCTTTTTCTTTAATAACGGCATCGTATATTTCACGATACTCTCCGGGACCTTGTCCCTTTTTACCTATTTTATGCAAAAGATGCCCTTCTTCATCAAAAGAAAACACAGCCGGAACCCCTTCATCGACAATATAATATCTGTTATCTTTTATAATAACTTTCACAGGCCTTACAAGAAAGGAACTATCATTGGTTTCCAATGGAATGACAGATATTTTAGAAAATAATTCTTCTGTTGGAACAGGGCGTTCAACCAAATCGACATGTAATACTTCACAGTCGGTTTTATCTCCAGTGCTTTTACATGAAAAAA
>NZ_CANUAR010000057.1:0-3326 GCF_947855755.1 uncultured Coprobacter sp.
TGTATGCTCCTGATGGGTAATTTTTTGCTGTAAAAAAGCAAGTTTTTCCCAAAACTGGCTCAACCGGTTCATTAAATGGTATTGTCTTTGCGAATGCTGTGCCCGCAACGAAATCATATCTTCATATTCGTAAGGCTGGATATCCTGTAAACCGCGTAAAGTCCCACATTCCTGTAAAATATCATCGTATTCCTGGCGCAAATCAAAGTCATCAAATGTATAACAGTCATGTTTTCTTGAGGGATACCGCTTTTCAACCTCATGGAGAACATCAGGTTGCTGTCGTATACATTTTTCCATGTTATATACCGTTTCTTGGAACATAGATAAAACCCAAGAAAGCATGGAACAACCTTCACTGATGAGTTCCGGAGAAATAATGGGCAAAATAATATCATTCTGATTTTCTTTCATCAGATATTCACGCAGCGAAAATAGTACCGAGGTTTTCCCGCTGCCTCGTCCACCCAAAATACCAAAAATATTGTCGTGCATCAGATGATAGTTCGCGGTCATATACTGTCCGGAACCGCTTGCCCTTTCACGCTGTATACTTATGGCTTTTAATAACTCCATAAAATCTGGCATAATGGATTGAATCTGAAGAAAATCAAGCAGTTTAATTCCAATTTTTCGACTGATATACTCTTTGAAGTTGGATTCTTGATAACGTTCCATATTCTTTTGTGGGTAGAGAGTGAATTGACCGCCCACGGCTCCTTTCTCTTTTATATGTTTTTACCAAACCTTCACCGTTTTATATCTTGCATTTTTCACCATATTAGCATATAATACAGAGTATCAGGCGGTATTTCGTTCATAAACTATGTCAAAATGGAACTAAAGAGGTATAAGCTATGTTGGTATATTCCATCAAACAGGCACGGCAGGGACGGCAAGCTTCAAAAATCCGTGCCTTATCCAAAATGGGAGCACAATTGGGAGCGCAGCAGGCATCTTCTCAAAAATTGCTAAAATGTGATGACTCTATGTCGCTATCCCTTATGCTTCAAAACGAGAAGGAGTATCGCAAAACTCTTCAAAAATGACATCCTTCTAACTTTGTCTATATTATATCAAATATTCTATATTTTTTCAAAGAAATTTGTCGATTTTTGCAATAACAGGTTTTCTTTTTTAGAAAACCTGTTATTTTTATATGTCAGATTATAAAATCAATTTGGATACAAAAAATCCACAGTGCTCAGCAAATTGTTACGATAAGGTTCCAACACCTTATTCTTACAGAACATGCTAAACACTATGGACTAATCCCATTCTATGGCAATTTTAAGTTAAAATTCATAATGTGTCCACAGACTGATAACCTTCACCGTCTGTTCTTCTTCCAGAACTTCATAAACAAGGCGGTGTTTGATATTGATGCGTCTGGAATATGCACCTTGCAAGTCTCCTACCAGCTTTTCATAAGGTGGTGGGTTCTGATAAGGATTTTTACGAATGACATCCAATAAGGCTTTTGCCTTATTATCTAATCTTGCCGCCTTTAACTTCGGTATATCACTTGCTGCCTTTTTGGTGTAAACGATTGTATACACTACCATTCCACCCCATCTTCTGGCAAGCACTCATCAAGCGGTGTACGCAATCCCTCTATAATTTTCTCTCGCTGTTGTGGAATAGATGATAGATATACCGTTTCCATCAAACCGTTATAATCTTCTTCACTGATAACAACCGCATTTCCTGCCTTTGTACTAATGTTTACTGGCTCATTGTACTTGATTGTCTGTTCCAATAAAGTAAAAATATTCTTCCTGAAATTGGTGATATTTGTATTCAACATTTTAAACACCTCCCTGTATGTACATTATAATGTACTTCCCTTTTTTTGTCAATTCTTGTGTCAGCTTAGCAAAGGTCTTAGGGAGACGCTCCCTAACAAGAGCCATTTTTCCGTAAAAATGCTATGCTTGCAAATTCACACCGCACATTTTCCATATTTGCTATTGCTTTATACTGTTACTATATAACATAATTATAAATACAATAGTAAATTATATTTTTCGTATAATGTACGTAATCACGTTTTATAGAAATGAACCTTTTTCATACTGAATATTATCTGAGAACTGACACACCACGGCAAAAAGTTCCAGTTGTGGATATGTATATCCAAAGGAATGTAATCACTAATTTGAAACTAACGCCAATGTCTGATAAGACATTACCTTACGCGATTGTCGATACCTCTGTTGGTGTATTTGTAAGACCTCTACAGATAAACCTAGACATCATACAAGGTAATGTCGACGCAATTTAAAAAATGATTATCGGGCGGGATACCGTTCTGAAACGTATTCTCTCTAAATCTGACGTAAATTATAATTTCGTATTATTTGACTGTTTATCTTGCTTGCAAAGTTCATAGTTACAAAAATGAATTGGAAGAAGTCCGTATACTTATCATCACAAACACTCATAAGCGCTCTATCGCCCTGCTTAACATGATATGTCAATTACAAGTTCTTTCCGTGGTTGTTAACTGAACTGAAGGTGTAGGCGGTGTGAAAAAACACATTGTTCAATTATCCAAACAAACAGGACTTTCTACCTCCACTATTAAATCCAGAACGATTACGGCTCAATGAAGCCTTCATTGAGCTACTCAACACTGAAAAAATTACCATGTCGGCTGCCTATAAACTTTCCTATAAAAACAATCTCACTTGTTTACTGTAAAAAATTTCAAAATCAATGTCGAAATTCATAAAAAAAAGTGTACGCAATGTTGCGTACACCATAGCATTTTCGGTTCATTGTCCTGTTAATCTGACCCAAACTTGACAATTTACAAAAATCAGACTATAATAAATTCAAACTAAAAAAACCGGTTGATTTTAGCCCCAATCAACCGGTTCTAAAAAGCAATCCGCCACAGATGTTGGAGCATCTTGTGTACGGCAAGTCTAGACCATTAGACTATACAGCGCCTCAGTTAAAAACCTTTTGGAGAAGGTTGATAACATCAATGGCGCATTGCTTTTCGTATTTTCATTATAGTGGAAAGCAACGTATAAGTCAATAGCTACTTGATAAAAATTTTAAACTTTTTTTCAAGAAAGTATAGGTGTCATTAGGCGAATTGCAGGCTTAATGGCACCTTTTTTTACTTTTAAAAAATCTTTGGAAATCTTTTCAGAAAGAAGATGAGCGCCATGAATCTACAAAATACTCGCTTTCAATATACCGAAGTATCGAATATTGTCCTGTGTGACTCATCTCTATCTTTGGCAAGCAAAGGTCTTTACGCGATGATTTATAGCTATGCTGGTCTGCCCGATTTTCAGCTTACATTAAATCGG
>NZ_CANUAR010000058.1:0-3159 GCF_947855755.1 uncultured Coprobacter sp.
ATTCATTCATGTATACAAGCCGCTGCTTATCGCCCTTACCGTGAACCAGCACTCGACCGCTCACGATGTCAATATCGTTCACGCTCAGATCAAGCACTTCCTGCCGACGTAGGCCCGCGCAAAACATAATGGATACTATCGCTTTGTCTCGATACTTGTTAAAAACGCATTTTCCTTCTTGAAAGGCTGCATCTATGATCTTTTCCGATTCTTCACCTGTAGCGGTAACAGGCAGTTTCTTTGATATTTTCGGGGCCTTGATATTCCTTGTAATTTCCTTGCTGATATAATCGTAACTGTACAGATAGGCAAAGAACGATTTAAGCGCACTTAATTTTCTGGAACGTGTCGCGGTTCCATCTCCTTTCTGATTAAGGTATTCCAGGAAGGTCAATATATCAGTTTTGGAGACGTCTTTGACATCTCCAATCCCTTTTCCCTGCATAAAGTCCGAAAACTCTATCAAGTCTCTTTGATATGCCTTCATCGTGTTTAAACTCTTGTTTTCTACGATTTTAAGATATGAGATAAAGCCATTGATATTTTCCAGCATTGTAAAAGCCTCCATCAAATCAAATAAAAAGAATGTACGGGATCACGGCAAACGAAAGCGGGATTGATAGGATGATTGCAACACTTGCCAAAACACACGCCCACCAGAGCAAGGAAAAGGCTGGAATTTTCCAGCGCCTTCCCTTGAAAGTGTATCTAATATCTAATAGTTTAATCATTTCCACTACCCCCTATTTATACAGAAGTTTTCTCGACAATGCTACACGAGCTGACAACGGCAAGGCAAACAAGAAAAATGTACAATCTTCTTTCAATGCCGCTGCAATGACAAGCCCTAACAAGAAGATCAGGAAAATCCCTGCTCCTATCAATTTCTGTTTGATCAATGCTTTTTTCATCGTTTTTTCTCCTTTACACAAAATAAACTAGTTTTCCGTTTTTGTCTGTGACTGCAACGCCATTACTATAAATATATATTTTGACGTTATACCCCAAATCCCGCAAAACACAAGCGCCTATTTCTTGTGGGTTGTATTTACAATTCTTAGCAAGCTTTTGCAAATTCTTCCGTGTTATTTCCATTGTTATTTCTCCCTTCGTTTTTGGAATATGCTATAAATTTAACCTTCGCATTTCATCCACTGCTCATAGATTTCATCATAGTCAACTCCCATGATTGAAGATAATTCTTCAAAAAGTCGCTCTCTAACTAAAGAATCATCAATCCCGAGCTCTTCATAAATGTTATGGTAACGGTCAAGGGCATAAAACAAATCATAAAATGTTTTGCCTTCGGTGAGATTTTCTCCTAATTCATCATCAGCAAAAGTTTTTGTGTACCATTCTTTGATATTGGTGTTTTTGTTTGCGTTCATAATAATTTCCCTTTCATAATTCGAATATGCTATAAATTTGCTTTTATCATCTCGACGTATTCGCTATACTGCTTAATATCAGATTCTTTCTTTGGTTTCAGTGGTAAAATCAATCCGATTCCCAAATCAGACTCATATACACAAGCGCCTTTATTGTTTGGATTCTTGAAAAGTGTCCCACTTCCCAAAGTCGATACAACGTCAACCATCCGTTCAGTATCGATTGCCATATCCCCAAATTTTACAATAATTCCTTTACTTCCACGATTAGAAAAAGTTTTTGTAAAGTTGCGCGCGTTTTTATGTACGGCTTTTAATTCTTCTTCTTGAATCTCGATTTTCTCAAAACTTTCCCATGCAGGTGGAAAACACTGCGCAACGTTCATTCCTGCTGACTGCTCAAAAGGCAGATCAGCGACTTTTTCCGGGTCTAGCAAAATTGCCGTGTATCCATCACACACACAATAGTAACCATCAAGCCCGATATCTACCTTAAACCATCCACGCAAATCCGGATTAACTTTACTGCACCGCTGTTTTACATACTTTTCCATAGCCTTTACTGCTTTTTCAGCAGATTTCCCGCCTTTTTCCTTGTTCATCTTTGCGGCAATTTCAGACAGGCAAAGTTTTCTAACGTCATCAAATTTGCATTCATCCATCAGTTTCAGAATTTTCTCAGCGTTTAACATAATATTACCTCTTTCTTTTTTCATGTTTGTTTTTTCTGTCTGCTATCCCTTTCGGGAATGGGCGCGGGCTTTATTAGTAAAACCCGCGAGAAAACCATACAAGGATTATTCTTCTTCCTTTTTCAATTCTAATTCATAGGAATCATATCTTTTTCCGTGGCTTTCCATAACCTCATATCCGTATCTTTTAAAGATGGAAATTATACTATTCATTCCGACTCCGCCTTCAAAGTATGGGATTGGTTCGTATCCCGCGCCATATCCGCATACTTCCCGATTATCAATCCCAGTACAAGCGGTTTTACTTTTATCGGATTTTCCTTCTTTCAAGGCGGCTTCTTTCAGTTCACAAAGAATTTTTTTAAGTGCAAAACTGCCTTTTGCGGCACTTGCAAATGCTGCACTTTCTTTATCATATCCACAACCGGATGCGCTGCCTTCATGATAGCCTACACCCTGCACATAAATTTCCGTGTGCGGATTGTTCCCCCATGTTCTATTTCGAACCCATTCTGTTTTGATAGAAATAAACGATGGTATTTTAGCGTTTTCGATTGCTTCCAGTCTTTCAAGGTCTGTTAAAAGCTCTTTTTCTAATCTTTTCAGCTCACGAACAACCGCCAGTTCGACAGCTTTCTCCCTGCTGATTTTTCCGGACTGGTACTGACTCCATCTGTAGTCGGTGGAGTATTTTCTAATGCCCTCATCGGACTCTTTTTTGTATTCATCGGACCAACTTGCCATATATCCATGATGGATATAAAAGCGGATGTTCTTTCCCTTTTCTTTGTAGGACTCACGAACTTCATTTTCGATTGCATTGTACTTTGTCATTATAAATTCTCCTTTTCTTTTTGTAACCCTTTTTGAGTTTGTTTGCCTTTTGTTTATGTATTTATTATACACTTTTTATTGCATTATTTCAATTAACTTTTTGCACAATCTTTATTATTTTATTTGTGCGGTTTTACTGGTCAATTTCCATTGCAAGCCATTCCTTTTTGTCGATCATCGGGAGGCCGTGGGCGCTTCTAAAAGCGTTTACATGACGCGCCGTGGTTGCGCTCCACCCGCTCCAA
>NZ_CANUAR010000059.1:0-2810 GCF_947855755.1 uncultured Coprobacter sp.
GTTCTTTTAGCAAAAGCGGCATCGACCAAGACGGTTCAACGCAGGGTCAAAGATAATAACACCCTGACAGAGAACGGCGCGATTAAATTTACGCAAAAGGAGATCAGCACAATGCCTGACGATATCAAAAAGTTATTCGTCTATAACAACAATGTCATCCATTACCGCTACTATCGCGGAATGTATCAGGTACGGTTTCATCGAAATGGATATAAAATCGAAGTAGCCTCCAAAGATTTCGACGTCATGAAAAGCAAATTCTTTGCAGCTCTTTTAGAACAGACAGAGCATAAACCATCAGTTATGCCCATAATGAAAGACTTCCTTGTGCAATGGCTTGCCGAGAAAAAACCGACTTTGAAAGAGGGAACGTACAAAAGCTATGAAAACCTGATAAACGCGGAAATAATTCCCAACTTCGGCGAAAAGCACATCGACCGAATTACGCACAAAGAAATACAGGATTACTTGTTCCGCGTTGTAGAGCAGGGAAAAAACAGGACGGCGCAAAAGGTAAAACAACTGCTTGGTGCTGTATTTGCACTTGCGGTAGAGGATTATGAGTTCAAAAATCCTATGACCAAAATCATACTGCCGCATTATGAGGTAAAAAAAGGCTCTCCCCTGACAAAGGAAGAAGAAAAGAAACTCATAGAATTCTGCAAAACAAACACGAGCTTAAAAGGGATCCATGGTTTACTTGTGCTTCTTTATACCGGAATGCGCGTGGGGGAACGGAATACCATGCAGCTCGAGACGGTAAATGGATATACATATATATCCTGCGAAACAGAAAAAATCCGGCACGGCTATGCGGCTGTCAGGCGAAAGATCCCGATTTCCCCCATGTTTCGCAAAATATGGGATATGATCGATTTTAACTTGGCAAAATCCATTTCCAAAGAAGCTCTGAAAGATACTCTTAAACGCATTTTCCCTGACAGACATCTGCACGAGCTGCGCTACACCTTTATCAGCCGTTGCAAAGAATGTGGCTGCAATTTGGAGCTTGTCATGCTTTGGGACGGTCATGAATTTGATAAAGACGTCCGCACATCGAAGGTCGATCGAGGATATACGCAATACGCAGATGAAGTTTACTTCGGTGATATTGAAAAAGTAGAATATGAACTGTAAAGAGAAAGGCTGCCCGGCAAGATCGCTTGGCAGCCTTTTTTCATGCGTTATTTTTTATAATGCGGAAGGTTTCTATCAGATGCATGATTTCTGCTTTTTCCAAATCGGACAATGCAAACCATTGATCTAAAACTTCCTTCTCTTCAACAGATAGCTGATACGAGGTTGCTCCACAGAAAAATTGCTCCAAAGAGATACCCATCGCATCGCATATTCTTACAACGTTTCCAAGAGAGGGCGTTGCACCGATTTTGAACCAATCGTAAATAGCATTTGTCGAAATACCGGTCTGCGCCGACAATTCATAGCACGTCCATTTCTTCTTGTCCATCAGTTCTTTAATACGTTCAGTCAAATTGACCATGTTTCACCTCATCGAATGGCTTCAAACGCGGCAATCACTTGACGAACAGCGGATTTTTCCAAAGCAGATAACGCTCGCCATTCCATCAAAAACTTCAAGGTGTCTGAATCCGTAGAGCTTGTTCCAAGCCCGTGAAAGAACTGTTCGACCGATATTCCGAACACTTCACATATCCGCTCGACATTCGATAAGGTCGGCATTGCATCGGTCTTATTCCAGTGATATACCGTGTTTGCGGATACGCCTATCTTTTGTGCAAGTTCATTTTGGCTCATGCCGGCTTTCGTCCGCAGTTCATTGATGCGCTGAACGATACTATTCATAACAAACCTCACATTACATCCATATAGTTCCGCTTGTTATCGGACTATAACTTTATTGTAATAGAGGTGGTTTGTGAATATAAAGTGGTCTATTTCTAATAGAATATATGTTTACTTGTGTTTTCGACAAAGGCACATACGGTTCGACAAGACTCGACGGATAGAATATTTGAAATGATAGAATAAAACTGATATACTATTAGAAGAAGAACGACATAGGAGAACATTATGAACGTTGAGGGCATTGTACATGACGAGGTCGATAGGAAAATCCTGTCGGTGATATTTTCTTTGGAAATGCAGGTGATGTTTAACGGCTATGCTTTGGAAAACATCGTATTACATAATTGTGTTCCGGGGGCCTCAATTCCTTATGAACAGTATATTGACTCCCTTGGATTAAAAGGCCATGAAAACTTTATGGTACGCGCGGCAATGTCCGGCAGGATGATCGATCAAGAAGAAAAGATCATTGACAGACCCGTGGAGGAATACTATAAAGAATTTTACAATGAGCAGGTCAGTCGTATTTTTGAAAATGCTCCAAAACGAAAAGGCGCCGACGAGGAGACATCTATAACCTCTTTTAAGTACGGCCTAAAAGAATATCTGGAAGAATTATATCCCATATTTGTAGAGATCCTGAGCATGAATGTGCGCCCGACTTTTTTTGAATTGCTCGCAGAGCTTACAGAAAAATCGAAACGCGTGTATAACATCGCCATGATGACCAAATTCATTTCCGCCATAAAAATAAAAAAACTGCGACAAGGCAGTCGCGTTGACAGATACATCAATAAGATCATATATCGTTCCGTTTATCTGGAGCGTCTGATCAAACCATATAAAGGGCATTACCTTTTGGCAAACAGCAACACGGAAAGTTTAGATTACAAGCTGGCGTTGCTATCTTGCTTCATGTTCTGCACTTCGGAAAACGAAAAGTTGTTTGAACTGAAAATCAAACGATGGGAAGAAAGGAAAAG